>JBNJEM010000052.1:0-21785 GCA_051745935.1 Planctomycetota bacterium
GCGAACACGAGTGGCGGTGTGACGCCTGTGGGCAGACGTACGTGTACTTCAACTCCCGTGGCAACCGGCATTGCCCGGCGTGCCGGGAGGCGTATCGGCAGCAGTGGGCCGAAAAGCTGGAGCAGGATGTGCTGCCGGTCCCCTATCACCACCTGATGCTTACGCTGCCGCGCCCGCTCACCCGCTTGGTGATGGCCCATGGTGACGCGCTGTATTCCCCGCTGATGCAGGTCGGCGTCGGGTGGCACTGGCTGAGTGAGCGATATATTCCTGACACGGGATGAAAGATTGAAAGGGTGTGCGACATCAGCCACGTATTAACTGCCTTGAGATTGAGCGAACGGAGCCAGTGTGGGGTGAGGGCCTGTACACAGTGACCGACTCATGGCACCACGCGAGGGAAGTGGAAACCGTGCACTGGCTCCGCTCGCGTTTAGCGTTGTCAGAAATGGAAGCCCGTCCCGCGCTCGCCCATCCAGTGCCACCCGACCGCCGCCATCACGCGGTTTGCGATTTCGCGGGAGGGAAAGGAGGGGAAGCATTCGGCCACTCCGGTATGTGCCTCCGTGTCCGCGTCGGTGCTCCAAACCAGCGGCTTGTCGCCGCGAAAAATCATGAAAGCTCGCATGACGTATAACCTTCCCAGAAATGTAGTCGTGTGAAGTGTTCCCCTGTGCGTAGTCGTCGTGCAGTTCCATCAGCTCATCGTCACTGCGCAACAGTTCGACGACCCTCTCGGCCTGCTGGGCCGTCATGTTGGCCATCAGGTGTTGAACTTCCCGTCGGGCGAGCCGTTTCCGGTCCAGGGCCCGGCTCTCGTCGGGATCAATGGTGATTTCCACTTCGCTCAAGTCCAGTTTTCCTTTGATGGCGTTCCACAGGTCGAGGAAGCTCATCTCGCTGGTGGCCTCCTGGCTGGTGATGTAAACGGTCGTTTTCGCGGTCAGTAGCATCGGATTCTCCCGGTAGTGGTAAAAGGCGTGCTGGCGTTTCCGTTGCCACAACTGTCGCGTGCATCTGAATTCCCTGAGCACCAATGATGTGTGGCAGGCGGACGAGCTTCGTAAAGTTGCGATGGTTGGGATCGAGGCCAGCAAGCCAGGTTCCGGCAGGACTGGTATGAATGCCTCTCGATTGCTCCAGCCCATCATCAGGTGGCGCAACTTTTCAATCCGCTGATCCGTAAGGCTTGATAGGTTGGACCGATGCTCGACTGGAGCCTGATTGTGAGACAAGCGCGGAAGGATTGCGGGTACGCGCGGTGGCTAGAATATGATCACGTCTGAGGATTGTAGACCGGCACGGCGGGCGAGAAGGTGGTCAGCTATCTGGCCCGGATCCGCGAACAATTGGGCGTGCCGCCGGTGGAGGTTTACCATGAGGAGGTGGCGGACGCCGACGAGCCGACCGAAGCAGCGGAGGGGCCCCGGCCCCGGCACTGTGCGATCTGCAAAGCGGAGATGGACTACGTGGGCGGCACGCATCGCCCCTCCGCCCGCCGCATGATGGAGTTCATCTGGGACGACATCGTGCTGGCCGTCGACGTCTGCCCGGAGTCGTGCGAGGTTCGCACTCGGGTGGAGGTCTGCCGCGCACGCATTGAAGCCGCCCTGGCCGCGGCGCGTGAGCAACCACGGAGCGACCAACAGGATGACACCCAGAAAAAGAGCCAAGGGGCGTCGGACCCGGCCAACCCACGACGCGGTCCACCGCCCGACCCACAAGGGCGTCTGGCGTTCGCCGTCCTCTGACGTGCCCGCCCGGCGCCCGATCGTCTCAACACCGGAGACCCTCATGGATGTTTTGAAACGACTCTTGACACCAACCAGGCCCCGTCTCACCACGAAAACAGGGAAAACCACGCACATGACCGGTTCCTGTCACCGAATCCAGACATGGACACTCCATGCCATCGCTTCCACGCCTCGATGGCACACCTGTGACACTGACCTTTCGCTTGAGCTCACGATACGGGGAACAGACGCTCGATTACTTTATCCCTTTAAGTAATGAGTCACCCCGCTTCGGACGCTCTCTCCTACTTTCCATCGCCGCTTCCACGCACACTGTCACCGTCATGCGGATCGGTTATTCTGCTATTGCCGAAGGAAGGGACCCGTCTCGCCTCGCGGAGAGGGAAACCGCACCAATGACCGAATTCTGTCACTGCATTCAGACAATGACGCTCCACGGCATCGCTTTCGCGCCCCGGTGGCGCGTGTTTGCCACGGATGTTCAGATTCGACTCGCCACACAGGGATCGGGAGCTCGATTACTTCATCCCTCTGAGTAATAAGCCACCCCGCTTCGGACACTCTCCTTACTCCCCATCGCCGCTTCCACGTGCGCTGTCACCGTCACCCGGGGTCGTTACTCTGTTAATTCATCCTTAAGTGAAGGAATCTGTCACATCTCCTTGTCTCTGCGTTTATCACAATACAGTTTGATTTCTGAGACTAGGCGATTCAGATTGATCGGCGGGCGTTTAAGTCGGCGCATTTGCATGGTTTGGACGCATCCCTGTTCGATGCTCCAGACTCGGCAAGCGGGAAAAGATACTGTGTAGCCACAGGAGTCTTTATCCAAGAACACTAGATAATCCTGCTGAACGCAAAAAATCGGTTCCTCGGATAGAAAGCGTGTTTTCTGAGGAATTTGGTTCTGATCGTAAAGCACCCGGATATTCACCTCGGAAACCGATCCCTTTATCGTTCGTGACACGGACACACAGGCCACTTTGTGGTAATTCAAACTCGGTTGAGGACCAAGCACAAACAAGAAGGCTATCAAGTGGGTCACAGCGACAAAGCATGCCACCGCTTTCCCCCTTTTCCTCCACGCCATAAACGTTAATAAAGGCGCCAATACAGCTATACTGGTCAAGCCAATCTGGCGGCACAATCCATAAAATGTCATCCGAATCGAATCGACTCGTCCTATGATAATCAAATCCGCGTTATCAACAAGCTCTTCGATACTGCACCGTCCGATCTCAAGCTTCTTGATACTAGGTCGCCTGACATCATCACTGGCTGTATTTGAAGGCAGCCCAATCACTAGCCACGTCACCATACAGGAAACAAATGGTCGCCGGAATAAATGACCGTCGGAGATAATAGAAAAACCAAGTGGCTTCATAAAGTAGATTCGTTCATTCTGCTTGGATTGGCGATTTCATTTTGGGGGAAGGATGTGAAAACTCTGGAGGCTGATCTGCCGTCTTTCGCGCGCAACCGATCCGGGTGCGCCACATATTTGCATCCGATTACAAGCAACGCGTCCCCGGCGTGTCAAGGAAAATCGCGGTCGCCGTGGCAGGGTGGCGGTGCTGGGATTCGCACTCCGCTTCGGACGCTCTCTCCTACTCCCCACCGCCGCTTCCACGCACACTGTCACCGTCATGCGGATCGGTTATTCTGCTATTGCCGAAGGAAGCGAGTTCCGCCGCCCCTCTGCCCGGGGGAGACCCGTCTTGTGTCGAACTCCAATCGTTTGGCTGGCCATTCCTCGCACTGGCAACCGCCTGTCTGTTCCACATCGCTCTTACAACAGCCCTGCTGAGGCGGGGGCCAGCAAGCAGCCTACGCTCCCACTCCGCTAAGTCTGAAACCCCGGGTGAATCATGAAATAACCAGGCTGCGTCATCAATCGGTGGTTTCTTGGGACAACGCCCTACTGGGATGGGGGAAGCACATCACTCCGTCCCATCTGTGAGCGATGCTGCCTTCGCGGGACGCAGGTCGAGGACGGTGGTAGGCGTTGGCAAAAACGTCGACTTGGTTCGACTCTTGCGAACAAACTCTCGAAACCTTTGAACCTTCTCTGATGCTGTTGCTTCATCCAGCGTTTCATTGCCGGGAGCATGTCCCCAAACCACCGTGATCCCGTCACGAGCTGGCGTCAGCACATAGACGTACGACTTAGTAGCAGCATTTTCCGCAAACGTAATCTCGCTAACCTGCCCCTTCCACACATTTCCCAGTTTCGATGCGATAGCAGCGGCTTCCGTAACGGCTGTGTGCCCGTATAGGGCACCGATGCTTCCGGTTGGATGCTCTGTTCCACCAAGATTGGCACGCAGATATTTACGTGTATCGTTCGGGGAAAAACCATCTGGAGGAAGTAGAAACCCTTTGCTGGAAACGGGCCAGTAGCAATCGCCTTGCCAACGCTCGTCGCCAGTCCGGACCATCAAGACTGGGCGTCTATACTTCAAAGCTATTCTAACCGTGGGCGTGCCATTGCTCGCATCAATCTTGACGGACGACACGCGGTGTATGCTGGAATGTGATTCGAATGCAGCAGTGATCTTCTGTATGAGCTCTGAAGTAGTTGTTCCGAGACTCATGTCGATCCATGCAAGGCAATCCACTTTCACATTCCCACGAATCCAACTTGGTTGTTTTGGCGTGACGGAGATATTCTGGGGAGCCAGATCGGGGATAACCACGTCAGGTACCATGGGGGCATGGTCTTCAGTCTTTTGTGCTTCCTCCGTTGTCGCCGCAACGCCGACTGGCAGGAATGCCAGGAGGCTCAAGACAATTCCCCAGCGAGCCCTTCTGCTGAGAACGGAATTGGGTACGCATTCCATCACTTGTTCGATTCTCTTCATCAGTGAAACTCCATTGCTGATACCAGTGGCCGCAACTACCTTTGTGATCTCCGTACCAGACAGGTAATCAACTGTCTTCAACAAGCCTTCGGCGTAAGCATGCGTGGCCTGAGGAAGCACCCGCAGGACCCAGCTGTCACAGCACAGTTCTTCTGCATGCCGTAGTTCGGAGCGTGCCCACCAGGCAATCGGGTGCCACCAGAAGAGTCCTACAACTACCAGCTCGAACCAACGAACCCATTGGTCTCCACGGCGAACATGGGCCAACTCATGCGCCAATACCGAACGCAATTGCTCTGCGTCCAGGCTGCTCAATAACGCAGTGGGTAGTGCAATGCAGGACTTCTTGCCGATCCCTGTGACGAGTGGTGGAATCCGACCGTTTACCTCAACAATTTTCGGTGTGTATGGAAGCACGAACAGACGCGCTATCCGGTTGGCTTCCTCAACGATCTCGGGCGACGGCTCCCTTGCGAATCGAATGATACGATGGAATCGGATGAGTCTCTTGGCGGCGAACGAAAACCATAGCACCGCCCCAGAACACCACGTTCCCAACAATATCCACTGCACGCCATTCCAACGCATCGTTTTCGTGACGCCATCGCTAATGACCACCGTTTTAGTTTGCTCAGGTGTGTGTACTGGCAAGACCCCAGTCGCCGGAGATTCGTTCGTTGCCTCCGCAGCGAGAGATGCGGGCATGTCGGGCGCTTCGGCAACGTCGCGGGAAGAGGAACTCTGGCATGGAATTGGTGCAACAAATAACGGAGGAGTCACCAACTTAAGAAGCACAAATGCCCATAGTATGTGGGCAAGCTCGGGCTTCTTGCCGACCCTACCTACTGCGACGGCGAGCAATGCAATCAGGCTCGCGACCAGTGTATTCGATATCACCGTGGTCATGATCCACATTGCACGATCCCTATGATTTACCGCGACTGATCAGTTTGGCCAAGGCCTCTCGCTCTGTCGACTTGAGACGAGAACGGCCAGCCAAGTGCATCAGTATCGGAGTTAGAGAACCACCACACAGCTTCTCGGCCATGGCTTCCAATTCACGACCAAGAAAGTCCTCACGACTCATCGCGGCTCTGAATGAGTGTGTACTGGTACTTCGGTCACGCAGCACAAAGCCCTTCTCCTCCAACCGTTCCAAGAGCTTCTGAACGCTTTGATATTTGGAAAAGGACTGGTCGTCATAAACCTCGCCCGTCACTTCACGAACGGTAGTTGTGCCGAGTCGCCAAAGGGTATTCAGTACCTGCAGTTCCATGTTACTCACGCCCGCCTGCTTACTGCGTGCCATGTGAACCTTCCTTTCTGCACATAAGACATATCGTCTTATTAGAATAAGACATTCAGTCTAAATATACAACAGCAGATTGGCGACGGATTCAAGAAACAGGGGGCCTGTGCGAGATTACCGATGGATGTATCGGTAGGCCAAGGTTGTCTTTCCTTGCCCTGAAGCGACCCGTATCACGACGACATTCTCGCTTTCAAGCGAAGAATGGACTTTGCTCAGCAGCTCTTGTCCCCGAATGTCCATGTTTGCAGCAACGTGGTCCACACGTACACGACCACCGACGAAGAATTCACGTTCGAGGGCCGAGCGATCAAGGCGCCCATCATCATGCTACGGCTCGCACTCGGGCGGCCAGCCGCGGGGGAAGTGGTTGTAGATCGAGCGATAGGCGGCGACGGTGGTCGGCGGCGGCGCATCGCGGGCTGCTTCGACGGCTTCTCGATACGACTCGTCCAATGAGGCTCGCATCTCGGCCAGACGCTGTTGGCGCTCCGCTTCCTCCTGCTGCTCGGCAATCGCGCCGCACGGATCATAATCGACCCATTCCGGCTCCTCGTCGCGATTCAAGTGTTCGTTCAGCGGGCGCAGGTCGACCAAGTGCAACCGAGGGAAGCGATAAATCCAGTCGAATTGCCCTTCTTTAAGCCGGCGGAAGATCATGCGATAGATCTGCGTCAAGTCGGCACGCTGGCTCACCCAAATTGTTCCCAGGTAGAAGTTGGTGTAATCGTACTCGTCCTGTCCCATGCGGCGGTTCAGCCAGTCGGCGATGAAGCCGCCAGATGCCCGAAAGGAGCCGAGGTCCACGGCGCGCCCGCTGGCATCTACGACTTTGTGGCCGTCGGAAAACAGGTCCCACACGCACATACCGACCAGTTCGCGGATTTCGCGCTCGGTTTCCACGGGCGACGGACGATACCGCGCGGCGATTTCGGCTCGGTTGGGGGGTGGCGGCGAGGGGCGGTCTGCGTCGCTGCGACGCAACGACTGGATGTTCTCATGCATCCGTAGCGATTCGTCGTAGATCTGTTCGGCGGTCGGATGAAACACGGCGACCAGCGGAGACCGCGGCCAACCGCCGGGAGCGATTTCCTCGATGACGTTTCCGCCGACAAACCCGTGTGGAAATAGCCGGTCGAACACAGCCACGCACTCCGCTTCGTCGTAGCGAGTGAACTCGGACATCGGTCGACTCCCGAAGACAAAAAAGCAAGTTGGTATCGCCAATCGTTTTCTATATGCGGTATACTGAAGCTGGAATCGCAAGACAAGGGCCTTACTATGACCGCCACGACCATTGCAATGGCACCGAACGCGAGTAGCTTGATAATCAGCGGAAGGATGAAACGGAACCAGCGGGCGTATGGTATGCCGGCCAGTCCCAGGATGCCCATCCGCACGGGATTGGTTGGCACGATCATGTTCATGAATCCGTCGCCGAACTGGTAGGCCAGCACCGAAACCTGTCGTTCGATCCCGACCAAATCGCCGGTCGGCGCCATAAGCGGCATGGTCAGGTAGGCCTGGCCGCTGCCGGAGCAAACGAAAACGTTTATGATGCTCTGGATGCCGAGCATGCCGACCGCCGACAGTTCAGCTGGCAGGTGGAGCAGCGGGCTTGCCATGGCGTTGACGATGGTGTGCAGCACTTGGCCGTCTTCCAACAGCAAGGCGATCGCGCGTGCAAAGCCAATAAGGATCGCGGTGCCGGCCAGTTCCGCGGAACCGTTGCTGAAAGCCACGGCCATGGCCCGCGGCACCGACGTTAACAGGGCCCAAGGGGGCAGACGCTCGGCGTTGTCCAGCCTGTGATAGGTGCCGGGGACCACGACGTCACGGTCGGACTCGTTGCTGACAGTTTCAAAACTGCCAGCCGGCACGACCCAGGTCATACCGAGCGCGACAACCATCATGAAAAACATCAGCACCAACGTGTGAGGCACGCGAAACGCGCT
Source organism: Planctomycetota bacterium (assembly GCA_051745935.1). Taxonomy (GTDB): domain Bacteria; phylum Planctomycetota; class Planctomycetia; order Pirellulales; family Pirellulaceae; genus JBNJEM01. Next base: position 7,880 of record JBNJEM010000052.1, read on the forward strand.
GGCGCTCGCCCGTCGCTCTAAATATACCCGCCGCGCTGTCATCTTGTCAAATAACCGCTAGCACTCTTGGGCGGGGGGAACGCGGTCACGCGAGTATGCCCTGCCTGGGCCCATATTCAGCGATGGAAGAGGCCGGCACGTTGCACAGCCGTCATGGGATCCTGTATCAGCAGCAACCCATCTCGGCAGGGTGGCGTGTGTCCCGGTATGACAACTGGTCCACCCGTTGTAAGAGGCCCAACGGCGGATCCATCGGTGCAAACGGATCCATTTCAGGGTGTCTGGCCGTTCTTTACGGGGCTTTGTTAGCACCCTATTCGAGAACGCGGACATCGAGCCTGCGTGGTTTCGGGAATGATTCTGCGTCTGCTGACGACATTTGCCTCTCATCGATCTCGAGCCCTTCCACGGGCAGGTTTTCAACGATCCATTCTACACCAGATCGTGTGATTGGGGTTCCATTGATTCTCAGCATTGTTGGAGACTGACCCGCCAGCGACTTAATACCGGCGTCTCCAACGTGTGTATTGGAGATAATGACATTCCACATGTACGTGAAGGACGCACATGCGACAGCAAAGCCCGTCTCGGTCAGATTGCTGCCATCGCAGTAGAACGACATCTTCTCGGGTTGTTCCCACGTTGAGAAACCCATGCCTTCAATGTCGCAATTTGCAAACGAGATTAAGTTGATTCGGCGAGACGCAAGCTCGCGAATTCCAGAATCGGTGACTGCCGTGTTGTCGATGACCAACGACCAGATGTCAGGCAAATATCGAACGAGGGCAAGGCCACGGTCAGTAATCGCAGTCCCGTCGAGGTACAGTTCGCGAATTGTCTTGCATTGAGCGAGTGATTCGAGTGCTCGATCGGTTACGTTCGGCACGCCAGACAAAAGCAAGCTCTTGATCTTGCAGTTGGCAGTCACGGCGATGATTCCGGCGTCCGTAATCAATTCACTTGCGACGTGCAGGCTGGTCAGTGACCCTGCGCGGGCCACGTCGGCGAGAAAGATGTCGTCCACGGAAGTATCGAATAGTTCGAGGCTACGAATCTTCTTGCCTCGCAACTTCGCGAAGGCACGCTCATTGTCCCAGCGTTTGCCGTGAATCAACATGCAAGGTTCCTAGGGTGCGAACGACGAAGGTAACCCGGCGGCGGCCAGTAACCGTTGCCTTCTATTTCCGCGCGATCCGCCGCCCGGGTTCAACCGTTCGTTCGTCCGTATCAGGCCTCGATCTCTCTCACGTTCTGGACAACCCATTCAGTGAACGGCAACCGTTCAAGCTCGCCTGCCGCAAGGCGTAGAATGACGGATTCGGAATCATCAACGTCAGCAGTCAGTTCGAATCCGTTCATCACCAGGAACGTCTCCATCGCCGCATGGCCAACTCGTTTGTTACCGTCGACGAAGGAATGATTCATCACCAATGAAAAGCATAATGCAGCCGCTTTTCGGCGAGTGTCGGATACAGTTCCGTGCCGCCAAAGGACATTTGTGGCTGCGCGAGCGCTGATTCGGCCAGTCCCACATCGCGGACTCCATTGCGTAATTGCATTTAACGGCCCGTCTGGGTAACCGGTCCCGGGAGCTTGGCCAGTCGGCAGCCTTTAGCCGTGCCGGCAATGAACTGGGCCCAATGCCGCGCGCGCCGTTGGCTGCTGGTGTCGTTGTCGCCGATGACCACCACGTCGCGGTCCTTGAAGTACTCGGACAGCCAGGGGGTCCTTTCCGGTTTCTCGCCGCTGCCGTGCACGTTACAGACCACCGATTCCCCCGACGCAAGCCCCAGAGTGACCAGGGCCATCACGTCGGTGGGCCCTTCCGCTTTCGTGTCCTGTCGGTCGTTCCACAACACCTCGCTGTCAGAGCTCGCCCGCCGACACCAGGTCCGACGGATGCCGTGGACCTCCGCCTGCTCGGCCGCCGCCGAAAAGCGGCCAACCGAGCCGGAAAGGGCTGTGTCTTGCTGGTACGCATTTGCCGTCCTCCACTCGATTGTGTGATGACAGCCACCATACCAGCCGCCGAAGAATTCGTCACACACGCTCACCGAAAGGACACCATGTTCCTTGCTCCCGTCGCCTACCAGGTGGACAAAGCGATCGAATACCACGGTCGCCATGGGCTGTTAGACTTCTTTCCATTCTCCCGATCTTGGAGCCGGGAAGTAGCCATCCTCGTCGGCTTTCACCGGCGGCGGACTGTCCATGGTCATCTCGTCAAGGTAGTCACAGAACTGGAACTTCGAGTTGACGACCTCGTCCCAGGTCACCGTTCGGTTCAGATGGACCGCCGCTCGTCCCATCAACGAGGCGTAGTCGGCATAGACCGCCCGTTGGGCTTCGTTATGCGGCCGATCCGTACGCAAACTCTCAATGAACTCGATCCACTCGTAGTCCCAGGGACTGTGAGCATCCGGGGTCGGCGACCACTCAATGTTGTCCTTGTCGATTTTCAGGTCTTTGTACATGCGCACCGTGGCTTTATGCACATTGCCCGAGAATTGCCCAGCTTTTTTTCCACAATGGACAAACGTGGCGAACTCTTTCTCGGCGTCATGCACCCGGCGGAAGCCGCAGAACGCCTTCTTGCCGCTGGGAAACGTGAACTCCATCGAGTAGATGTCCATATTCTGTCCGTGATCGTTGCTTCCAATTTCACGCCCTCCCATGCCGTGACAGGAAACGGGCCACGAGTCCATCAGCCAACAACATTCATCAATTTGATGGATGAGGTTGTCGACCATGTGCCCGGAACCAACCCAGAAGAGGTTGATTTTGCCAAACTTGAGTTGTTCCAGGAGTTTATTGGATCGGTCACCCTGGCTTCCCATCCAGCGGCGTCCGGTAAGACGATTCGCGCGAATATAGGACAGCTCGCCCATTTCACCACTGTTGATCTTTTCAATTAAAGCGGCCCGGGCGGGTGAATGGCGGCACTGCAAACCGGCGGCGATTTTCACGCCTTTCGTCTCGGCCTCCTGTCCCGCTCGCAACATGCGGTGCAATCCCATCGGGTCGGGCGCGAAAGGTTTCTCCATGAAGACGTTGATCCCTTTCTTGACCGCGTATTCCACATGCACGGGTCGGATGTAGGCCCGGGTGGTGCAGAGGGCGATATCCCCGGGGCGCAGCGAGTCAATCGCCTTTTTGTAGGCGTCGAAACCGATGAACTTGCGATCCTCGGCGACATTAACCTTCTTGGGAAACCGATCGCTGATATTCTTTAACCGGCCGTCGACCTTGTTCTTCTCAAGGTCGGCCATGGCGTAAAGCTCGATGGGCCCCTGGTCGTCGATTTTCAGCGCGTTCGCGACCGCGCCGGTACCGCGACCACCACAGCCGATCAAGGCCAGTCGAATCGTGTTGTCTTCCGCCGCGTGCACCGCCGGAAGAGGTTGACCGAGCACGGCGGCGCCGGCCATGACCGCGCTGCTTCCCTGAGCAACCTGGCGAAGGAAATGGCGTCGAGTGCTATTCGGGGTGGATTCATTTTTCTTCATGTTACTCTCCTCAAGAACGTTACAGCCGGTGACAAAACCTGGCTCTCGCTTCCAAAACTCCTTGGATGACAGCCAACCGGCGTGGTTTTGTCATGGCTTCCCAAAGACTTTCTACCGATACCGGACAACCGGGCACGGTCCGCGAGCGTAAACAATCCATCACGTTTCGGCCCGGCCCGGCCATTTCCATCAAAAGCCGAACAGAGCCGTACAAGTTTCCGGCCGCTTGAGGCGAGTCGAAAACGATACGCTATCCGGTGACCGGCCGTGAAAACGCACGACCATGATTTGTGCCGTTGGCAACCCTTGGGCGTATAAGGTAGGTCCATAAGCCAACATTTGGCGGGATGGCACGATCCATGACAGGCCGCGACGCTCGCGGTAGCGCCCCGTAACTTTCGCGCTTTATTTTAATCCATTTCCCACGCATTTTCAGCCCGCGGCCGCCCAATTTGACGTCACGGGGCCCCCACAACGCGCGCACTCTCGATGAGCCCTGCCGCGTGGTTGTCGCGTACGATACCGGAACGCGTAAGATGGTTCCCGTGGAGGAGGCTCCCAAATAGGCGTCTTTCCCGGAAAATGCGTGGGTGAGGGAGACAAAGAAAACCAACCGGGTCTTCCCGGGGCCCGCGGCGGACTTCGGACCAGGCTGCCTTGGCGCGGCGCTTCGCGAGGCTGCCGGCAACGTCGGTAAATGCCCGGGGGGTTACATTTGCTGCTCAATTAAGAACCACCGGCAAGACCTTTACGGTTCTCGCTGGCAGAACCGGTGGATTACCTTTGATTTAGTAACGGCCGAGCAATCGCTCTCGTCGGCCGGGCACTCTTACCCGCCTTACGAACCGCGACACTCATTCGTGAGCCGATGCCAAAGGTCATCATGACGGACTGACACGATACATGTTATACTTCAGGCGGTTCGATTTTTCCGGGTGGAAAGCTGCCCGACGCAAGCCGTCCTCCCGTTGGTCGGACTCGCGGCGGAGAAAGTCATCCGCGACCGGTATATCATGATGTGCCGCGTGGGTGGCTTGCGATTGTCGCTGGTCGGCCGGGGAGCGCGTTTTGGCGCAAGTATGGCACGAATCACGCTCGACCTGTCTCTTATGTCGAGCATGAACGATGAACAGACCGTGGAGGCACCGATGATCTGGCCCATAACGTTGTTACTGGCGCTCGGTGGAGTGGCTGAGGCTGCCGAAAACGAGGGGGAGCGGCCCTACGAGATGATGTGGGCCAATCGCACCGAGGATGACCACCCGCCATTGGTCGATTTTGAGGATCTCGAGGGGTGGACGGTCGAGACGACCGATGCCGAAGCCAGTTTCCGACGGAGCCGCGAGCAGCGGATATGGGGTAAGTACGTCGGCAAGCTGACCTATCGGGGCACGGGAGACCAGCCCGTGGTCCGGATCCGTCCACCGGATCCGATAGCCATCCATGCTGCCTTTGACGCCGTGACCTGTTGGATTCATGGGAACAACTGGGCTTGGCGCCCCGACCCGACGACGCCCCGTGTTGATGTCGTAATCGAGTTCGAGGACGCGGAGGGCAACCTTTTTAACGTTCCTTTGGTCAACGTGCGTTGGAAGGAATGGTTCCTGTGCCATAAGCGGCTCACGCCCGGGCAAATTGACAGCGTGAAGAACGGAGCGAAGCTGAGAGCCATCGTGGTTACCGGCGGGCATAACAAAGAAAATCGCGTGATCTTTTTTGACAACCTGGCCGTGTTTACGGAGCGGTTTGCGCCCCTTGAATTCGAGTCGCGGCCCCGCCGCGGGGTCGAAATGTTCGACGGGCAGAGTAGCGGGCTGAACACGGGACCGGGACGGCTTCCGTTCCCGACGCGACCGGAGACGATTCTACCCGAGAACCTGACGGACGACTTCACAACGCACCTGGAAACCGACGGAGAGACCTATATCTTCCGGTATGAGGGGCCCGATGGCACACTCATTTACAGGTACGCGCCGGAGACGGGGACTTTCGACGACCTGGCCGTGAGCTGGGAAGGCCGTGGCCACCCGATACAGCCCTGCGTGGGCGGGGGAATCTACTTGGCAGTCGATGGAAAGGCAACGCGGCCCGATACGGCCCAACACTTGGGAACGAATCGTGAGGGGGACGTTGTCCTTTCCCGATGGCGATTGACGGCCGGCAATAAGGACGTCGAGGCAACGCTGAGATATCGTCTCTGGAATAAGTCGCTGGTCATTGACGTGCTCGCGCCGGGAGGCGGTGTGGCCGAAGTTCGTTGGGGCCGAGCGGTCGGCGTCGAAACCCCGCGACTCGTGACCAATCCCTACTACACCTACGGCCGCAAGACTCGGCCAGCCGTGGTGGTGTGTGGCCGGGAGGACGCCGCGTTGTTCCTCACGGGACACATCGATTGGTATCGCTCCAACGCATCCCTACCGTGGGCGAGCAACGAAATTACTGATGAAGGTGTCGCGTACAACGGGGGAACTCGCTACACGCCAAAGACCGACGGGCAGCGCAATGACTGCTTCGAACGCTTCTTTCTCACCGTTTCGCCACGCTACCAGGAGGTGCTTCCCACCATCGCCAACCCCACCTCGCCGTGGAAGCATATCACTGGCACGCACGTCTGGCGGGCGCACGGGGCCGGAAACAGAGCGAGTGACATCGCACACTGGCGCAATGTGCATCGTTACGGGATGAGGAAGGTGGTGATCACCGACCACGAGACCGGTTGGCGTGACGGGGGCGAAAGTTTTACTTTTCGCACGCGCGCCGCTCCGGGAAAAGGGGGCGATGAGGGGCAGTACCACTACGCCCGCGTGATGCAGGACGAGCTCGGTTTCATCTATGGCCCGTACAACAATTACACCGATTTCGCGCCGGTGAACCAATTCTGGGACGTCGACATGGTAAGTCGGCGGCCCGACAACCAGCTGCAACATGCCTGGGCCCGTTGCTACGCCCCGAAACCCTCGCGGGCGGTGGAATACTGTGCGAGACTTGCCCCGAAGATCGAGGAGAAATTCCAGTTCAGTACGGCCTACTGCGATGTCCATACGGCGGTGACACCCTGGAGTCGCACGGACTATGATCCTCGCGTTCCCGGCGCGGGGACCTTCGCGGCGGTCTATTACGCGTATGGGGAAATCATGCTTCTCCAAAAACAGGCCTGGAACGGACCGGTTTACTCCGAGGGGAACAACCATGCCATTTACTGTGGACTGACCGATGGCAATTATGCCCAGGACCAGCGGTACTCACCCGCAACCGAGCCGTGGCTCGTCGACTTCGACCTCCGCGAGATGCACGATCTCTGCTGCAACTTCGGCATGGGAAACCCGCGAATGTTCTTCGGGCGAGATTACGAGTACGGGGAGACTCGCAAGGAAAAGAATGCCTCCATTGATCGGTTCCTCGCCGCCACCGTGGCCTTTGGACATCCCGGCTTCCTCGTCTCCAGAACCGGTTTCGACAAAACCCTTCGTAGCTATTACATGCTCCAGCAGCTTCAAGGTCACTATACTGGGGCGAGCGCCGAGGAGATTCGGTACGCCGACGCCGATGGCAACCTTCTTCCGACCTCGCGGGCGGTGGCGACCGGCGTCTACGAACGCTCGCAAATCGTGACACGCTATGCGAACGGCTGCGTGACGGTTGTCAATGGCAATCCCCGCGAACGGATGGTGGTCGAAGCCCATGGACGCAAATGCGATCTGCCGCCAAATGGCTATATCGGCTGGACGGAAGACGGCGCGGTTGACGTGATCAGCAGCGATCCCGCAGGACACCGCAGCGACTATGCGGTCACTCCGGCCTACATCTACGTGGACGGCCGCGACCGGTTCATGAGGTTCGACAAGGCTGCCGGAAACGGTATCGGCATCTGCCGCGTGCTCGACGATGGCGAATACGAAGTTATTCCTTACCAGGGGGCCGAGGTCGGGTTCGCGATTGAAGCCGACTCCGCCATTGCACTCGACAAGGAACGGAAAAAGATTGGGGAAGCAGAGCTCCGGACCGCCAGGGGGTTAACCTACGTGCGGCCCGTGGAGGAGGCTTTCAGCTATCTGCTAACGGCGGACGAGAAGTCACAGGCCCTTCAGCTCAGCTGTCCCCGGCAGGTGGTCGTTCCCGGGGAACGCGTGGTCGTGAGCGGCGAACGGCAACATGAGATGAGAATCCCGGCCGATGCCAAAAGGGGAGAACGCATCTGGCGCCAGTTCGAGGGGAAGTGGATTGACTTCACCGTTGTGCCCTTGGCCTACGTGGACCTCGCCATTGAAGGCAATAACCTCGTCATCGAATTGGTCAGCAATTTGCCTGATAGGCGGGATGTTAAGGTGTCCGTTAAGGGGCATCGCCGGGTCGCGTCCCTGCCACCCGGCAAGGCCAAACAGGTGGTTATCGATCTCGGTCCACCACGCCGGGAAACGGCCGAGATCATGCACATCAAGCTGCAATCCGAGAAGATGACGCAGGTCGTGGAGACGGGCTTGCGCACCGAAATGCGAGTTCCACGGCTTGTCGAGATGCCCGAACAATGGCGGGGCGGAATGTGTGTTCGCGGCGGCGAAGAAACCTTTGACTTCGGTGATACCCGCGCGCACGTCAGCCGATCGTGGTATACCTGCGGTGGCGTTAACAAATCAGCAATTCGCATGCACCCGCCCTGGGTCGGAGCCGTCGGGTACAGCTTCGCGCTCTACCAACCAGTAACCTTGCCAGCCACTCCTCCCGCCGCATTCCGGGCTTTGGTGGGTAAAGGGGACAACAGTGATCCCGGTGATGGCATTCTGTACAAGGTAGCGGTCGTTGATCGGGAGGGAAACGAAACGTTCGTCGGTAAACAAACCGTTACCGAGCACAAGTGGACGAAAATTGAGGGAGATCTGTCACAGTTTGCCGGCCAGACTATTCGCATCAAAATAATCGCCGACGTTGGGCCCGAGGATAATTCTTCAGGCGACTGGGCCTGCTGGGCCGATATGCGGATCGAGGCACGGGAACCGTTTCTAACTCGGCGGTTGGATCCCGAAACCGCGACGTGTCGTCACGAGCCGGGCCCCTTTCCGGTCAAAGACTTGACGGTTAAAGAGCTCCGGCAGGCGAAGCGGGGCTGGCTACGCTACGACGGCCAAGGACTTTCAGGCAACCAAGATCCCTACAACAGCTTTGCACGGCTCAATGGCGTCAAACTCGGCCAGATGGCGCCAGCAAATGGCAATGAAGTCGAGGGACAATGGGCAAAAAATGCCGGCGTGCCACTGAGTGAAAAGGCCATCGCCTCCCTGGGCGCCCGAAACCACTTCGTGCTTGACAATCCCGAAGAGGATTGTTTCAAGGTGCGCCGGTTCTGGATCGAACTGGAATTAGCCGATGGCCGCCGCTGCTCCTCGCGCGTCTCCACCGCCACCTACACTCAACCACCGGATTGGAGGCACGGCGAAGGGATCCTGGTCCCGTTCAGCAAGGACATTGAAACCGACATCTGGTTCGAAGTGTCCCGGTAGCAGCCGTGGCATACCCGGCTTCGGACGACGAGAATTCGGACCTCTGAAATCCTCGATCCCGGGTTGTATGATGGTCGTCGGAGTCCGTCAAGGGTGGTTCCTCAATGGGCTCGGAAACCTATCGTACCCCGTATAAAAAACACGCTTGGATGTGCAACAGGCTTCGCGCGTCTTATCGCAATCGAGCCGTCCCCGCCCGCTCCCTTTTGGTCCCCTCAGTCCTTGTAACTCTTTAGCGACCTGAAGGAAGGCCTTTCAAGGTGCAAATGCCACAGGCTTGTGGTCCGTTACGTTCCCCGCTATCGGCGGCCGGGAGTGGTGTGTCTGACGGTTTGTAGCGGCGAGCGTGAGCCACCACGGGACAAGCCCGTGGCATCCAGGCGGGGTCCGGTGTTCCAGGGTCCAGGCCGTGTAGCGGCAGCCGTGAACGCCTTCCTAGAGGCTTTCATCGCCCCTGGTGGTCAGTTGGTGATAGAGTTCCATGGCGTCCGGAAAGGGCTCGAGCGCTCGGTCGAAGATTCCAAGTGTGTAGGCGATCGTCATGCCGTAGTTGCACATCGGCACGCCCGCTTGCCGGCAGCGCAGGATGCGCGAGAGCACCTCGCGCCGATTCCACATGCACGCGCCGCAATGAACCAGCAAGTCGAATTCGTTCAGGTTTTCCGGAAAATCATGTCCTTGGGTGGTTTCGATTTCCAGTTGGCCGCCGACGTATTGCCGCAGCCAGCGTGGAATCTTCACCCGTCCGATATCATCGCCGATGGGATGATGGGAGCAGGCCTCGGCGATCAACACGCGGCTGCCGGGCTTCAACTGGTCAATGGCCAGCGCGCCGCGAACGAATTCGCTCAGATCGCCTTTCTGGCGCGCGAAGAGAATCGAGAACGAAGTCATCTTCACGTCGCGCGGCGTATCGCCGGCCACCTTGAGGAAGGCCTGCGAATCCGTCACCACCAACGCCGGTGGACGCCGGAGACGCTCCAGTGCGTCGCGAAGTTCGCGCTCCTTCACCATCATGCAATACGCATCGGCGTCGAGTAGCTCGCGAATCGTTTGCACTTGGGGTTGAATCAGACGGCCCTTGGGCGCTTCGAGATCGATCGGGACCACCAACACGGCCAACTCCCCGGCGGGCACCAGATCAGCCACGATCGGTGGTGGGCTGAGGAATTCTTCGGGAACAACACGAACAAAAGCATCTCGCAGATCGAGCACGCCCTGCCCGGCCGTGGCGGCCGTCTCCACCACGGACGCGCCGCTCCGCGTGATCTCGGCAACACACTCCGGCGTCGGCCGCTGAAGATCGCATTTATTGAACACCACGATCCGGGGCACGCCGCGCGTTTTGAGTTCTTCGATTAACCGCAACTCGTACTGATCGAATCGCTCCGCCTCGGTTACGATCACGCCCACATCGGTTCGATCGAGCACCTGGTTGGTCCGCCGCACGCGCAGGGTGCCCAAGTCGCCTTCGTCGTCGATCCCCGCCGTGTCGATGAACAACACCGGCCCGATCGGCAACAGTTCCATCGGCTTTTCCACCGGATCCGTCGTCGTACCCGCCACATTGGACACGATGGCCGCCCGCTGTCGGGTCAGTGCATTCAACAGCGAGGACTTACCGACGTTTCGTCGCCCGAACAAGCCGATGTGAAGCCGAAAGCTCTTAGCCGCTCGTCGCATCAAAACTGTCCTCTGTACAAAATATCCTCTGTACACAACGTCCGCTGTACAAAACGGCGCGCCACTGCGTCCAGCGGGGCCTGGCTTGGGCCGATGACAAACCCCGGAATTCGGGCCAGCCAAGACAACGAGGTATTTCGTGACTTTTCCTCATCTCAGGGCTGGGGGTCCGGCGAACCAAGCCGGTTCACCGCCTCGGGGCTAATCTCGCGATCGAACTCCTCGGCCGTGAGCAGGCCGCGTTCGATGACCAGTTCACGCACCGTCTTCCCTTCGGAAACCGCCGCCTGCGCAACGCTTTCGGCAGCGGCATAGCCGATCCGGTCGACCAGGGCCGTGACGGCCGACGTGCTGTTGTTCTGGTGCAAGGCACACCGTTGCCGGTCGGCTTCCAGGCCGCTCACGCAGTGTCGGGCAAACAGATCGCACGCGGAATCGAGCAGGTCTATCGAGGTCATCAGGCTATCGGCGATAAGCGGCATGAATTGATTAAGCTCAAGGTTTCCGGCGCTGGCGGCTTGAGTGATCATCTGATCGTGGCCCATGACGGCAATGGCCGCCTGGGATACGGCCTCGGGGATGACCGGATTCACTTTTCCCGGCATGATTGACGAACCGGCCTGCCGGGGCGGGAGTCTCAGTTCGCCGATGCCCGCGTTTGGCCCGGAACCGAGCAGCCGCAAATCGGTGGCGATCTTGTACAGGTTCGAGGCCAGGGTGCGGAGGATCCCGCTTACCTCCACGAACACATCGGCGTTTTGCGTGGCTTCAACCAGATTCTCCGCTCGGGCAAGCCCGAAACCGGTGATGTCCTTCAGGTGTTCGACGACGCGGAAGATATAACGCCGGGGCGCCCCAATGCTGGTGCCGATGGCGGTGCCACCGAGGTTAACCACGCGCAATCGCTCCTCGCATTTGTATACCCGCCAGCGATCGCGTGACAACGCTTCGGCATAGCTGGACATTTCCCGCCCCATGGTGATCAGTACCGCGTCCTGCAGCTGGGTGCGGCCAATCTTCACCACATCGGCGAACTCGCGTTCCTTGGCTTGAAACGCCTCAAACAGACCGATGAGACTTCGTTCCAGCCCTCGCAGGCCGCCGATCGCCGCTACCTTGAGCGCCGAAGGAAACGTGTCATTCGTGGATTGATGGCGATTAACGTCGTCGTAAGGGCTGATTGTCGAATAGTCCCCCAACGGGAGGCCGAGCCGCTGGAGTGCCCGATTGGCCAGCACTTCGTTGACGTTCATGTTGGTCGAGGTACCCGCCCCGCCCTGCAACGCGTCAACCACCATATGCTCGTCCAGTTCGCCATCGATCATGTCCTGGCAGGCGGCCGAGAGGGCATCGAAACATTCCTGGTGTAGAAAGCCGAGTTCGAAATTCGCGCGGGCGGCGGCCAGCTTCACGGCGCCGTACGCATGTACCAGCTCGCTCCGGACAGGTCGCCGGGCGAGCGGAAAGTTGGCGAGTGCCCGCTCCGTGTGAATGCCATGTAATACCCCGGCCGGGAGGGAACATTCTCCCAGTAGATCATGCTCGCGCCGATACCCGTTCTTACCTTCGCTCGTTGGTTGTGTCACTTTCGCCCGGCCCCGGTATCCTCTCTCTTCATGCCGATCGCTTCATGCCGACAAGGCGCATTGGAATTGCCCGCGCGGCCTATTTTTACTCAAAGTGTAAACGTTTCACGTCCTTCGAATGGCCCAGACGCTGGAAAAGCCCTGGTTTCAGGTCGTGTCGACGTGGATCGAATTGGAACCCGTGACGGGTGCCGTCCCGGCCGCGAAGGCCCCGAAACCCGGGCTTTACCAGCTAGTCGAGACATGAAGCTTACAGTTTAAGTTTTTTAGGACTCGGCTCCCCACAGGCACGAGGCGTGCACGGCGACGTTGTTGGCGAGATCAAAACCGGCCGCTTCCAGCGCGTTTTCCACTTCTTTTTGAGAGGGCCGTTTGCCCTGCAAGTGAACCAGCCCCCACAGAACCGTCGGGCCGCCATTGACGTGTCGGCCCGTGGCGATCCGGGTAACAATGAGCTTGGGATTCAAACGGGACAGTAAGTGCCGAATGGGATAGAACTCGTTTTCGACTCTGACCGAGAACGCTTGGGGTATGTCTATCGAGGTCTGCATATCTTGATTCTCCAGGAACAACGAAAAGCCACGACGTGTTCGAAACAGAGCATCATGATTGCTGGCAGCAAAACGACGTGCTCGCCGGCGCGATCGCGCGTGTTCTCACGAACCGCTTTACCACTGCAGCCCCATGAGGCACGCAATCGACCTCACCACCGGGACGACCAAAGCCACGCACTCCTTTCGCGGCAACCATTGTATGTCTTCCCGCTACGTTTTTCGACCCGTATTCCAAAAGAGCTCGCACTTTTTCGCCAGGACCGCTCTTTGGAAGTGCGTATCATTTCGGTATGGTGAAGGAACGGGACGTTCCGTTGCGGAAATGGTTGTGCCGCCGCCGGTTAGAGTCTTTCGGCCCCAAATGGCCCGCGCACCTTGGTGCTGCCGTCGGGGCCTGATGGCAAAACGTGATACCGGGCCTCGCATCAGACCTCCGGATCCCAGGCTCTTGGCCACCATCGGATTGTTCGGTGTATCCGCTAATGCGATCGCATCGGATCCGTGTCATCCGCGAGATCCGTGGTGAAATGTCTTGCTCACCTATTGCTCTGTAGACAATGGATCGATGGGGGCGGAGAAAGACATGGCGGGAACAGCAACCACGGATGGCACGAATAGCACGGATTAGGGCGGAGGAAAGAGAACAGCGCGGGATCCGATCCAAATAGGGGGAAGCTTACGTGGGTGCCTTCGGCCTCGAAGGCAAGTCACTCCGTTTCACGCCCGTTACCACAACGCCAACACGACAAACGATTTGTGGCTATCACACGGCGACAGGCAAAGGGTCGCGCCCGCCGCTGGTCGGACTCACGGAGATAAATCTTTTTGGGGAGGGGTATGGGCCCTTTCAGTAGCCCAGCGGAGGGAGTTCCAGATGCAAGATGCACGGGCAAGTGGGGTTGCGGATCGGTAGCCCCCTGATGGGCTTATTCATCCATCTGAAGTAGAATATACCCTAACGTTGCAAACAGTATATGTAGGATGGGTCTCCAGGCCCGTCTTTTCAAGTACGAAATCGTACTTGATCTGGTGTCCGCGGATCTCACGAAATGTGAGATCTTCAAACAACCGCAAAAAGACAT
>JBNJEM010000053.1:0-21753 GCA_051745935.1 Planctomycetota bacterium
TGCCCGACGCAAGCCGTCCTCCCGTTGGTCGGACTCGCGGCGGAGAAAGTCATCCGCGCCCCGCATAATTCAGGCGGTTGGATTCTTGCGGGTGGAACGCTGCCCGACGCAAGCCGTCCTCCCGTTGGTCGGACTTGCGGCGGAGAAAGTCATCCGCGACCGGGATACCTACGGGGTCGGTTGGGGGCGGGATCCGAGACAGCCCTAATTCTCGCAGACGACGGGGCGGACTGCAATTGTTTATTGACAACTGATACGAATTTTGACGGAGAATCCGCGGGAATTCAACCGTCTCTCTTGGATACGGAATCAGACGGTCTTCGTGGCTGGGCGCGGTCTGGCTGTAGCCCGTGAGTCTTTGGCTCCCACGAGACCACGCCGTCCCGGACCACGAGCGTGGGCGCGCACCAACGTGGACGGCTTTCGATCGACGGACGTGCACGGGACCACGCACCTTGACCGCCGCGGGGAACCAGCGCGGGGATAGTAGGGCCGCTCAAGCAGTCAGAACCGCTTAACCGCTGATGAACGCTAATAAACGCTGATAGCCCGACAAATCCAGATCGCCCCCTTTCGAGATTCTTGAATTCAAGTTTGAACAACAGGCCAATCATCGCCTGCTGGCACGCCTCGGATCAGTCCAAACTGCTCCGTGATCGTTCAATTATTGGCAACGTTGGGGGGTTCCTTCCTCATTCATGATGCCTTGCTCGATATTCAATATTCAATTCCCTTTCCAGCCGCCGTTCGCGTCCCCCGTGCGCTCATTGCCCACTCGCCGTTGCGTCCCTAAAAGGACAGCGCCACTTTCCGGCGCAACTGCCGGACCCCAACGGCCTTGCGCCGCCCGTGAACCAGATGGAGGGCTAGGCGACCGTCCCCAGAAACAACCTTCCCGCGAGCGGGAAGGCCGAGGGAGCGGCAGTGTCAGGCTTATCGCTCTCCATCTGATTCACCATCCAGGCAAGCTGGATGGGGTCCATTTCGCCGTATGTCTTGACCAGCAAAGCGATTCGGCCCACGGACGAGGGCTCAAGTGGCGCTGTCGAACTAAAAGGACGGTCGCATTTTACAGCCGGCGACAAAACCGAGCTCTGGCTTCCAAAGCCCCTTGGATTACGGGAAATCGGCATGGTTTTGTTATGGGTTAAGCCCTCAACGTTGACGGACATTTTGGGAACCACGGAGAGCACGGAGGGAATATCGAATATCGAGCAAGGAATGTCGAATGATGAAGTTAGGCGGAACACTGATCAACACGGGTGAACCATGCTCTCTCTCAAGCCTGTGTCCTCGGTGGTTGAAGCAGACCCTGCCGTTGCATGACACAGGGGCGGAAGAGCCCGTTCAATGTTGCCCGTCGAAGGGCGTGTGACGCCATGAAGTGCGACACTCGGGAGAATTGCATTCTCTGATTCATGCAATGCTGGAGTTTACCCTGGGGTCTCATCGTGAATCGCGGCCGTCCCACGGTCCCATCCGTTCCCGGCGGACAGGCTTTCTTCCCGTTTTGCGTGGCCTGATCGCTCGCGGCGGGGCGGTTGGATTATGACGGCTGGGACAATGAAATCGGCTGTGCGGCTCCGTGGATGGAAAGGATGCGAGTCGGGGCGACATAAACAGCCCGGGGGTTTCTTATGGTGAGGTATGCTTTCACTGATGTTGGACCTCCATGGGTATGGAATGGCGCTGACCACTCAGTTGTCATCGATTGTCTTTAGGGCCGATCGGATCCAGAGAGGCGGCCCTCCCCCTTTCCCGCGGCACATTTACACAGACGAAAGCCAGGATGCCAAGTCAAACTCCTAGTACACGATCGTCGTCGGAATCGACTCGGAGCGGCGAGTTCGACAAGCTGAAGCGGCATATTCACAGCAAGCTGGTCGACAAACTCGATTTGACAAAGGTCAGCGAGTTGGAAGGGTCGGTCCTGCGCCGCGAGATCCGCATGGTGGTGGAGCACCTTTGCGACACGGAAGAAACGTTCCTGAACCGGAACGAGCGGGAACGACTGATCGAGGAGGTGTTGGATGAGACGTTTGGGCTCGGTCCCCTTGAATTTTTGCTCAAGGATCATGCCGTTAGCGACATTCTGATCAATGGTCCCAAGAGCATTTATGTCGAACGCCACGGCAAGATGGAACGGACGAATGTTGAGTTCAGGGACAACGCGCACTTGCTGCAGATCATCGACCGGATCGTATCCAATGTGGGGAGACGAGTGGACGAGGTTTGCCCCATGGTGGACGCTCGTCTCGAAGACGGTTCGCGTTTCAACGCCATTATCCCTCCCTTGGCGCTGGACGGGGCCGCCGTTTCCATCCGGCGTTTTGGATCCAATCCGCTGAAACTGGAAGACTTGCTCAACTACAAGGCATTCACCCCTGAAATGGTGATGTTGCTTGAGGGAGCCATCAAGGCGCGGCTGAACGTGATTATTTCGGGCGGGACCGGCTCGGGTAAGACCACGCTACTGAATACGCTTTCCAGCTTCATTTCCAACGCGGACCGTATCGTGACGATCGAGGACGCGGCGGAGTTGCAGCTGCAGCAGGAACACGTCGTGCGTCTGGAGACCCGCCCTCCCAACATCGAGGGGAAGGGGGGGATTACGGCCACGGACCTGGTGCGCAACGCACTGCGCATGCGGCCCGAACGCATCATTATCGGTGAATGCCGTGGCGGCGAGACGCTTGACATGTTGCAGGCGATGAACACCGGCCACGACGGCTCGCTGACCACGATTCACGCCAATACGCCCCGTGATGCAGTGGCTCGTTTGGAAACCATGATCATGATGTCGGGGTTCGAGATGCCCATCAAGGCCATGCGGCAACAGGTTGCCAGCGCGGTTAACCTGATCGTGCAGGCCAGCCGGCTGCAAGGAGGATCGCGGCGCGTGACGTACATCACGGAAGTGGTTGGCATGGAGCAAGAGACGGTTGTCATGCAGGATATTTACAAGTACAAGCAGCTGGGAATCGATGAATCGGGAGTGGCCCGGGGCCAATTCGAGTCCAGCGGCATTCGCCCTTCTTTCATGGACCGGCTGGAAGCGGCCGGGGTGCGACTGCCCGCTAGTGCGTTTCGTCAACGCGTAATGATGACCGATTAGAGTGTGCACGCAGCGAATCCGAGGCGGAACAGGCGCGGCTTGCTCCGTGGGCATGTTTGGAACGATCGATTGGATGGGACGATCATGTTGACAATCATCGTAATGGTCACTTCGTTTATCGGTGTCGCCGCCTTGGTGGGTGGGGTCGCCTTGCTGTTTCGCGGCGACGCGTCCCGTGATATCGAGGACCGCTTGGACGTGTTCGCGAGCAACAAGGGCGTGCCCCGAAGGGGCGCGGCGAGCGTCAATGAACCAAACCTGCTCAGCGCGCCCCTCGATGAAACAAAAGGGCGGTTGGAAGAGATCCTGTCACGTGTCGGCAATTCGCGGAAGCTTCTGGAGCAGGCGGACGTGGCGATGGATCCTTCGAAATTCATCCTGATGTTAGTCGGTTTGGCAAGTTTCGGGGCGGCCATTTGCATTGTCTTGCCTCAGGTCGCCAGTTTTTGGGCAGTGATCGCCGCGCCCCTCCTGGCTCTTCCCCCCCTCTGTTGGCTGTTCTGGAAAAAGCGATCACGACTCAGGAAGTTCGGTAGCCAGTTGCCGGAGGCGCTGGAGCTGATCAGCCGGGCGTTGCGCGCCGGTCATAGCCTGGCGAGCGGCATTCATTTGGTCGCGGACGAAATGGCGGATCCGATTCGGAAGGAATTTCAACGGTGTTACGAATCCCAGAACCTTGGCTTGCCTTTGGAACAAACCCTGGAAGACATGAGTGACCGGGTGCCGAATCTCGACCTGCGTTTCTTCGTGACCGCCGTGATCCTGCAGCGTCAAACCGGCGGCGACTTGGCGGAAATTCTGGACAAGATCGGCACGCTTATTCGCGAACGGTTCCGGATTTGGGGCCAAATTCAAGCCCTCACCGGCGAAGGCCGCTTGTCGGGAATTGTCCTTTTGGCCATGCCGCCCGCCCTGTTCGTGGTCATGTACTTTTTGAACCCCGGCTACTGTAACACGTTATTCTTGGACCCGCTGGGACACAAGATGCTGGCTGGGGCGGTGGTGATGCAGATCGTCGGGGCTTTGGTCATAAAAAAAATCATTGCGATCAAGGTATAAGGTTCAAGTCCCTTTCATTCGCGATCCTTACACGGCGCGGAAGTACCAACGCACGGAGCTGAACGTAACCATGTCCGCAATCATACTTGCATTTTCCATGTCACCGTTGGCGTTGCCGGCTCTGGCCTTCATCCTGTTCGGGGCCGCGGCCTGGCTGCTGATAGACATGTTCACCTCGCGGACTTCCAATACCGAACAACGATTGGATGAATTCAAGGATCCCAATCTGCGCAAGCGCAAAGCGACTGGAGCGGGAACCGGGGGGCTATCGGCGACGGGATTGACGCAGGCGTTTGAAAAGGCGTCCCCCGCTCTGTCCAGACCACTGCAACCGAAAAACGAGAACGAGGCCGGCAAGCTGAAACAGAGACTGACACACGCCGGTTTTCGCAGCGAGGCCGCCCCACCGATCTTCCTCAGTTTGAAATTCGCGTTGCTCGTGTTGGGATTGTTTCTGGGCGGTGGGACTGCATGGTTGACCTCCCAGCTGAATGATACCGCCTTGTTCCAACAAAAGAACTTGTACACATGCATCGGTATCGCCGCCGCCCTGTTTTATTTGCCTGACTTCGTTTTGATGTGGTTGACCAAACGTCGCACGGAAAACATCTTCCTCGGATTGCCCGATGCGCTCGACCTGATGGTCGTCTGTGTTGAAGCCGGTCTGGCACTGGACCAGGCCATGCGGCGCGTGTCCGAGGAAATGGAGAAGTCGTTTCCCACCATCGCCGAAGAGTTTGGACTTTGCAACCTGCAGTTGCAGATGGGGCGCAGCCGGGCCGACGTGCTCAAGGAACTGGGAAAACGAAGTGGCGTTGACGACCTCCGCTCCCTCGCCTCCATTCTGATCCAAGCAGACAAGTTTGGGTCAAGCATCGCGCAAGCCCTGCGCGTGCAAAGCGATTCAATGCGGACCCGCCGCCAACAGATCGCGGAAGAAAAGGCGGCCAAGACCGCCGTCAAGTTGATCTTCCCGTTGGTTATCTTTATCTTCCCGGGAATCTTCGTCGTGCTGGTCGGCCCCGCCGCCATCACCATGGTGCGAGAAATGTTTCCCGCCATGTCGGGTGGCTAGCGCCACGACTGGCGATTAACGCTGTGCCAGTGTTGGTTTGCCTGGCTTTATATTTCAGGCGGTTGGATTTTTCCGGGTGGAAAGCTGCCCGACGCAAGCCGAACTCCCGTTGGTCGGACTCGCGGCGGATAAAGTCATCCGCGGCCGGTATACAGGGACGGTGATGTTCGTCTGGAATGCCAGAATACTGCTTTTGGCACGACTCCGGCGTCCAGATGGACTGGGGCATCTGGCTGCAAGGGTTTGGTGTAGCCGTTCACGGGCGCCGCCACGCGGCCTGGACACGCAAGGCCCGCATGGATGCCACGGGCTTGTCCCGTGGTGGTTCACGCTCGCCGCTACACACCGTCCAGACACACCACTCCTACCGTCAGTAGCGTGGAACGTAACGGACCACGGGACAAGCCCGTGGCATTTGCATCTCGAAAAGCCTTTCCTCAATGGGTGCAACGGACGTGCGAACGTCCGCGGATATCAGTCTTTTGCCCGTGAACGGTTACGATTTGATGGCAAACTGGGTGGACACCGCCGCTGGTGAGTCGTCAATTGCGATTTGCGGCGTTGTTCCCCGCGGCGACGGGAAGCCTAATGTACTCCCGGAAAGGTACGCTCGGAAACGTTGTCAAGTAGGTTCCCGCTCGATCAATCCGTTTTCGGTCCGTCTTCGAAAGACGCCAGTTCGCCAAGTGCCGGCTCCGCACCACCTGCTTCTTGTTGCTTAAAGCACCCTGGGCGTGAATCGTCCGTTCGATCGTTTTCGGAATCAGGCCCCGTTTGGCGATCTCCGAGTTGAGATGGATGCGCAGGAAGGGAGGCAGATTTCCACGCATCGCATTCAAGCGTGCATACCAGTCGGCGAATTCCTGGTACTCCAAAGCCGTGGCTTTCTCCTTCGGCTTGACACACTTCGCGCGATAGGCAACCCGTCCGTTGGCCAGTTTGAGCCAACCATCGTCCTCGATCACGGCATCGCCCGATCCACTGACCAGAAACCCCTCTTGCTTGTCCGCAAGTTGAGCTTTCATCTTCGCCACGAACGTAACAATATCATCCATGGTCAGGACTGTTTTGACTTTCCGCTGAGTGTCGATCAAGACCAGACGATTCCGGTCCCGATCAAATAAGGTGATTTCCTCCACGCCAGTCAACAAAAAGTCATAAACGACCCCGTCGCTGAAAATCGTCAATGTTTCGCTGACCGGTTCCTTCCCTTTGCCCACGAAAACGTCTGTTTCGATGCGAAACTCCCGCGCCACGCCCGGAGTCGCACCGAACCACCCTAGAATCAGAACGGTCGTCAGAAACGAACTGGCTAACGTCGCAATGCGCATGGCCAACTTCCTTGCCAAGAAAACGAGAGTCACAAGTTATACCGGTCGCGGATGACTGTGTGTGCCGCGAGTCCGACCAACGGGAGGACGGTTTGCGTCGGGCAGCTTTCCATCCGGACACGTCCGACCGCCTGAAATATATACCGGTCGCGGATGACTGTGTGTGCCGCGAGTCCGACCAACGGGAGGACGGTTTGCGTCGGGCAGCTTTCCATCCGGACACGTCCGACCGCCTGAAATATCCCCCACGAATTGGTCGCGGGGAGGAAGCATAGCCGATGTGTGCTCCATGTGTCCACGTCAATTCATGCTGTTGCCGGCACGCTAGCACCTGCGCGGCGCGATGGTGCGGCGTGGAGTTTGTTTTCACTACCGCAGGCGATCTTGTGGTATGATCGGTCTGCGCGGGTCTACTTTTCGGACCCGTGGGCGCGCGGGTGGCATGCGGAACGTATGGGGTCGGTGGATGGACCCCGCGCATCATATCGCGCGCATCATATCGATTGAACTATTCATGGTGGGATGGGATCGTGTCAAGAATACAACGCATTTTGGTCACGGGAGGCGCCGGGTTTCTGGGCTCCCACCTGTGTGAGCGGGTCGTGGAAGCGGGACACGACGTCATTTGTCTGGACAACTTTTTCACGAGCCAGAAAAGCAATGTGGCCCATCTGTTGGGGAAACCCAACTTTGAGCTGGTCCGGCATGATATTACCATGCCGATTTGGTTGGAAGTCGATCAGATCTACAATCTGGCCTGCCCGGCGGCACCCGGACATTATCAGTACAATCCGATCAAGACCGTGAAAACTTCGGTGCTCGGCGCGACCAACGTGCTGGGAATGGCCAAGCGGTGTCGTGCGCGAGTCCTGCAGGCCTCGACCAGCGAGGTGTATGGCGATCCGGAAGTACATCCTCAGCGAGAAGATTATCGCGGTAATGTGAATCCAATCGGTCCCCGCGCCTGTTACGACGAAGGCAAACGCGCTGCTGAAACGTTGTTCATGGATTACCATCGAATGAACGGCGTTGACGTCCGGATTGTGCGGATTTTCAATACGTACGGGCCACGGATGCACCCGTTTGATGGCCGTGTGGTCTCCAACTTCATTCGTCAAGCGTTGGCGGGCGAGGATATCACGGTTTTCGGGGACGGGGCACAAACGCGTTCCTTCTGCTACCGAGATGATTTGGTGGAAGGCATGATCCGGATGATGAATCAAACCGAGACCATCGGCCCCGTCAACCTGGGGAACCCCGTTGAGTTTACCATTAAGCAGCTCGCTGAAATGGTCATCAACCTGACCGGCAGTCGTTCCCGAATCGTCCATGCCCCACTGCCCACCGATGATCCGGTCCGCCGCCGTCCCGATACGTCATTGGCGCAACGAGTCATCGAATGGAATCCGGCGACGGCCTTGGCGCAAGGGCTGGAGACCACCGTGCAGTGGTTTCGCACGGTCGATATTCGCCAATACCGGCCTCCCACGCCGAACTACCAATCAAACCACGACGGATAATCAATTCGACAGCGCCACTCGAGCCCTCGTCCGTGGGCCGAATCGCTTTGCTGGTCAAGACATACGGCGACATGGACCCCATCCAGCCTAGCCCGCCATCTGGTTCACCAACGGCGCAAGGCCGTTGGGGTCCGGCAGTTGCGCCGGAAAGTGGCGCTGTCCAATCAATTAGCACCGCTCGGTGGGTTAGTGCCGCGACCTGGTACGAAGGCCTCCGCTGGCGAGCTGGCAGCAGCAACCACTCGTCACAATCCGTGTACCCGCGGCCCGACAGGCCCGGCAATGGAACAGCGGGGTAGAAGACCCTGAAAACATGGTTGGTGCTCGGGAACGGGCTGGGGAACTGCGGGAAATCAGGATGTATCCCACTCGGGACGGAATCCCGAGCCACTCCCAAACGTCGCGTTTCAAGCCCCCGGTCGCCGGGCCAAACGCCACAGGGCCTCTATTGCCCAGAACAGCAGAATTCCCATCGTCGCGCCGACGACATTGGCCAACCAGTCGTAATAGTCGCCGAAGCGCCCCGGCACGAGTGTCTGGGAGAGTTCATCGATCGCGCCATAGAGTGAAGCCACCCCGAAAGTCACCAGCACGCCTTGGGGAAAGAACCGCCAACGGGTTCTCCAGGCCCAGGCGATCAGGAAAGCCAGGACCGAGTAGGCCGCGCAGTGAGCGATTTTGTCGTTGTAACGCACGGAGCCGGTGGGGAGCGTCGGGACATGCGTGGCCATGGCCAACATGATCCAGTAGGCGGCGAGCAACAGCGTTGCGAAGCGGGGCCAGGTTAGAACGCGTAATGGCATCATGGCACGGGACCTCTTGACACTCGAAACTCGAAAGATCATATACAATAGTACAAGAACCTGAAAGGCAGTAACAATTTAGCCGTCTGAAGTATATTTCAGGCGGTTGGATTTTTCCGGATGGAAAGCTGTCCGACGCAAGCCGTCCTCCCGTTGGTCGGACTCGCGGCGGAGAAAGTCATCCGCGACCGGTATAGAATCGTAGCTTCGTGATCATAAATCCCTTA
This sequence comes from Planctomycetota bacterium, assembly GCA_051745935.1. Classification (GTDB taxonomy): domain Bacteria; phylum Planctomycetota; class Planctomycetia; order Pirellulales; family Pirellulaceae; genus JBNJEM01. The sequence goes on from JBNJEM010000053.1 coordinate 9,131, forward strand.
TGACGTACCCCGCCAAACCGCAAGGCCAGAGTCCGCTCGCCCACGCGTTGGACCGGCAAACATCATGATGGCGGACGGCGGCCTGCACGCTATCCAAGGGCGTCTTCAAACTCTGATCGCCCCAGAAAGCCTTACTTCAATTCGCTAAAAAGTTACGACTGGCATGACAAAACTGCGGGGGTTTCTTCTCCCCCAAAGACGTTGGGGAGCGGAAGGCCCGTTTTGTTACCGGCTGTAAAAATTGGGAGTAACTGACCCATGGTATCGCGTCCTGCCGTAACGGCGGTGGAGTGCCCGGATGCTTTTGAATCATCGACCGTGTTTCCGACAATTGTGTACGCCAACTCGGTTTCCAGACTGCTGCTTTGCGGCCTGGGGGTCGTGTTGGCATGCCTGGGAAGCCCCTCCGCCGCCGAGGCCCAAGACAAACCGGCTGATTCGAAGCCCGCGGAAACAGACAAATCGGCGTGGAAGCCATTGTTTGATGGAAAAACTCTGAAAGATTGGGAAATCACTGATTTCGGAGGCGAAGGTGAAGTCGTGGTGAAGGACGGCGTCATCGAGATGGGAATGGGAAGTCCGCTCACCGGGATCACCTATCTGGGGAAAATCCCAACATGCGATTACGAGGTTCGCGTGGAAGCCATGCGAATCGAGGGCATCGATTTCTTCAGTACCGTGACGTTTCCAGTCAACGATTCGTTCTGCAGTCTCGTGGTAGGGGGGTGGGCCGGGCCTGTCGTGGGTATTTCCTGTGTCGATTCGTTTGACGCATCCGAGAACGAGACCACTACGTACCACAAGCTCGAGTCGAAGAAATGGTATCGCGTCCGGATTCGTGTTCGGAAAAACCGGATTCAAGCCTGGATTGATGACAAAGAAGTGGTCGATCTGGAAACGGCCGGACGTAAGCTTTCCACACGCGCGGAAGTATCGCTTAACGAACCCTTTGGCCTTGCCTGTTATCAGACCCGGGCGGGGATCCGCAAGATCGAATTGCGGAAACTGCCGCGGAAGTCAACCCGGTAGTGCTTCTGTCGGCTTTTGCTCAATCGATTCAAACTGGCCCCATGTGACCTTATGATTTCTCCCCCTACGCCTTCTTCCATGTTCGAAGGGATGCATGAGCAGTTCATGCGGGCGGCGCTGGGCGAGGCCGAAGCGGCCCTCGCGGAGGAAGAAGTGCCGGTGGGAGTGATCATCGTGCATCAAGAGCGGATTATCGGGGCGGCCCACAACCAGCGAGAACAGCTTCATGATCCCACCGCGCACGCCGAGATGATTGCGATTACCCAGGCATCAGAGGCGTTGCAGGACTGGCGGCTCGCCGAGTGTACGCTGTATGTTACCCTGGAGCCCTGCCCGATGTGCGCGGGGGCCATTCTCCAAGCCCGCATTCCCACGGTGGTTTACGGCGCCACGGACGCCAAAGCCGGCGCCGTGAATTCCCTTTACAGCCTCCTGGACGACGGGCGTTTGAATCACCGGTGCAATGTCATCGGTGGGGTCCTGGCGCCATCATGTGGACAAATCTTGACGGAGTTCTTTCGGCGACAACGGGATGCCGGCAAAAAGTGATCTCCCCCGCGGGCTCGGTCCACGGGGGCACTGCCGGCCGTCTGTTTGCTTTGGCCGCCCCCACGATGGGCAGCCATGGAGCCGAGCCTTTCCAGACTGACGCCGGTTGGCGGAGTATTCGGCCGGGTTTCGCCAGCTTCACGACTGTCAGGTTGGAAAACCTGACGGACGCCAATCGGCCAGACGGTTCCCTCGCTAGTTGGTCGGCGCATCATCGGACGGGGCGTTGCCGGCTTCAACCAGCTTCACTTCCTTGTTTGGTAACGCCGTGGCTTGCTTCGCTTTGGCATCCATGTCTTCGTCTTCGTCTTCGTCTTTCGCCGGTGGCTTGTTTTTCTTTGCCGGAGTGCTTGCATCGGACGCGGTCTTCTCCGTTTCGTCCTCCTCAACCGCTTTTTCAACCTCACGTGAGATTTGAGCGGGTACCTTGGCGATTTCCTCCTCCACCGTACTGCGCAGTGCCTGCGATTCTTCGGCGAATTCCTCGGTCAGTCGTGCAATTTCCTCGTCCGTCTGCTCCTTGAGTTTCTCTGCTTCCGCCGCGACAAGCTCTTGCGCCTGCTTCTCTAAATCCGCCACGTGCTCTTGGACCTCCTTTTCCAAGCGTTTGGCTTCAGCGGCGACCTGGTCCGAAGTCTTTTGTCGCAATTCAGTCAACGCCTGCTCGACATCCTTCTCAAGCTTCTCGGCCTGCTGCTTGACCTGATCTTCGGCAGTCGCCTTGAGTTTTTGGGTTACGGCCTCCATTTCCTCCGCCAAGTCCTTGTCCAGCTTGTGTTCCAGCTCGTATACCAGTTCGGCCTTCAACTGAGCTCTGCGGCACGCCCGTCGGCGACGTGCAAAGCCGAACAAGCCGGCACTTACGGTATCCACGGTCAACAACGAGAGTAACAGCCCTATGGCCAGCCAATGATAACGCAACATAATAGACTCTCCTTCAAGCAAGGAAACGGTAGGACTTCGGGCCAGCTTCGGATCCGCGGCATGGACGCTCACCGATCCTTTCGGATCCGCCTTCAGCGATGCCATGCCGTGATGCGGGAGGCGACGCCCACTTGTTGTTCCCAGGATGGACGGGACTTGCTCCACACGTAAGCGACGTGCCCCCGGTTCGGAGGCGGTTTGGGCGTGCTTGTGGCAGGGTCGCCCTTCGGTTCCGCGCCAAACTCCTCGGATCCAATCATCACTATTTTGCCCATTCTAACACGAGCTTTGTCGCAAAAGCAAGGATTCGTGCTGCATTCCGGTGATCCGGCGTCTGTCCGGCAACGGTGAGCACACGGCTTGCCCGTCCCGTGCACCGTGGCAGCGCGCACTCAGACGTGTGGGGACTGATCGCGTGAAACAGCACCGGTTACGCAGCCGTTAAAGTTCTCCGAAGTTGACAGGTTCTTTTAATTGTCAATACCGTTGCGACCGACAACCATGGTAAGCATCACTGCGTGTCCCTTCCGCCTGCGAGTGTGTTCGTGGCGCCAGGCGGATCGCTGGGGACAAGGCGACCGATACACTCATCTGCGAGAATTGGGAAACATGTCGAAGTTCTCAGGCAACGTAGCACGTCATGCCGCGACGTGGGCAACCTTGTACCCCGGTCGGGTAGCCGTGACACAAGGCGCGACGGGACGTACCCCATCCCGAGGCGGCGGTTTATCCGGGATGTGCCGGAAAACATTTGTGTCATTTGTGCTCGCGTCGAGTATATTGCTGTTCATTGCCCCCGTCTTTGGGGCTCAATTCCGCACGTCCGTGCGGGGCGAATCCCTGGTTCGCTCCACCAGCTATCAACAGCCGGGGGAGGCAATCGTTGTTCCCCGTGAGTATCGTCCCGAGGCGGAAGTGTGTGACACGCTGCCGACGGGCGCCGCCCATGGGGGCTTCGAGCCGCCGGGAGCCTATGGGGTTGGCGGCGTTTGCCCCCCGAGTGCGGGCTGGACCTACTGGGGATCCCTCGAATTTCTGTTGTGGTGGCGCGAGAGCCAGGATCTGCCTCCACTGGTCACTTCGGGCCCGAGCGGCAGGGGGGCAGCGAGTTCCGGCGTATTGGGGGTGTCCGGGACCGAGCTTCTGTACCCTCGGGAGCCCCAATTGGGGGGCGCTCGCCCGGGAGGACGGCTCTCGCTGGGGGCCTGGTTTGATCCTTGCCAATTTGGCGGCGTGGGAACACGTTTATTTGCGTTAGGCGAAAGCACATCGTATTACGAGCAGGACAGCAGCGTGGTCCCCGTGCTGGCTCGTCCCTTTTTCAACGTCGACATCGGCGAGGAAGACGCGTTGCAGGTGGCGTATCCAGGCTCCACCACGGGGTCTATTTCCATCGGCAATACGTCCCAAGTCAGTGGTGGCGACGTGTTCTACCGGCGGATGGTCTTTGAGAGCACTCGGCGTCGTCTTGATCTAATCCTAGGCTATCAGTTTGCAAGGATTGATACGGATCTGTCAATCATGAGCCAACAGAGATTCGTGGAATCAGGCGGCACGCAGCAGCAGGGCACGGAGATCTGGCTGTCTGATTCATTTGACACTAGAAACTCCTACCATGCTGGAGAAATTGGCTTATGGGGGGCCTACGACCACGGGCCGGTTACCTGGAGTCTCCTGGCCAAAGTGGGGTTGGGCAGCATGAATCAGCGGACCGAGATTGCTGGCGAGACGATCACGTCCGTGCCGGGCTTGGCGCCTGCCGTCACCAATCAGGGGCTACTAGCCCTGGAAAGCAACAGTGGCGTCTTCAAACGGAATGTCTTCGCGGTGTCACCGGAAGTTGCCTTGAACGGGACATATCATTTGAACGGCTGGATTGACCTGATCTTCGGTTACTCCTTCATCTACTGGAACAACGTGGTCCAACCGGAGAGCCAGATCGACAGGTTCGTGAATCCGACACAGATAACGGGCCAGTTGGAGGGGGTGGCCCGGCCCGCTTTTCCCGACAGCGACACGGGCTATTTCGTGCAGGGCGTGAATGCTGGCATCCAATGCGAATGGTAATGCGAGCCGGTTGCGTTGCAGTCGCCGGTAACGCCGACCAAGCTTGGTAATGCGGATTCTTCTTGCATTTCGCCTTTGGAATTCTTATCCTGAATTTCAGCCGTCGTGCGGCCGTGGGTTGGAATCATCGTAACCGTTCACGGGCAAGAGACTGATATCCGCGGAGGTTCGCACTGCCGTTGCGCGTCTTGAAGGAAGGCTTTTCAAGGTGCAAACGCCACGGGTTTGTCCCGGTGGTTCGCTACGTTCCACGCTACCGACGGCCAGGAACGGATGTTTCCGAGCGGTTTGTAGCGGCGAGCGTGAACCACGGCGGGGCACGCCGGTGGCATCGATGCGGGTTGCCGTGTCCAGGCCGTGTAGCGGCACCCGTGAAGGGCTACGAATCTTCCGATTTGAGAGACCCCCCCACATGGGCGCTTCGCCCGTGGGTCGGACTTGCGGCGAAACATTCCTTGGGCGATACGTGTTGTGCGATACGTGTTGTGCGATACGTATAGGCCCTGGCCACGCAAACGAATACAAAAGGGAGGTGCGGGCGATGAAGGAGTTGCTTCCACCACGAGAAGAGATTCGGAAACTGCTGTCCTTTGTGAGCGCCAACGAGGCGTCCGATCTTCATTTGAAAGTTGATTACGCTCCGACCATTCGCATTGGCGGGCACTTGCGGCGAATCGATTCACCCCCGTTGCCGAATTCTTCCTACATTGAAGAGATGATGGCGGAGTTGATGCCTTCGGGGAAGCGCGAGCAATACGATCAGTATGGTGGCGTTGACTTTTCCGCGAAGTCTCCCGACGGTGACCGTTTCCGGGTGAATGCCTTTCGCTCCGAGGGCGAGATGCACGTGGCGTTGCGGCGCGTGCAGAGCCGCATTCCGGACTTTCAGGAACTGCACCTTCCGCCAGTTTACGAAAAGACGATCATGACCACTCAACAAGGATTGGTCCTGGTCAGCGGGGTGACGGGTAGTGGCAAGAGTTCGACGTTGGCTGCCATGCTCAGGTTTATCAATTCCAATCGCACGATGCACGTGATCACGATCGAGGATCCCATCGAGTACGCCTTTCAGCCCGATAAGTGCATTATCTCGCAGCGGGAAATTGGTATTGACGTGGTCGACTTCCCGTCCGCGCTCCGATACGTCGTGCGGCAAGATCCTGACTGTATCATGATCGGCGAGATGCGTGACAAGGAGACCATGATGGCGGCCATACAAGCAGCGGAAACGGGGCATCTCGTAATGGGCTCGATTCATTGCAGTGACGCGGAACAGACATTCTCGCGTATTCTGGAGTTCTTTCCTCGCGAAGAGCACGATTTCATTCGCTCCTCGATGGCCAACAGTCTGAAGGCGATCATGGTGCAGCGACTGCTGCCGGGCATTGAAGAGGGCTCCCGATTTCCGGCGACCGAGGTGCTGCTGAACAATTCCATCGTGAAAGAGAAAATCGTGCACGAAGAGGATGAGGACATTCCGGCTATCCTGCACTCATGTCGCGAAGAGGGCATGCGAGACTTCACCGACTCGCTTTGCGAGTTGGTTAACAATGAACGGATTCAACGTGAGGTGGCATTCGAGTACGCGCCCAATCGCGATTCGCTGCGATCGCGGCTCAAAGGGATCGACACGGCCAGTGACGGATTGGTGAGCCGAGCGCGGTGAAGTTTGGGGGCGAGGCGCCCGCTCGCGAATCTTCGGTCGATGCTGCAAACCGGTTGAACACACCGCTTCCCGCCGTCGGGAGCGAGGAACGGAACGATCCCTCGGGCAAGCCGAGACGCTCGGAAGAGCCCGCGGGGCTCCGCGGGCAACGATAAGGGCATTGGCCTCGTGGCCGCCAGTCCGGATCATGCGACAATTATTCATTGTCCGATGCTTAGTCCGACAGCGCCACTTTGGTTCGACCGATGCGCGCAAACCGTTACAATGGAAAGTTCTAGCCCCCCCGGAACAGGGCCGGTGGGGGAAGTCTCGAAGTGGCGCTGTCCCATTAGTTCACCAACAAACCAGACTCTTCGGGTTCGCCCATGAGCAGGTCGATCGCCGTTTCGAAGCTGTCGTTGTCCTCGAAGGTGGAGGCGCCAACAGAGCTGAACGGGATTAGTTGATCCGCGGCCTGGAGCGGCGAAAACAATTCGTTTGGTTCCGCCATCAGCAAATCGGTGGCCGCGTGCGAATTGGCCGGTGTGCTTGATGCTGGGGCTTGAGCTCCGGCATTCTCTCCTTCCGCTTGTTGGGACTCCGGAGAAGGATGGGGCGCGGTGACAGGCGGGCGTGGCAACCCGGGCGGTGGTTCAGTGACCGGCCGCGCGTTGAGCTCGGGCATGTCGGCGGGTAAAGGGGCTTCTCCTTCGGCGGCCACCGTGGTGGCCACGGTCTGGGCCTCGCCCTCCCCTTCCGCGTCGCCGCCGCCGCCGCCGCCGCCGATGGTGCTGGTGGTGGAGCATCCAGGGTCATTTTCCTCACAGCCCTCGGCGGTGTCCGGAGAGCCGGTGTCAGCGGCGTCGAAGGTCTGGCCGTCGAAGATCTGGTCGCGCGAGGCGGACACCCGCCACAAGTGGCCATGCCCGTCACCGGCCAATCGCCGTGCCTGGCTGCGAGACGTCAGATCAACCGTGGTGGAAGACTGTTGGGCATCCGTTGTGGTAAGGTCAAGCCGAGCGTTGCTCATGCCCTCATTCAGATCGACGTTCAGCGATTGGGTGCCTTGCCAGCCGCGTTCGATGGCATACCAGTGGCTATTGTCACTGGAGTTGGCGGCCATCAGCACCGAGTCGTTTGCCCGGGTCGAGGCGAATAGATCGACGATGGTAATCCGGCTCGGTTCCAGGCCCCGTTCACCAAAATCGAATCCGGTTACGTCCGCATCTTGTTCCAATTCGATCGGCAAGGTGTCGGTACCGGACTCCGAGAACAGGGCCCCGCCGGCACCGGCGCGATCCATTCCATCGATCAGGAATTGTGGTGGGGTTTGACTGACTTCATAACTGCCGGGTACCAGGTCCCCGAATTGGTAGTAACCGAGCGCGTTGGTCGTCTGTTGTCGCTCCACGGGGTCGCCGAACATATCGGTTCCCGCCAAGGTCACGATCACGCCGCCTAGTGGCGTTTCCGCGTCGTCCTTCACGCCGTCATTGTCGACGTCCAAATAGACATGTCCGGACAAGGTGCTGGGAATGTAGTCCAAAACGGTCACGGCGACGGTGGCCTGCGACGTTGCTCCCTCGGGGTCCTCGATCGTGTAGATGAACGTTTCGTCCCCGGTGAAACCAGGGTCGGGCGAGTAGAGGATTCCCTGGCCGTCGTCGGTTACCGTGACGGATCCGTCCCCGGAGATCGCTTCGACGCCGCTGACCGTAATCTCTTCAACGCCATCCGGCTCCGAGCTGTCATTGTCAAGCACGGACAATAATATGTCGGTTTCACCCTTGACGACCGTGAACGTGTCATCCTGGGCCGTGGGTGGATCATTGACGCCGGTCACCGTTACCGTGCCCGTCGCTTCCGCAAAGCCACCGTTTCCATCGGTGATTTCGTAAGTGAACTGTTCATCTCCGAAGAAATCCGCCTCCGGCGTGTAAATCAACGTCAGTTCGTCTTGGGATATCGCGACCGTGCCACCTTGATCCGGATCCGAGACGCCGACGATCGTCAGTGACTCGTCGGGATCTCCAGCGGTCGTGTCGTTGGCTAGCACGTCCAGGGAATTGTCCGTGCTGTCCTCCACCACTTCGAAAGAATCATCCACCGCCTCGGGAGGGTCGTTTTCCTCCATTATCGTCACCGTGACCGTGGCCGTGTCCGTCCCGCCGTTTCCGTCATCGATCGTGTAGTTGAACGTTTCGACGCCAGCGTAATCTGGAGCCGGAGAGTAGAGCAGCCGATCTCCCTCGTCGGTTATGTTCACCGAACCGCCGGACGATAATGAATCGAATCCGATAATGCTCAATGTTTCATTCTCATCGGGGGCGATGGAGTCGTTATCGAGCACGTCGATGACGAAATCGACCGTGTCTTCCATAACCACCACTTCATCATCGTGAGCGGTGGGGTTGTCATTTTGCGACATGACTTGAACGGTTACGAGCGCGGTGTCCGTTCCAGTCCCATCGCTGACCGTATAGGTGAAGGTTTCTTCACCAAAGAAGTCATCCGCCGGTACGTATTCGATGTACTGGTCATCGGACGTGATCGTTGCCGTGCCAGACTCGCTCGGCTCGGTAACGTCAACGATGGTGAATTCGCCGGTGGATCCCTCGAAGGCCTCGTCGTTGGCCAACACATCAAGAGACGTGGCGCCGCTGTCTTCGTCCACGTTGAATATATCGTCGTTGGAACCGAAGGCCGGGTTGATTGTCAGCGATGTGGAACCGTAGGTGACCTGTTCCGGTTCAATGTCGAAACCTCCACCAAAGGTGAGCAGCTCATGGGCTGGCAGCTCATCGGCCGCCTCGCTTTCAAAGACCGCCGTGCCGGCGTGAATGGCTTGCATCGGCAAACCGAACAGCAGGAATTCACCGCCGCCAAGTTCATCGATTCCCGCGAGAGCTCCCACTTCATCGATTAGGCCCGGCGTTGCAAGATCGCCGTCGGGGGAGTTCGGATAGTGACTCCCATACTCCAGCGCCCCTTCTACCGCTACTAACGTCTCGTCGTACATCAGGTCGATAAAGGCGGAAAACACGCCATGAGGATCCGGCGAGACATCTTCAACGTAGACACGCAGGTTGAATTCGTCGCCCACCGCAATCGAAGAAAGGGGGGTGCCGCCGTCATCCGTCGTCTCGACGCGAAATGTTATCGCCGGCGGAGAATCGACGTCGATTTCAACGTCTTGCGAGCGCGAGTTTCCAGCCGCGTCGGTGATGATCACGGAAAACGGATGGGGGCCCAAATCATCCGCCTCGGGGGTCCAATCCACACGGCCGGTGATCGCGTCCACCGACATGCCCTCCGGGGCGCCGGCCAACGAATAGTGCGCGCCGGACGCTCCTTCCTCGGAGTTCTCGGCGTTGTAGCTCAACGGCTTGCCCACGACGGCCCCCGCTGGAGGCGTCGAGGTAAACTCGTCCGGCGGGGTCGTATCGAGTGTGACCTCCAGCGTCGGGGAGGCGGCGCTTTCCAGACCGTCAACGAGCTGCGTGGCCGAAACCTCGTAGGTTCCATCCCCGTCGGTCCCCAAACTGGACGTGGAGATCGTGACGCTTGTTCCCTCCGCCGTCGCCTCCCCCACCACCGTCTCGCCATGGTACAGTTGGACCGTGGCACCGTCGCGAACGCCGTCCACCTGGAATTCCAGATCGGTCACGTTGGTGATGTTGTCCGCGTCAGAGATGCCCGAGTCGCTGGACGCTGAAAGGGCAATTGTTTCCGGAGCGGCCGGGGCCACGGTCATGGATACCCTTTGGGTGTCATAAGGGTCCGCCGTGTCCGGTGGCTCCGCCGTGTCCGCGGCGCCCACGTATACCAACACATCCATTTCACCGACGTACCCATCCGGTGGCATCACCGTGACTTCTCCCGTCTGACTGTCCACGTCGATCGTGTAGTCGACTGACCCCGCCTTCGTGCCCCCATACGTGACGGGATCTCCTTCAACATCAATCGAGGACAATTGGAAGACGGCCGGATGGTCCATCACGGTGGACACGGAAGCGATGTCTTCCAGGTACGGACCGCCGTTAAACGTGTCCGGCTCCACGGTTACGTCAAATGTTTCCTCATACGAGTTGTCGTCTTCGTCGGTTACCGTCACCGTAATCGTCGCCGAACCCGTTGCCCCTTCGACCGCCTTCAACATCACGACGCCGTTCTCGGTGTCGTCAAAAACGCTGATGGCGTCAATCTTAACCGGATTCACTGGACGGTCATTCTCATTCTCATCCGTGGCCGTTTCCGTGATTGCATCCCGCACCTTGTCCCCCTCGGTCAACATCCCGAAGACTGAATGGTTGAAGTCCAAGTATCGAGTGGGAACATCAATGACAAAAACCTGGGAGTTGTTCGTGTCGTCGCCTGCCTTGGCCCAGGAAAAAATGCCCGGGGTGTTGTGCTGAAGATCCGGGTGGAATTGATCGTCGAAGTCTTCCAGGCCTGAACCACCACTGCCGGTTCCCGTCGGATCACCGAACTGAAGCATGAAATTGTCGATGACCCGGTGAGCCGTCATATCCGGATCGTTGTTGGCGGCGTCATAGAATCCCGACTCCGCCAGCTCGATGAATCGCCCCGCCGCGCGAGGAACCCGCTGTTCAAACAGTTCGACAACCATCTCGCCCCAATCGGTGAACCGGATCGAGGCACTTCTGTTGCCGCTCAACACCGTCGGCTGCACCACCGAGGGGTCGCTGCTGGTGACCGTGAACGTGAGTGGCCCGCCGTTGGGATCGTATCCGTCTAGTCCCACGTGCAAGGGAGATCCATCCAGGACCGTCTGGTCTTCGATGGGCGCCACGAATGGAGTGGTTGACGTCGGAATGGAAACGTCCGCCCGCGACGAGATCGCTTCCAGTGACAACATCCCTTCCTCCCGGCTGCCATCGGGGAATTCCCACGTCGGGTAGGAAGAAATGTCTTCGTCTTCGGCGATGTCATTGGGGGTTCGATCGGGATTCGTGACTTCAATGAAGGGCAAGAACCGAGCCCCGTCTTCGAATAATTCCTTCTGCGCGGTGCAGGGACCACACCATGGGCTACCGAATAGCTTCACTCCCTCGGTAGCCGCCAGGGCCCGGGCAAACCCGACCAAGTCAGCTTGGGGCGTGTTCTCCCCTTCCGCTCCCCCGTCACTCAAGACCGCCGATCCCCACTCGGACGATTCTTGTTGTGCAAAATCGAGTGGATCCGCGGTTTGCGCGGCACCCGCCCCACCTCCGTCCGACAGCGGATTGGCGGAGAGCAGCCACCGGTCCTCTAGCGGTTCCACTCCCAGCAAAGTGCCACCGCGTGAGGACCTCGTCCCTTGGTCCGCCCGAACAAGCCAATTTCGAACGCTTCGAGTGACACGACGCCTCCGGGAACCAGAATGAGTTCGTTGTTTCTTCACAGGTGTTCTATCCCCCTACCATAGGTCAGTAGATGTAGAGATCGCCGTTGAATCGGTTTCCATCAGGTCGAACAATGCGAGCCGGCTCGCCAGTATCCGTTGCGGGAGACCTGGCGTTGTGTTCCCCCCACGGACCTCCACGGGCCACGCAAGGGGTCCGACAACACCCGTTCGGGGTATTCCACGCCCACGCGCCCCGGGATCATTGGCGGCTGTTTGGGACCACGCACCGGCCTCCCCCGCATCCTTCCAAAATACACGGAGATCCAAAACGTGTCAGCCAAGTGGTTTCGGGGCGCCGTTCGTTGTGCTTTGTTCGTTGTTCTTTGTTCGTTGTTCGTTGTTCGTTGTGCTTTGTTCGTTGTGCTTTGTTGGTGCGGCTTTATCTCGAACTTGGGTATTTGGGGCGTTGGAGTTTCTCCCCACGCGGTTCATAACGTCCGCCTTGTCCCAAAAATGGTGCTCGGTCATTGAGCCGTGCCCGGGGTGTTTTGCTTACGTGGGAGCTTGCGTTCATTGCCAAAAGCGAGATATACCGATCGCGGATGACTTTGTCCGCCGCGAGTCCGACCAAGCGGGAGGACGGCCTGCGTCGGGCAGTTTTCCGCCCGAACAAATCCGACCGCCTGAAAGACATGTTGCATTCGCGAGACTTCCGTGTGGCGTTGTCCCAACAGTGTCCGGGCATTTCGCCGGGATTTCGCCGGTTTTCGTACCCTTTCACGCTGGCAGGGCAACAGAGAGCAACGGGCATGCCAATTCAGCCCAGCCTCGGACTGGGCTGGCCAAAACCCCGGAAATTGGGTAAACGAGCGGGAGTAGGCTTACAGCATTTGTTGCGCGTCCTCGTTTCAAGCACTGGACCTCTCCCCACCCACGCCGTGACGATCACCGGCGGTGTTCCAGGTGCCATGATAGGCCCACGGATGGCAGTACGGACCCACGGATGAAGAAACGGAAGATGCCGCGCGGCTTTTTTCACGCGTGAGCCCGGTGCGCCGTGTT
>JBNJEM010000054.1:0-21424 GCA_051745935.1 Planctomycetota bacterium
TATCTAAAGCACCAGCGATCATCGTCGTGCCCTGGTCGCGAAATCTTCCACTCTTCAATCAAGCACGCGCGACAAACTCGGGACAACCCACTTGTTCTGTTTTGTCCGATTTTCGGGTTTTTCATCAGCCCACGGCAAACCCCTGACCGGCCCGTTCACGAACCGGCAACGGCTTACTTCCTCAAGGTGAACCCCCGCACATTCTTACAGCCCATAACAAAACGTGGTTTCGGCTTCCAACGCCTTGGACGCAACAGAGTCCGAACCGTTTCGTTATGGCTTCTTGGCTTCGGACCGGAAAGGGGTTAACACGCTGACCGCTTTACGCCCCATGTCACGCACGTTCGGTCCCAACCCGCGAGTATACCGAATTGCGGCAGCACGAAAAGCCGGCGCGTCGCCGAGAAGGGGGCGAAAAAGTCGATTGCGCGTCCAGCGAGCCATTCGGACACCAGGCGGGGCCGTGGTGGGGCGAGGAAAAACTCCAGGTCAGTGCGCTCTATTCTGTTGCGCCTTGTACCCCGCCCGTTTTGAACCAGGGACCAAAGAGAGCGAAAGGACCAAGGGGACGACGTGGGTGACCGGCCAACGGACAAAATTGAAGGTCGTAACGGGTAAGCAGCGGGACAACGCGGAATGTCTGCTGCTCTCCTTTTCTTTTTTCTCATCCGTGGGCCTAGTGTCGCATCAGGAACACCGTTGGTGATCGTCACGGCGGGGGTGGCGAGGTCTTCAGCTTCCGAAGCGAGCACGCGCGACACATGCTAAGAAGCCATAACAAAACCAGTCAGGTTTCCTTTCACCTAGGAAATCTTGGGAGCGGGAACGACGTTTTGTTACGGGCTGTAAAACCCCAGCAGCTCCAGTTTGCCCAATTTCCGGGGTTTTCATCGCCCCAGGGCGGTGGTGCGATCTCGCTCACGATCCCCGACTTGAACGCCACGGGCACTCAATCGCCTGACTCGTCGAGGCCTCGCAACCCGGCGCCGCGGCGCGATTCGCCCCACGCGAAGCTCTGGCCCACCTCCGGCGGGGGCCAACTGAGGAATCAAACACGTTAGCCGATGGGCAGCGCTGTACGTCAGCCTGTCCAAGCTGACGCCGTTTAACAGGCAATTCTGCCGTATTTCGACCGCTCCACGACGGTGACGCTAGAAAGCCTGACGTGCGCCGATCGGCCAAACCGCTACGTGAATCAAAGTCAGCCCCAAAGCCGGCACGGCGGGGCGTGGCCTGAGTGAATCCCTCGTGCCAACGCCATGGGCTGCGAAGGGCTCCGACCACGTTGGCTCGCTAGCGGTACGAACGCGGATTGTACAGCCCGTAACAAAACTTCGCCCCCGCGCCCAAAAGTCCCTGGGAAAGAGGGAACCTGAGCGGTTTTGTTAGGGCTGCTTCGTGACAGAGCACTAGCTGGCTTTGTTATGTCTTTCTCCGGGCTGGTCCGTTTCTCTTTGACTGACCAACCGTTCAATCTTCTGAATCAGCGGCCCGTAGTGATAGGGTTTTCGGACCAGGTGTTTGTCGGAGCCCATTTGATCCCGATCCATGTTGCCCAAAACCACGATTTCCCCTTGGTTGGACGCCAGTTCGTGATCGTAGGCGGTTCGCAGCCGCGGGTTGTCCGCCGACTCCGCGTCCGCGTCAAGCACGACAACATTTGGACGATGTTCACGCAACATCTCCAACCCGGCCCCCGCACTCGAGGCTTCAAGTATTTCCATGCCGCGACGTTCCAGCACGGTACGGATCACGTCCCGGGAATCGTTTGATTGATCGACGAGCAACACGCGTTTGTGGGAACCGGATTGCAGGGGGGCGGATACTAGAGAGGGCATGTGCGGCAGCACCTCCATGTGCGAACGACGCGGGGAACCAGCGTGATCCTTGCGAGCTCGAGGATTCGCGCGAGCTGATGGTGGGTACGGGAACCATACGGGAACCAAACATCCATGTCTGTTCCGCGTGGCATGACGCCGGAACGATAGTCGAAACCGGCGATCGATGTCAAAACCAATTCTGACCGGCGTGCCACTCGTCGAGCGATCGAGCGGTCGGTGAACCGGTCTTGCGGTTTCCAGCCAGTTTTCCTACGATCCCACCGCCATGAACTATCGCATTCTACTCCTCGGCGCCTGCGGTTTGATCGTGTGGGGCGTGACGAGCACGAACCAAGCCGAAGAACCTCGGTTGCTACCGCGTGCCGGCGTATTGGTGTTGCGGACCGGCTCCGTGTTGCGCGGGAAGATTCTGCGAGTGGGGGATCGCTACGTGGTCGGCCTGAACGACCGCGATGAAGTAACGGTTCGGGCCGATCGCGTCCAGATGCGATGTGATTCGCTGCAGGAAGCCTACCGGTGGAAACAAAGTCAGCTGCCCGAGAATGCCAAGGCGGCCGATCATCTCCAGCTGGCTGATTGGTGTTTGCGCCATGATTGCCTGGCCGCCGCGGCGGAGCAATTGATGGCTGCCCAGCGGCAGTCGCCTAACGGTCCGGCGAACGAGCATTTCGAGAAGCGTTTACGATTGGCGGCTCGCCGGCGACCAGCTTCGTCCAAGGGCCGCGAGGTTGGACACCGCGTTCCATCGCGGGCGGAATTGGACGACGTGGCGAGCAGCCTTCCAACTGGCATGGTTGAACTGTTCACCAACAGAGTTCAGCCGCTATTGATCAACCATTGCGGGACTGGCAATTGCCACGGGCCGGCCGCTGACTCCAAATTTCGGTTGGTGTTACCTACGGACAGCAATTCACTGCCACGCGGTTTTACCCAAACGAATCTGAAAATGGCACTGGGCTTCGTGGACGCCGAACAGCCCGGCCAGAGCGAGTTGTTGACGAGGGCCACGGAGGCACACGGCGGTCATTCGAAGCCGGCACTCCGCGACGGCGACGTGGACCAACTACAGCATTTGGCAGCCTGGGTTCATGGCAGCAAGCAGGCTCCCAATCGCCCGGAACCGGCCGTTCTCGACGCCCCGAACAAAGTCCTCTCGCAACCGCTGGAGCCACGCAACAGCCACCTCGCCGACCCGTCCCCTTCGGCTCGCGGCAGCTCGGGCACGAATGCTAACTCGGATCCTCCCAAGAACTCCGACGCTCCTCCCAAGAACGCCGACGCCTCCCGGGTCCAACCTGTCCAGCATCTGGAATCGGTCGAATCGCCCTCCTCTTCCAACGCCCCCCCGGCTTCGGACACACCCGAGGGGGTGGATCCCTTTGATCCGGCGGTTTTCAACCGCCGATATCTCAAGTGAGCCTCACGGGCCCCTGGCGCTGGACCGTCCCCGCTGTCTAGTCGCGGGATTCTGATTGCTGTAAAATCAAACGCGATTATCGGTCAGCCGCGAGCGAAACTTGGTTTCGGCGGTAGCTTCGTCGGGGGGAAGCCGGAAAGTCCAACGGTATTATGAGGTGGTTTTGCAAAGCCACGTGACGCGTCCGCCGATTGTTGGAGCGGTGTATCAGCCGTTCCGAGGCGACGGGGGGTTGACGGGGAAGTTCGCCGTGTTTCGACAGATTCACGAACGCCAGGCCAGGAAGCTTGACGTACGCCAATCGGCGGAACCGTGGTACAATCCTCATTAGAAGCAGTCCGGTTTCGTGCTGGCACGGGAGTTATCGGAATTGGATGCTCGGTTTTGTTGCTGGCTGCAAGAATCTTCCCCGGTGGCAGGTGGGTCGATCATGACGGATGGCGCGCGGGCCCGTTCCGGGGGGGCCTGGCGCAGGTCCTTGATGGACCCAGCGCGTGAGGACTCGGACATTCCGGCCGGAAATGCTCCACCACGTTTGTGTCGATTCTGACTGGACGAAATACAATGGACTGTGATTGGGAACCCGGTATTGAAGAGCAACTCGCCGCCTTTGCTCTCGATTCTTTCCGCCCGGGCCAGAAAGAGGTCATCACCACGATCCTCGGTGGCCAGGATTGCCTCTGTATCATGCCCACCGGCGGCGGGAAAAGTCTCTGTTACCAGTTGCCGGCGGTGTTGCGGGAGGGGGTGACGTTAGTCGTTTCACCGCTCATCGCCCTGATGAAGGACCAGGTCGATTCGGTGCGGGAATCGGGTGTGCGAGCCACCTTGATTAACAGTACGTTGGAGGCGGGCGAGCAGCATCACCGGCTCGAGAAAATGGCGCGGGGGGAATACGATTTGGTGTACATTGCACCGGAGCGTCTCCGCAGCCCTCGCTTTTTGGAGGCGACCGCGAAGACCTCGGTCCACATGCTGGCGATCGACGAAGCGCACTGCATCAGTCAGTGGGGGCACGACTTCCGCCCCGACTACGCCCGCCTGGGGCAATTTCGGGCTCGACTGGGCAATCCGGCCACGATCGCCCTGACAGCGACCGCGACACCCGCCGTTCGGGAGGACATCGTCAAGCAACTGGCATTGCGGCACCCGCGCGTTTTCATCACCGGTTTCGCTCGGCCTAATCTTCATTTCGAGGTGACTTCGGCCTGGAACAACGCCAACAAGGAGGACGCTTTGCTGGAGTTTCTCGGGGAGACGCCGGGGGCCGGGATCATCTATGTTTCCACGCGGCGGCGTTGCGAGGATTTGGGCGAGTTGCTGGGGCAATCCATTGACCGCTCGGCAGGCACCTACCATGCTGGGATGTCGAAACAGGATCGGCGCGCGATGCAAGAGGCGTTCATGCGGGGGGACCGGCGGATTATCGTGGCCACGAACGCCTTCGGCATGGGAATCGACAAAGCGGATCTTCGTTTCGTCGTCCACTACAACATGCCGGGGAGCTTGGAGGCCTATTACCAGGAGGCGGGCCGCGCCGGACGCGACCAGCTCCCCGCGCGCTGCCTGCTGCTCTATGCCCCCAGCGATCGCCGCATTCAGGAGTTCTTCATCGAGAATGCCTTTCCGTCACGCGAAACGGTGGCCCGCGTCCACCGTTACCTGTGTGAATTGAACGAGGATCCGATCGAAGTCACACAGCAAGACTTGAAAGATCGCCTGAGTCTGGAAATCGGTGGCGAGGGGATTGGAGCGTGCGAACAACTGCTGGAACAGTGTGGTGCCATTGAACGGTTGAGTTCTCGGGAGAATCGCGCCTCCGTCCGAATCAACTCCGACCACCCCCGACTGACGGACTTTCTGTCCCGAGAAGCTCGAGCGCAACGGCGGGTGCTGGAGGCCATCGAACAGATTGTCGGAAACCGCCGCGGCTGTCGCGTCTACTTTCAGCTCGCCACCCTCGCGCGGCTATCGGATTTGAAGGCGGACGCGGTGAATCGAGCCCTACGGGAACTTCGCAAACTGGACATCTTCGACTACGTGCCCCCGTTTCGCGGGCGGGCAATCCACGTGCTGAATCGCAATCGTCCATTCGATGACCTCCCCATCGATTTCGAGACCCTGGAACGGCGAAAAGCAAACGAGTTTGAAAAGCTCGAGCAGGTGATCAACTATGCGACCACCTCCAGTTGCCGACAACTGGAAATCCTGAAATACTTCGGCGACCCCGCCGCCGATCTCTGCCATGCCTGCGACAATTGCGGCGGCAAACCGCGGATCGAGTCCAATAGCGCGACAATTTGCGATCACGACGACCAGCTGCTGCAATGCGTGCGCATCGCGCTCAGCGGTGTCGCTCGCGTGCAAGGCAAAGTCGGGAAACTCATGGTCGCCAAGATGCTGTGCGGCTCCACCTCGCGGCAGGTTAGCCGTTTAAGATTACACGAACTGAGCACGTTCGGCCTGTTGGCCCAGTTGAAACAAACCGAAGCCGCGACCCTGCTCGACGCATTGATCCGAGCCAAATTGATCCAGCAAAAAGAAAACCAGCGGATGCGGCCGGTGGTCGAGCTGACGGCAAGGGGCCGGCAAGTCATGCTCGGCCATATTGGACTCGAACACCCCGTGTCGATTTCCACCCCCCTGAAACGCCGCCTCCAAAGCATCCCCCTGCCACCCGCCGCCAGTCCCCCGCTTTCAACCCAAGTGACACCGGCCGCGACCTCCGAGAACGGCGGGGACCAGGCCATGGGCCAGTCGCCAGCTCAACGCTTCCAAACCGAGCCCGATCGCCCAGCCAGCGATCCGTCAGTTCAGCCGGATTGGTATTGGACATGGCGGGTATTTGCCCTCGGGGGTGCCATGGACGAGTGCGAACGGATTCGACGCCTCGACCGCTCGACGATTCTCGATCATCTGCTGCACGCCGCCAACGCCGGATATCACATCGGCGCCTCATGGATGCTAGACGATTCCCAGGAAGCCGCGCTGAATGAACTGAAAGGGGAACCGGACGAAATGCTGGTATCGCGACTCTCCGGCGTGCTGGATCCTCGCCAGCTACAAATCGTTCGCCGTTGCGCCCAACGGACAGCGTCCCCCTCGGCCATGTGATCCGAAGGAGGACGGAAACGGAATCGCGTGTCCAGCACGATTTGGCCGTGACAAGGCGCTAGCACAACCCGGACAAGCCGGAACCATGCAGGCTTTTTTGCGGCGCTACGTGTCAGGTGTCACACTCGCCGATGCCACCGATCAGCCCGTTGAACATGTTCCGCGTCGCGCCCCCCGATGAGTCGAAGCCATACCGAGGCTTGAAGAGAATTCCCGTCGATGGAGAAGATCCAGCGGCGGGGAAAAAGATGACACCAAATTGCAAATCTGAAATTGACATTTTGGTATCCGTTTAGCCGTATGCAGTACAAGAATCGCCGGTGGGGGCTCCCATGATGAGCTTGTCTCATGGGTGCACAAGACTTGTCAGTTACTGCCATGTCCAATAACCTCCGTCTCCCCCTCTCGAAAAAAAAGGGGCCACTTCCGAGAACGTGACTTCAGATGGCCGAAGTGTTACGACAATCTTCCCGTCCCCCAATCGTCCTGTCCTCCAATCGTCCTGTCCTCCAATCTTCCTGTCCCCCAATCGTCCTGTACTCCAATCGTCCTGTCCTCGAATCTTCCTGTCCTCGAATCTTCCTGTCCTCGAATCTTCCTGTCCTCGAATCTTCTTATCGTTCTCGACCGTACGAAGTGTAAGCTGCTGGAGGGCGATATTAGGTCAATGGAGCTGGCGGCAATCCGTTTCTGGACATCCTGGACGTTTTCAGCGGTCGGTTCGACAGGACGATTTTGCGACAGGAAAATTGCGTTTTGAAGAAAGACCGAATTGAACCACCGCATCGCAATTCAACGACGTGTGCTATACAATTACGTAAACTCCAGAGTGGCCATTCAGGTTACTTTAGGGTACGGAAGAATGGCCTAGGCGAGGGGTACGAATGAACTCCTCAAGATCCTCTTTGTTCCTGCACGGCCCATGAAGGGCATTGCCGGGCGGGCCAGTGGTGGGATTGAGGGCGCGCGGGCCCGAACAGACGATTACGGTTTTCCCGAACCGGAAAAACCGTAACAACATGAATTGGGATTTCGGTAACGGTTTAGCCGGTTGCGGTCCGTCAGGCTTTCTAGTCTCACAACCATGGATCTGGCAAGACAGGGCGAGAGTCTCTGTCAATCGGCGTCGGCCTGGGAAGGCTGGCGTAGAGGGGTCCCGATCGACCAAGAAACCATAACAAAACCGGTCAGGTTTTCGCTTACCCCGAGAGTTTTTCGAGCGGGAACCGCGTTTTGCTACGGGCCGTAACGTATTACGGATTTTCCAAGACTCGGGGGGGCATCCAAGGCGAGAGCCGGCTTTGTGGCCAGGCCAAAAGCTGGAACAAGCCACCGAGGTTTCTTGGGGGCGGACCGCGTTTGCGACCAGAACCGTTTTCTGCCAACAGTAAAGCAGGCTGAAGCAACTTTAGAATACTCGAACGACACGAAAAAGAAGCAAGAAGGGCGGCAATGGAGAATTCGTCACGAAACGAACCGCGACGCACGGAAGACGGGAAGCCGTCTCTCCGCCGCACCAGCCCCAACATTTGGGTGCTGCTGCTGTTCATCGGTGTGATGATTGTGGCGCTGTTGACGATCCAAGGGGAGCGGAAATCGACGATCCAGTACTCGTTTTTCCTCGATCAAATCCGAGACGGCAATGTTTTGGAGGTGCAGCTTGGCGAGGCCGAGGCGACGGGAGAATTCAAGGCCGCGCCGGACAAGCCACCGCCGGCGGATGGGAAAAAGGATCAGGCCGCGGAGGATGAAAAGCTGCACAAGCATTTTCGCGTGGTCTTGCCTCGTGGCAGCGAGTCACGGGATGCATTAACGGCGTTGCTTGATGAGGAGGATATCCCGTTTGGACACGATCCGCCCAGCAATACTTTGATGATGCTATACATGCTGGTGTTGCTCGTGCCGCTTGCCCTGTTCGCGTTCTTCTGGTTTTCCTATCGCCGCACCCGAGACCAGATGCTCGGGGGAGGGTTCCTCTCCGGTTTCAGCAAGAGTCCGGCGAAACGGTATGAAGCGGTCCAGCAGCCGGTCACGTTCGCGGACGTCGCGGGGTTGGAGGGCGTGAAAGCGGATTTGATGGAAGTGGTGGAGTATTTGAGCAGCCCGGAGAAGTTCCAGCGGCTCGGGGGCCGGGTCCCCAAGGGCGTGTTGCTCAATGGCTCGCCGGGAAGCGGCAAGACGTTATTGGCCCGAGCGGTGGCCGGCGAAGCGAACGTGCCATTTTATTCGATCAGCGGGTCGGAGTTCATTCAAATGTTCGTCGGGGTTGGAGCGAGCCGGGTACGGGATTTGTTTAAGACGGCCAAGGATAATTCGCCCTCGATCATCTTCATCGACGAGATTGACGCCGTGGGGCGGCAGCGAGGCGCCGGTTTGGGGGGCGGGCATGACGAGCGGGAGCAGACGTTGAATCAGATTCTCAGCGAGATGGATGGCTTCACGCCCAATGACTCGGCCATCGTGCTGGCGTCCACCAACCGCCCCGACGTACTCGACCCCGCCCTCCTGCGCCCCGGCCGTTTTGATCGGCACGTGACCGTTGATCGCCCCACGTTGAAGGGCCGACTGGAAATCTTCAACGTCCACGTGCGGGACGTTCCCTTGAGCGACGACGTGGACCTGAGTCGACTGGCGGCCGCGACCGTGGGGCTCAACGGGGCCGATATCCGTAACCTGGTCAATGAAGCCGCGCTCTGGGCCGCCCGCCAGGACAAACAGATCGTGGAGATGTCCGATTTCGACTATGCGCGTGACAAAGTGTTGATGGGGGCCAAACGTGAAGAAGTCCTTTCCGAGGAGGAACAGGAGAAGAGCGGTTATCACGAAGCGGGGCATACTCTCGTGGCCTGGCACAGCCCCAGCGCGCAACGCGTACACAAAGTGACCATTATCCCTCGCGGCCGTACGCTTGGCGCCACGCACACCGTCCCCTCCGAGGATCGGTTGAGTATTTCGCAACACGAGTTGCGGGATCAATTGGTCGTCTTGCTGGGAGGTCGAACGGCTGAACAATTGATCTACCAGGAAACCACCGCCGGCGCGGAAAACGACCTGGAGCAAGCCACCAACCTCGCCCGTCGCATGGTCACGCACTGGGGAATGAGCGAACGCCTGGGACCGGTCAGTTACAAAACGAGCGACGATGATCCGTTCCTGGGACGAGAAATGCAGCGACAACGCACGTTCAGCGAACATACCCAGGAGCTTATCGACGAGGAAGTAACCCGTATTCTGCGGGAAGCTTCTCAGGCAGCGGAAAAAATCCTCACCGAACAACGCGAGGACCTGGAACGACTGACGCGGGCGTTGCTGAAATCGGAAGAGTTGAATGGGGAGGAGATCACCGAGTTGATCGGAGCCGCCGCGCGCGATGCAACGCCAAAATGATCCGGGTGGAGCTTGCACGATCCCCGGGGGAAGAGAGATGTTGTTTCACCTCTTCCGTCACGAGTGTCTTACGGCGATCAAGCACGGGAAAAGAGTACACGGTGAGCAAAAAGAAACGGAAAATTCGGGCCCAGTTTCGCAAGAAACACGAGACACGCAAACGCACTGGCGACTTGACGCGTCAACGTGGCCGGGATGAAGACGAGCAGCAGGAAAACTTGGCTCAAAGTGAGCGGGTTAGTGGTAAAGGGGCCCTCACGCGCAAACGCACGGTCGTGGGGACCGAAGCCACCGCCGATGACGCGGGACTTGCCGTGGATCTCGATATCGACGCCGAGTCCTGCCTGAAGGGACGCGTCTTGAGCGTACATGGGGTGGCGAGCATGGTGCGAGCCCCTGACGGAAGCGTCTATCGCTGCGCCACGCGGGGACTGCTGAAATCCTTAAGCACCGACCAGCGGAACGTGGTGGCCGTGGGGGACATGGTATGGTTTCGTCCCGGCGATGAAGCGGAAGCGTCGCGTGAAGGGATGATCGAGCGAGTGGAACCGCGGCGCGGGGTGCTTAGCCGGACCAGCCGCGGGCGACGGCACGTCATCGCGGCCAATGTCGACCAGATCGTGATTGTCAGTAGCGCCGCGGAGCCGGCCGTGAAACCACACCTGATCGACCGCATGCTGGTCACCGCCGAGAAAGCCGGTGTTACCCCGGTGATCTGCATCAACAAAATTGATCTGGTCGACGTCGCCGATTTGCAACCGCTGATTGGCGTCTATGGCCAAATGGGCTATCAGGTCCTGTTGTTGTCGGCAACCACGGGATTCGGCGTGGACGGACTTCGCGAAATCGTACGCGGCAAGGAAAGCGTTTTGTCGGGGCAAAGTGGCGTCGGAAAGTCGTCGTTGATCAACGCCATGGATCCGAAGCTGCGGCTGCCGGTACGGAGCGTGAGTGGCGAAAGCCAAAAGGGACGCCACACGACCTCGATCGCGCAGCTCATCCCGCTCCACTTCGGCGGGTACCTCGTCGACACCCCCGGCATTCGGCAGTTTCAGCTCTGGGATGTTATTCCAGCCGAAGTGGCCGGCTTCTTTCGCGATCTACGACCCCACGAAAGCCGCTGCCGGTTCCCCGACTGCACTCACATCCACGAAGACGGCTGCGCTGTCAAGGACGCAACCGCCGACGGCAAGTTGGACGTCCGCCGCTATGAAAGCTACTGCCATTTGGTCCAAGGCGACCGATAGGCGGCCATGCAACGGCGACGTGGCGACCCGGAGAAAACCGTCCCGCTTGATCAGTTTCGCGACCAGGGCGATTCCCATGAACAATCAACATCCCACCACCAAAGCCCGCTATGCCTTCGTGAGCCTCGGCTGTCCCAAGAACCTCGTCGACAGTGAACGAATTCTCGGGCTGCTCGGCCAGCAAGGTTACCAGCTCGTGGACGAACCCGGCGGGACGGATTTCGTCGTGGTCAATACCTGCGGGTTCATCGAAGAAGCCCGGGAAGAATCCTATGCCACGATCGACGAAATGTTGCACCTCAAGCGGACCGGGCGGACCCGAGCTGTCATTGTGGCGGGGTGTCTGGCCGAGCGGCAACGGGAGAAATTGCTGACCGAGCGGCCGGACATCGATGGCGTGGTGGGCGTTTTCGGCCGAGAACAAATGGCCGAAGTGGCTGCCCGAGTGCTGGAAGGCACCACGCGGCAACGTCAGGTTTTTCGCCCGCCGGTCACACCCGCCTTTCCGGACATCGATCGCGTGCGAATCACGCCGCGACATTTCGCCTACCTGAAGATCGCCGAAGGCTGCGATCGACTCTGCACCTTTTGTGAAATCCCCAAACTCCGGGGAAAACACGCCAGCAAACCCATCGAACGCATCGTGTCGGAAGCACGAGAGCTGGCCGGCGGCGGCGCGCGCGAGCTGATTCTGGTGGCTCAAGATACCACGTACTACGGCATTGATCTGTACGGAAAACCGCGCCTCCGCGAGTTGCTCGTTGAACTGGAACGGGTCAGCGTCGATTGGATTCGGCTCATGTACCTCTATCCCATGTATCTTGATGATGACTTAATCGACACGATCGCGCGATCTTCCAAAATCCTTCCGTATATTGACCTGCCCTTGCAGCACATCGACGACCAAATACTGCGCCGGATGTCGCGGCGGGTCTCTCGCCAGGAGACGATGGCCTTGCTTCAACGGTTGCGAGCCGGAATCCCAGATCTCATCCTGCGTACCACATTGATGGTTGGTTTTCCGGGCGAGACGGAAAAGGCCTTCAAGGCATTGGTGCGATTCGTCGAACAACAGCGTTTCCAACGACTCGGCGTCTTCACCTATTCCTTGGAAACGAACACTGCTTCAGCCTCGCTTTCCGGCCACCTGCCGGATAAAACCAAACGGAAACGGCGAGCTCGGCTGATGGAGACGCAGCAGCGCATTACATCCGCCTACAATCAAGATCAAATTGGTAAGACCGTTCAGGTGCTCATCGATGCCCCAGTCCCCGATCACCCCGGCGCGTGGATCGGCCGTACGCGGGGCGACGCCCCCGACATCGATCAACTCGTTTTTGTCACGGAAGCCGACGAAGCGGCTCTCCAGCCAGGTGACATGACCTGGTGTGAGATCGTGGCGGCCCAGCACTATGACCTGGTGGGCGCCGCGACCTCCACCCCGTGGTAGCGCGCCGATGCGCCAACCGGTCCTTTCCCCTCCCGCGGCTTGATTGGACCCCGGGCACGGGACGGTCCACCGCACATATTATACCGGTCGCGGATGACTTGTTCCGCCGCGAGTCCGACCAACGGGAGGACGGCTTGTGTCGGGCAGCTTTCCATCCGGAAAAAAATCACCGCCTGAAATATACTTTTCCGCGAGAGCCGAACCTCCCCGCCCGGACGAATTTCCGGTAAACTACAACCTCCCGTGGCGGTAACCGTTCACGGGCAAGAGACTGATATCCGCGAACGTTCGCACGTCCGTTGCACATGTTTTCACATATTGAGGAAAGGCTTTTCGAGGTGCAAATGCCGCGGGCTTGTCCCGTGGTCCGTTACGTTCCACGCTACCGACGGCCAGCAGTGGTGTGTCTGGCCGGTTTGTAGCGGCGAGCGTGAACCACCACGGGACAAGCCCGTGGCATCCATGCGAACTACCGTATCCAGGCCGTCTAGCGGCACCCGTGAACGGCTACCGTATCGGCAACCACCCTGTTACTGCTATACTCGACGATTGCAAACTCCCGTACGGGTGTTATTCCGTCGGGAAACAAACGTTTTCGTCCGTCGTGTATGTATCGAGTATGTGTTGCCAGGCTTGGCATCGGAAACATGAGCGAAAAACGTGAAACTGCGCGGGACAAGCCCGGGGCATCTCACGCAGCGCGGGTAACCGCCGTGATGGAGCGAGGAACCTGAGTCTCCGCTGGCCCGAGCTGGGAACATCACTTGAACGTCTTGAATCGGATAGTTATATCTCAAAGTGTAAGCGTTTCGCGCCCTTCGAACGACCCAGACGCTGGAAAAGCCCTGGTTTCAGGTCGTGTCCAGGTGGATCGAATTTGAACCCGTGACGGGTGCAGTCATGGCCGAAAAGGCGCCGAAAGCCGGGCTTTACCAGCTAGTCGAGACGCGAAGCTTACAGTTTGAGTTACATCTTTACGGATCCTTAACGCAATGCGAGATGTGGCGGCGCGACAATAACAGCGGTGAAGCGGTGCCACGAGCGGCGCCGAGGCCAACGGAGAGCGCCCCAGCGGACAGCGCCCCAGCGGACAGCGCCCCAGCGGACAGCGCCCCAGCGGACAGCGCCCCAGCGGACAGCGCCACTCGCCGTGGCGCGTTAATATACCGGTCGCGGATGACTTGCTCCGCCGCGAGTCCGACCAACGGGAGGACGGCTTGCGTCGGGCAGCTTTCCATCCGGAACAATCCAACCGCCTGAAATATAGCTCGCGAGACGAACGGTCGGGAAAAAGAGAAACGCGACGTCATGTTTTGAAGGTGAGATTTCAAAAGCCCATGGCCAATAGTTCAACGTCCTTACGGAATCAGTTCTTCAACATCCCGAATCAGTTGACGGCTGCTCGACTGGTTTTGTCGCTGGTGGTGTTCGTGCTGATACCGCTGAAAGCCTATATGTGGGCGATGGCTGTCTTTCTAATTGCCGCCTCGACCGACTGGGTGGATGGTTACTGGGCGCGGCGTTACGGTCAAGTCACCAAATTGGGGCGGGTGTTCGATCCGTTCGTGGACAAGATCATCATTTGCGGGGCCTTCATTTTTTTGGTGGCCGAACCACGTTCGGGCGTCCAAGCCTGGATGGCCGTGGTTGTCGTGGGACGCGAGATGTTGGTGACGGCGTTGCGGGGATTCATTGAGCAGAGCGGGGGAGATTTTTCCGCCAAGATGTCGGGCAAACTGAAAATGGTGTTTCAGTGCATGGCGGTGGTGGTTAGCTTGTGGGTTCTGAGTTACACGGCGGAGATGGCCCCCCAGTGGTGGCGCGTGTTACTGCATGGTTCGATCTGGGTGGCGATTATCTTAACCGTTTACTCGGGAATTGGCTATCTGCGGGTCGCCGCGAAATTCATCCGTTGACTGTTCGTTCCGAAGCCTCCGTCTCGCCCATGATGGCCAGGATATTCAAGCACGATGCTCCGCGTACTATTCATCGTCGCAGCGGTTGGACTGCTTGCCGCTTCAATTCGGATTTGGACCATCCTGACGCGACGGTGGTTCCGGGGGGTGGCGTTGGTGGAGTCCGAGCCGCGCGAAGCTCCCTGCTGGGGACCGCTGGACGTGGTGCTCGCCATCGTCTTGCTCTTCACGTTTTCGTCACTCGCTCACTCCGCGGTACGTGAGTGGTTCGATGTGGCGGCGGGCACGCCGCCGGACCATGTACCGGTTGCCTACCACTACTGGAATATCCTGGCTCTCGCCTTCGCCTCTCTCGCTACCCTGGCCACCACGGCCGGGGTCATCATGTTGCAAGCCCGTGTGTCGCTCCGCGCCTTGGGATTCGTTCCCGAGACCGTTTGGCGCGACGCGGGGCTGGGAACCAAGGCCTTTCTGGCATTGGCCCCTCCCGTCTATGCACTCCAATATCTATTGGTGCAGTGGGTGGATTCAAAGCATCCCCTTGTCGATGTGCTCCGCGAACATCCCGACCCGAGATTGATGCTGGCCAGTGTCGGCTCCGCGGTTATCGTGGCGCCGCTGGTGGAGGAATTCCTGTTTCGCGGATTGTTTCAAGGGTGGCTGGAAAAACTCGTTTCCCGTCACCACGGCGTTGAACCGTCGCGTCCGGAAGGAATCCCCGAGCCGCAATGGAACTCGGCGATCGGGAAGGGAAGTATTGTGAGCGAGCAAGCCACGTGGAGCCCCGGCGCCAATCCCTACTCGCCGCCCGGGCCCGACGTGAAGCCCGCTCTTTCCGGCGACCCGGCCGGCGACAAGGAGTATCCAACGGGCTTCGTGGGAGCCCTGCCCATCCTGGCCAGTTCCACGCTTTTTGCCGCCCTGCACATGTCGCACGGCCCCGACTGGATTCCTCTCTTCTTCCTGGCCCTCGGCCTGGGCTATCTGTACCGCCAAACTCATCGGCTCTTGCCCTGCATCACCGTCCATTTCTTGCTGAATGGATGCAGCATGGGGATGCTTCTTCTCGAGCTGCCCGCTCGCTGAAGACGCCGAGCCCCTCAGTGACTGAAACAACCGGGGCGCCGGGCGCAATCATGGCCCACGGCTGATACGTTCGCACCCGCCGAAGCAAAACGCCGCATTGCGGTTCTCCCTCTTCAGCGTAGTATCCGTGGTTCGTTTTGATGAAGTTGTGTAACACTTTAGCCGTCCGAAGTAGAATCCTGGCGTTGTGATCACCTCCCCTGATGACGTAACTCGTTTAACCGCAAGGCCAGAGTCCGCTCGACCACGCGTTGTTACCGGCTGTAAAAAGCCATGATAAAACCAGTCAGACCTGCTGTCATCTTAGAAGTTTTGGAAGCGGAAGCTACGTTTCTACGGGCTATAGTTAACCATGGCCATAAACCGCGTCGCCTTGGACCGCCCCCATTATAAGGGGATGCGTGATCAAAGCTCTGCTGCGACTGGTTACCGGTTTATTGTGCTTTAGTCAAACCGTTGTCCCTGACCTTTGTCCTTATTTCCTCCCTAACCGATGTAGCGGTAAGTGTCCCAAAGTGGGCGCGGAGCCACTGGCTTAGTGCGTCGAAGATCGCGTTGACGTCGAGCGCGAGTCGATGTGGTTGGTTTTGTAAAAGAGGTCGTCTGGAAGAATTGAACAGCATGTAACACTTTAGCGGTCTGAAGTAGAATCCCAGCTTCGTGATCACAAATCGCTTCTAACGTACCCCGTTTAACCGCAAGGCCAAAGTCCGCTCGCCCGTGCGTTGGGCCGGCAAGGATCATGACGGCGGACGGCGGCCTGCGCGCTCCACGGCGCCGTTTTCCAACCCTCATTGCCTGGAAGAGCCTTACTTCAGTTCGCTAAAAAGTTACAACAGCATTAATGCGCATGTCAGCTCAACCCATTCCCAGCGGGACCTCGGAAACCCAATCACGCGGAAACCTGCTGCCGAATAATCCGGTTTTACACACTCTGCTCTTGATATCGCTGCTCATCGCGACATCATGCGTGATGTTAGCGTGGACTTGGCGGGCTTGGCCTGACGCGGTAATCGACTTTGGCCGAGAGGTATATGTTCCCTGGCGGTTATACGAAGGCGATAAGTTGTATAGCGACGTGGCATATTTCAACGGGCCATTGAGCCCTCACGTGAATCTGTTCGTTTTTCGAATTCTTGGACCTCGCCTTGATAGCATCTTTATTGCCAACTTCCTTTTCCATGTGGCCATCGCCGCGCTCGTTTATGCCATAGTGCGTTTCATCACGAACGCGCGCTGTGGTCTATTCTGTCTGTTCGCGCTCGAATTGCTTTTTGCATATGCGCAATACCTACGAGTTGGAAACTACAATTTCATGGCGCCGTACGCGCATGAGCTGACGCACGGCCTTCTGCTTTCACTAGCCTCTTTGCTGTGCGCAAGGTACTGGATTACTACAAGGAAGTTGTATTGGGCGCTTGGTGGCGGCATTGGGATGGGCTTGGTATTCCTAACCAAACCAGAAATCTTTCTCGCCATCGCATTAGCGTGGATAATTACTCTGGTTATTGTAGGCCTGCAACGGAATGATTCATGGCAGACTGCAATATCCGCCGGAATAGTGCTGCTCGGAAGCGCCGGCTGCGTCTTCATGGTCGCCGTTAGCTCGCTGCGCGGCTACATTCCATGGCGCCATGCGCTCTACCATGCATTAGGCGGTTGGGTGCATGTTTTCGATGGCGAATTAACGACACTACCATTCTATCAGGTCTGTACAGGCTTCGATTTTCCCGTTCGACGATTGGTAACGATACTATTGTGGTTCATCCTCGAGCTGCTTCTGTTGCTACTCGCCTTGCGCAAAGCATTACCTGCCACACGCACCAAAAGCAGAAAGGTGTATCTTTTCCTGTTATTGGCTGTAGGCGCATTGTTGCTGGTCCAACCACAGTCGATGCTCTTTGTCAACGCTTTTTCCGCGCTGCCTCTATGGTTGGTGGCGGGGATTATCATTGGCCTGCAAAAACTTTGGCGCGCTCAGTGTGAAGTTGAGCGGGATAGGCTTATCGTGGCGGTGGTGCTTGGGAGCTTTGCGCTGGGCTTGTTGGCCAAAATGCTGTTGCATACCAGGATATACCACTATGGGTTCGCCCTAGCCATGCCCGGGGTACTGACCGTCATGGTAATGTGCTGGCATCTAATGCAGGAAGTGAGAAAACGAGGCGGGTCAGCAGTGCGGTTTACCACTTATTTGTTGGCGTTTTTCGCGTTGGTATCGTTATCCCATCTAGTCTTGATGAACTGGCGTCTATCTCACAAACGGGAATACCTCCCTGTTGCCAATTCAGCGCCGATTCGCGTGACCAACGACAGGGCTAACGCATATGGGTGCATGCTGGCACACATCGAGGATGTGGTGGCTGAAAATGAAACTGTTGCGGTTTGGCCGGAAGGCTCGCTCCTGAACTTCCTGACCCGACGGCCCAACTCCACGCCGTATGCAGTGCTGATGCCGCCGGAGATATTGATGTTTGGCGAGAAAGTCATTTTGAACAGCTATCGCGAAAACTCGCCGGACTACGTATTGCTTATCCATCGTGATACGTCTGAGTACGGCGTCCCACGCTTCGGCGCGGATTACGCTGAAGATTTGTGGGCGTGGCTGTTTCAGGCTTACGTTCCCGTTCACGCGGTCGGTGAAAAACCGTTTACTTCCGATGAGTTTGGAATGCTCCTTCTGCAACGAAAATCTCGTGTTGATATTGTAAGGCGTGACTTGGAAGACTCCGGTCCTGTCGCGATTCAGCGGTCAAGCTGCCTGTCGTCAAGCCTTGCAAAGCCAGAGGCGCTGCCTATTGGGGCACTCAATGCCAAGAAAGGGCATCTAAGCACCGACCAGTAACGGGTTGCCGGGTTTCGCAAGAAAAACCGACGGTGTTCGTCGAACAGCTTTTTCCGTGCGGTTAGCGGGATCTTCGAAACCGAGTAGCTGGTTGCAATCATGAAAACATACTTCGATCGACCACCTTCGGGATTGGGGTCACCGTCCAAGTCAAAGGAACGACGGGTGAGACTGCCAATTTCGCCTTTGCGAAAACCCGTCCACGCGGCAACAATGACGTAGAGTTTAAAGTATCAGCAGAGCGGAAAACTCGCGAAAACCCACCACAAAGGGACTGGCGCCCCGCCACTTTGAGGGCAGTTATGAAGAAGTCCTTGCGCCGGTTGGCCGGCTAGTACGCTGGCGTGGAAATCCGCCCGTTGTCTCGCTCGGTGCAGCTCGCAGTGGGAGACATCGTGACAGATTATACCCCAGCATGGACTTCATCGATTCACCTTTTCGTGGTCACCGATGTTGGTGGCTGTCCGTTTGGGAGTTAGCCAAGTGACGTCTGAACTTGCTCGGATTGAGGCAACCGACGATGATCAGCCTTCCTACGCGCACACGACATTGCCCTGCCTTGCGGCCTTGCTTCCCGTTTTGATCGTGGCGACCCGCTATGCCCGCGAGGCGCCATGGCTGGAAGACATTCTCGTTACCGGTTTGGTTCTGGTAGGCGCCACGGCGATCGTGTGCGGTCTCCTGCACGTGTTGATCCGCAATGCCAATGTGCGGCCACTCGTCGGACTGGCTCTGGTTACGTACCTCACGCTGTCCTTCTATTTGAAGTTGGCAATTCCGAGGTCGCTCCAGGACTACTACTTGCTGATCTTCGGGGCCGCATTTATTTTGGCCATCGTCGGCGTATTTCGAATTCGCGAGTGTTCAAGCATACGTACGGCCACACGTTTTCTGATGTGGGTATGCCTGACCATAGGTGCCGTTCAATTGTCGCTCGCTGCGACCATGGTGCTTCCCGATCTATGGTCCAGTTACCGCACTTCCCCGGCCCACTTGATTCTGACACCGACGTCTTTGCCTGCTAAAGAGATTTACCCTTCTTGGCAGGCTGATTCTCTACCTGACATTTACTATGTTGTGTTGGACGCCTATACTCGAGGCGACGTACTGCGGGATACTTACTCCTTTGACAACCGTCCTTTTCTCACGAATCTAAGCGATCGTGGTTTTGTTGTCGCATCGCACAGCCGTTCAAATTATCATTTAACGGATTTGTCTCTGGCGTCGTCACTCAACCTTGGCTACCTGAATAGCGAATCGCTTCAAGGATTTCGTACCCGTCTGCCATTGCGATCGTTGATCAACGACTGCATGTTGGTGCGTGTCTTACGACAACACGGGTATACGACGACTGCCTTTGCGACGGGAAAATCGGTCACGGAGGGGAAATCATTCGACCAGTACGTGTCACCCACTCTGGCTCTTTCTGATTATCAGGATGTCTTCTTTCACACGACGGCCGTCCCTGACATCCTTGACATGATCGGTTCCAGGTCCGCGTTCTTCGAATCTTGTCATCGACGCCGCATCCTCAACACTTTTCGTGAAATCCCGGCGATCGATCAGAATGTCTCGTCACCTCGTTTCGTGTTCGCTCATGTGATGGCTCCGCACCCGCCGTTCGTCTTTGATAGCCGCGGTGAGGACGTCCAAGTGCACGGCAGTTATCTGCTCGACGACTCCGTCGCATTTCGTCAGCGCTGCGGAAATGACCGTTATATTGAAGCGTATCGGGAGCAACTGGCGTATGTTAATAGGCTCGTATTGGAGCTTGTCGACCGCATTTTAGCTCAGACGCGGCGGCCGGCCGTCATCGTTATCCATGGAGACCACGGTGCACGAGCCGGCGTGAACGTGGCGAGCATGGATCACAGCGATCTGAGAGAAGCGTTTGCCATCTTCCACGCGATCCACGTTCCCTCGGGAATGCAATTTCCCGTACACGAGGACATTACGCCCGTCAACACGTTTAGACTGGTCTTGAATGCCTGTCTTGGCACGGACTTTGGTCTGCTGGGCGACAGGAGCTATTTTGAATATCCCATATACAGTTATCAGCTTCACGACGTGACGGAGCGTTCATCGGCGCGGAGCGAGGTGATGGCGATTCCGTCGTCTTCTAATCAGGGTAATGGCCGATTTTCTTCGGATCCTTCGCGCCGCGTGGCGCGAACTGGACCACCCACGAAGCCGTTTGACCATAACGGAGGTGCAGCATGCTGCCAGCCATAATTCTCTCGTACATCGACCCCATGTCGGGGGCGGTTGTACTTCAGTTGATCCTTGCGGGACTCATCGCCACCGTAGCCTTCTTCCGGCGGTCGATTGCCGGAATATTTCGCAAAGTATTTCGTATGAAAGGTGATTGTGATTCCAATGTCACCGGCAAATAGCCAGTTGAAAGAACACGCTGTGTTGCCGGAACGTAACGCGGGCTCGTTTCGAGACCCCTCAGGGTTTGTATTCACACTTGCCGGACGTATATTCCGTGCTGTTGACGAGGACTGCTCTGCGACACTACACCAACTGTCCGCGGACGGAGTCCTGTGGCGACTGATGGAATCAAAGGCGTTGGTTGGCACATCGCGTGTCTCCGATCAGGACATTGTGGGGCTATGCAAGAGCCTCCACGGTGACAAATACAGTTACCTGGAACACGAACTCATCACGCCCGTCACGTATCCGTACGAATGGCCAATTTCGATGCTTGCGGATGCCGGAATTTGCACGCTTGATCTGCAAATAGAACTCGCAGGACACGGTTACGGCCTTAAGGACGCGACCGCCTTCAACGTGCAATTTCACAAGGGTGGGCCCATATTCATTGACGTGTCATCCATTGAACGGCCGGAGCGGTTGGATCTGTGGTATGCGCTGGGGCAATTCCTGCGAATGTTTCTGTTTCCGCTATTGCTCTGTCGATACCGCGGATGGGACAATCGCTCCTATTTTCTGGGGAACCTTAACGGTCGATCGATCGACGAAGTGGCACGATCATTTTCTTGGCACGAACGACTGAAGCCTCGCATGCTCTTGGACCTGGCATTGCCGCTGTGGCTTCACCGCTGGTCAAGTTTTGAGCGCTTTGCTAATGAGTTTAATCGCGGTCATCAGTTTGATGAAA
>JBNJEM010000055.1:0-21062 GCA_051745935.1 Planctomycetota bacterium
TACGAGGGGCTGGCAAAGCTTTTTGATCCGACCTGGACGGCGGCGGGGTATTTGCGTTCGGCGGACTGGCTGCTTGCGGACTGGTTTCACTGGATGGCGGAGAATCCCCGTGTGCTGGCAACGGTCAACTCGCTCAACATTTGGGGCTTGATTCTAGTTGGCGGGGCGCTGTTGCTGGGGGTGTTCACGCGAGGGGCCAGCTTGGCGGGAGTGTTTCTACTGGCACTCTACTACATCGCGCATCCTCCTCTGCCGGGAATGGCGCCGCAACTGGCCGAGGGCAGTTATTTAATCGTGAACAAGAACGTGGTTGAACTCATCGCCCTTGTCGCGATCGCCATTGCGCCAAGAAGTGATTTTGCCGGATTGGGGCCGTATTTGGTCGCTCTGTTCGGTCGTTTGGCTGGCACCGCGCGGCGGGCGGCGGCGAGCGGTGACACGCCGGCTCACGTTGACCCCGAAGGACTCAGTCGCCGGGAGGTGATTGCCAGTTTCGCGACCCTGCCGGTATTGGGAGGCTTTATCTATGCGGTCTTGAAGTCGGGGCCGGCGACGAGCACCGAGGAAACGACGCTCCAGAGGCGGCTGGCATCCGGAAACGTGGACGCGGTCTCCGGGGCGAGCGTCAACATTCCAGAAGCGAAATCGCTCGATCAACTCAAAGGCGGAATTCCGTCCGCGCGGTTGGGTCATTTGAGCGTCTCCCGCATTATCCCAGGCAGCAACTTGATGAACGGTTTCTCGCATGCTCGGGATTTGAAGATGTATGTGTCGCCGTTGGTCAAGGCATACCATACCATGGACAAGGTCATGGAGACCCTCTGGTTGGCCGAACAGTGCGGCATGAACACGCTGATTATCAATACCGACGCCGGGGGGCACTTCATCGAGGAGTACTACAAACGGAAAGTTGGCGAGATGCAGTTCATTGCCCAGTGCCGCAGGGAAAACGTCACCGACCGGATTAACCGGGCCATCGATTTGGGAGCCAAAGGGGCATACCTGCAGATGGTGGGGGACTACGTAAAGGAAGGCGAATTCGATGTGGTCGCCGAGCAGCTGGAGTACTTGCGGCAAAATGGGCTGGTAGCCGGTATCGGTGACCATGCCATTGCGCCGATCAAACAATGCATCGACCGTGGAAGCGACCCGGACTTTCTCATGAAGACGTTGCACCACGACGACTACTGGTCGGCTCGACCGGGTGAGCCGGAAAACGATAACCGGTACTGCAACGACCGGGAAGAGACCATCGAATTCATGAAGACCTGCGAAAAGCCGTGGATCGCGTTCAAGGTGCTCGCCGCGGGCGCCATTCACCCAAATGACGGTTTTCGCTTTGCCTTTGAGAATGGCGCCGATTTCATCTGTGTCGGTATCTATGACTTTCAGGTCGTGGAGGATGCCAACATCACGCATGACATATTGCACGCCGGTTTGAAACGAGAACGCCCCTGGCGAGCGACGTAGCGGAGGCCAAAGCGAATGGACGGGCGGCAGCGAGTGGCGATGGCGATGCGGCATCAAGAACCGGATCGTGTTCCCGTCATGTGCCAGCTGGCACTTGGTCACTATTTCCTTCATGCCCGGCGCCGTCCCTCGGAGATTTGGTTTGACAGCGGGGTTTTTGCCGAGACCCTGAGCGAGTTTCGCGCTCGCTATCAATTCGACGGGGTGTTGGTCAACATTCCGGGGCGGCCCTCCAATTGGCGCGATTATCTGGCTGAGCACCGGACGCGAGATGGCGAGGAGGTGTTGCGCTGGAACAATGGTCTGGAAACGCATGTGCCGGCTGACGACAATCCGTGGACCCGCGCCGCGAATGGATCTCCGTTGAGGCGGGCTGACTACAGAACGGTTGAAGTGTCGGATCCGGGGACATTTCGGATCCCCGGCTATGTATGGAACATCTGGCACGCCCCGTCGCTCTGGGACATCGCCCCCGACGCGGACCTGTCCGTTTCGGACACATATCCAGAATGGTTTACGTTGGCTTTGCGGGCGACGCGGGCACTCTGCCCGGACGTTTCCGTCCACGTGGAGGTGTTTTCACCGTTTACTCATCTACTTGAACTGTTGGGATACGACCAGGCTTTGCTGGCGTTGATCGATGTTCCCGACACGTGTATCTCGTTGCTGGAGCGATTTACCGAATTCGCGGCGACCGAGGTTCACTTGTACGCGGATTGTGATCCGGACGCGATCCTGATCAGTTCCGCCTTTGCGGGAGCGGGTTTTATCAGCCGGGAGATGTATCGCCGGTTTGTGTTGCCGTTTGAGGCGGATGTCGCCAACGTGATTCGATCCCGCGGCCTGCCTTCCTATACGCACACGTGTGGAGCGATTGGCGACCGGCTGGATCTGATGGCGGAAACGAAAGTGGATGGGATCGACACGCTCGACCCACCGCCACTGGGTACCGTGGACTTGGCCAGCGCGAAACGCGAGTTTGGCGGCCGGTTCTTCTTCAAGGGCAATTTGGACGCGGTGAACGAAATGCTGCGTGCTGATGACACGGCGTTCGAGGAAGCGGTCCGGCGGAGACTGGAGATTGGCATGCCGGGTGGTGGCTATATTCTGTCCTCCGCCTGTTCAGTGGCGCCGCGCGTGGTCCCGGAGCGACTTGCCCGCATGGTCGAGCTTGCGAAAGCGTTCAGGCGTTATGAAGGCTGACCCATCGCTTTTCACGCGTCACGGATGTCATTCGACTCGGTTTCGATCAGCCGTTGGCGAACAGCGTTTTTTCAGCATCCGGTCGAGGCGTGTTGGTTTTGGTGTCCCAGTACGGGGATAACCGTCGCAAACTAGCCACGATTTCAGGAAAAACCGAGACAATGTGATCAATGTCCTCGTCGTTGTTGTAGCGGCTTAGACTGAACCGAACCGATCCATGGATCGCGGTAAAAGGGATTTTCAATGCTTTCAACACGTGGGAGGGTTCCAAGGATCCCGAGGTACAGGCTGACCCGCTTGACGCGCAGATCCCGCTTTCGCTGAGCTGGAACAGCATTCCCTCTCCCTCGACATAATGGCAAGAAATGTTGGACGTGTTTGGTAACCGTGGCGCGCCGGCGCCGTTAATCCGCGTCTGCGTGATTTGGGCCAGAAGTTCCGTTTCCAGTCGATCTCTCAGTTTTCGCACTCTGGTCTGTTCATCGTCCACATTGTCCATGGCCAAATCCAGGGCCTTGGCCAGCCCCGCGATGTACGGCACGTTTTCGGTTCCGGCACGGCGTCCATTTTCCTGATGGCCTCCGATGATCAGTGGCCGGTATCGCGTGCCGCGGCGGGCGTACAGTGCTCCAATGCCCTTGGGCGCGTGGAGCTTGTGGCCGGAGAACGATAACAGGTCGACATGCCGGTACTCGCCTGATAGGTCGATCTCCATTTTTCCGACCGATTGCGTGGCATCGGTATGAAAGATGATGTTCGGATCCGTCTCTTTGACGATCCGGGCTAGCTCGGCGATCGGAAAGATGACCCCGGTCTCGTTGTTAGCGTGCATCACGGTGACGAGTAGGGTGTCAGATCGCAAGGCCCGAACAAAGTCCCCGATATCCAAGTTGCCATCCGGATCCACTGGCAGGTATACGACGCTATACCCCTCGCGCTCGAGATTCTTGCACACTTCCCACACGGCCGGATGCTCCACGGCCGTCGTTATAATGTGCCGGCGGTTGGGATTCGCTTTCGCAACCCCTCGAATCGCCGTGTTGTTGCTCTCGGTGGCCCCGGAGGTAAAGAGGATTTCTTGTGGTTCACGGGCTCCCAAGTGACGCGCGATGTCGCGACGCGATCGATCGAGCATCGTTTTCGTGGCCTGGGCCGGCTCGTACATCGAGCTCGGATTAAAGTAGTCCTCGGTGAAGAACGGAATCATCGCGTGGTAAACTTCCGGCGCCACTTGCGTCGTGGCATTGTTATCGGCGTAAACGATTCTCTTGGCGTTGTTTCGCTGTCCGGGCATAATGGGTTGTCCTCTTCATTTCCGTTTAAGCGAGAGATCACGGTCCGCTCGGCCAAGGGATTGAATCGTCACCGTTATTCCAGCGGCGCGCGGGACCGGTGAAAAAGCCCAGCAACTCGCTCGGCTTCCCCCGGGAATCGTTGTATTGGTTGCCACTGGCCAACACAGTGAAACCTGCATGGCACCGATCAACACGGTCCACCTACCTATCCCAGGCGGTCTTTTTCGGACTCGAACATTCCCAACAACAAGACGCGGAGACCGCCGATTTCTTACACCCCAATTACGCGGATACGTTCGTCGACTTGGTCCTTAAGGCTTTTCTCGATCAACATTTTCAGGGTCTGGTTCGCGCCCACACAGTTTGCACACGCTCCCACAAACCGGCAGTAGACCACCCATTCCTTGATGTCGACGATTTCCACCGACCCCCCGTCTCTTTGAAGTTGCGGCTGGACGTAATCCTCGATGCATTTTTCAATGTTCTTGGCGAGCCGATAAGGGGAAATAGCGGGTTGTTCCCTGGCGGGCGTATCAACGGCGGCCACGCCAGGCGAAGCGTTCAAGACAGGCAAAGAGTTCGCTCGCGACTCCTGCCCCCAGATATCGTCGAGCAAATCCTGTAGTCCACCTGGAACGTGGTGGCAGGACATGCATGCCCCGCCAGCCTTGAGCGCATTGGTGATTTCGGGAATCGTTTTGATTCCAAGCTCCAAGATTTTCCGGCGCAGATACGGTTCGCTGAGCGAAAAACACTTGCAGACAATCCGGCCCTCTTCCTGCTCGTGCGCATGGATGTCGACCCCTAGGTGCCGCAAGTCGACACCCCGCTTCTGGGCCCAATTGAACACGGCCGCTTCCAATGCCTCCGCCCCCATGACCGAGCAGTGAATTTTCTGTTCGGGAAGCCCCTCCAGATATTCCACAATGTCGTCGTTGCTGACACCGAGCGCGTCAATCGGCGTGTATCGTCCCTGTTCGATCAGCATGCAGACAGCCTCGGAGGCGGCGATGGCCGAGGTGCAGCCAAACGTCAAGTACCGCGCTTCGGTGATGACATCTTTAAGGGGATCGGTCGGATGGCGCTCGACACGGAAGGTAAAACGGAGTGCGTCGCCGCACGCGATCGAGCCGTGTTCCCCCAAACCGTCCGGATCCTCCAACTCGCCCATATGGCTTCCCGGCTTCCCATGAACGGCATCCATGAAAAGCTGCTTGGTCTTCTCGCTATATTCCCAGCCCATTTGACGTGCTCCAGTAGCCTCCAACCGGAGGCGCCAGGTTCCATTAACACATGAATTTCACGGACGCATGACGGATCGATGCCACGCCAACGGTCGTTCCTGAAATACAGCGAACAGGGGCGGCTAGTCGTCCGTCAGCCCCACTTCCGCACTCATTCGCCACTTGGCAATTTACCAAGCAACGACGCGGCGACGGTTACAAGAACCAGCGCCGACGGAAAAACTCGCGCCGGCGGTTCCGCTCCCCGCGGTCCGCTTCCAGACGCCTCCTTTAATCGTAGCCTCCACTTGGAGGGGCGCGAAGCAGGCCTCTCGAGTGCCAGGCCTGATTGGCGTCTTCTGACAACTCCACCGGATATCTTGTTTTCAGCGGGTGGCGAACAACCGGGCGTTCATGGGCCATTCCAGGGCCAGTGCCATGAGACACAAGCCCTGGTGTTTGCACCGCTTGCGGCTCGAACAACAGTGTTATTATTGTTCGCCCCCATCCGATGCCAGGCAAGCCCGCCCGGCACGGACCCTCCTAGGATGTCCCAACTCGCCCGTTGTCCCGCCATGGGCCACCCCATGGTAGTCATGCCGGAACGCGTGTATCTCTTGGCACGGGCCCGCCGCGGCCACGGCGCGGCGAGCGCGAGGGGAAAACCGTGCGGGGGGCCACCCATGGCGAAAAACGTGCATACCGGTCGCGGATGACATTCTCCGCCGCGAGTCCGACCAACGGGAGAACGGCTTGCATCGAGCAGATTTCCACCCGGACAAATCCGACCGCCGAAAGTATAACTCCCCCGGACCAGCTCGGGGCATCTCATGCGGCGCGGGAAATCGCCGTGATGGAGCGAGGAACCTGAGTCACCGCTGGGGCGAGTGGGAAGCATCATTGAACGCCTTGAGTCAGACAGTTTTTTCCCTTGACCGATACTTGCCCGCATCGCCGTTTCCATGGTTGAGTTGATCGGAAACGACCGCGTCGGTGACTTGGCCGTGGGCGCGGTTGCGACCACCGACAGACGCACTTGCCGGAACGGTTTTCAAGGAATACCATCAAACTTTGTCGGCGTGGTTGGTCAGCATGTTGACGGCTAGCTGTCCGCTAACGGCGCAACCGCATGGACCGGATCGCCACCCAATAGGCGTTTTTTTTATCGCCGTAAGCGACGTGCCGGCGTGCCGGAATGGTGGCCGCGAAGGTGACGCACGTTGGCGTCGGGGGGCATCGGTAGGAGCCCGCGAGTATGAGCCTCGACGATTGTTTAGCGAGAGCTGTTCAGGGAGAACCAAAGAATGCTGGAATTGGGGATTAACGTCGACCATGTGGCCACGGTGCGGGAAGTGCGACGGACCTATGAGCCGGACCCGGTATGGGCGGCGGCGGCGGCGGAATTGGGGGGGGCTGATTGCATCACGATCCATTTGCGGGAAGATCGCCGGCATATTCAGGATCGAGATTTGCGTCTATTACGGGACACCACGACCGTGAAGCTCAACTTGGAAATGGCCACGGAGGACCAGGTGGTGGATCTGGCATGCCAGGTTTGTCCCGACCAGGCGACGTTGGTGCCGGAGCGTCGGGAAGAGGTTACCACGGAAGGGGGGCTGGACATTGTCATGCATCGCGCGGCCGTGGAGAAGACGGTCAAACGGCTGCATGATGCCGGGATCCAAGTCAGCATGTTTCTGGACGCGGACGAGCGCCAGATCGCGGCGGCGGGTGAATTAGGAGCGGACGCGGTCGAACTGCACACGGGGCAGTATTCCTTGGCTTCTCGGCCAACCGCGTCTCAGGAGCTTGACAAACTGGCCAACGCGGGCGAACAGATTTGTTCCCGTGCAATGGCCTTGCATGCCGGACACGGTTTGAATTATCGGAATGTCAAACCGGTGGCCAGGATTCCGAACATGCGGGAACTCAATATCGGACACAGCATCATTGCTCGGGCACTCATGGTCGGAATGCGAACCGCCGTGCGTGAAATGAGGAGCTTGCTGATCGAAGTGGAACACGAAGGGCG
Organism: Planctomycetota bacterium; assembly: GCA_051745935.1. GTDB lineage: Bacteria > Planctomycetota > Planctomycetia > Pirellulales > Pirellulaceae > JBNJEM01. The sequence goes on from JBNJEM010000055.1 coordinate 7,224, forward strand.
AGATGCCCGGCGGTGAGTTTTTGCAAAACAGGGACGTTCCAACGGAGGGGGGAATTCGCGTGGCGCGACGTCGAGCTCGTTGCCGCGGAGGGCGGACGTGCCGCCTTAGCCGGCGGGCCGCGAGTCCCCTTTCAAGGGGGCCGCCCCCCTTTGCGTCGATCAACGGCTCACCGTATCATAAGTGGCCGAATAAGGGCGTGGTGTTCGCGATGGTTCGTGCCTCGTCGTGACATTCCAGTGATCGGTAGAGGGGAGGGTGCTTCCGACGGCATCCCCAGAAATAGCGAAGAAGGTGTACGGTTATGACGCGTAAGGGATCAGCATTCGCCGGAGTTTCAGTAGCCTTGGTCACGCCGTTTCGAGATGGCCAGCTGGATCTGGAGAGGTTACGAGCTCAGATCGATTTCCAGGTGGAGGCAGGAACGACATGTCTCTGTCCGGTCGGGACGACCGGCGAGTCACCGACGCTCTCGCACGAGGAGCACGAGCGCGTGGTATCGGAAGTGGTACAGGCGGCGGCTGGCCGGATCAAGGTCATGGCGGGGACGGGGTCCAACAGCACGTCTGAAGCGTTAAGGCTTACCCGTTGGGCGGCCAAGGCTGGCGCGGACGCGGCCCTGATTGTGGCCCCGTACTACAACAAACCCACGCAGCAAGGTTTCTATGAGCACTATCGCACCATCGCGGAAGAAGTGGATTTGCCACTTTGTGTGTATAACATTCCGGGACGGACGGGAAAAAACATTGAACCGGACACGATTGCTCGATTGGGCGAAATAGAGACGATCACCATGGTCAAAGAGGCCACGGGGTCGCTCGACCAGGCTTCTCAAGTGCTGGCGACCACGAATCTGACGGTGTTGAGTGGTGATGACAGCTTGACGCTTCCCCTACTTTCGGTGGGCGGGGAAGGTGTGATTTCGGTCGTGGGAAACATCGTGCCGCGAGATATGCGGGAGCTGGTTGAGGCGTATGGGGAGGGGCGGATCACCGATGCGCGACTGGCCCATCGGCGTCTGTTTCCGTTGTGCCGTGACATGCTGGGGCTGGCCACGAATCCGATTCCGATCAAGGCGGCGATGAAGATGCTCAATCGCGATAGCGGCGAATTGCGTCTACCCATGACCGCGCTGAACATGGCTCAACAAGATGCCTTGCAACGGACCCTAAAAGATTACGGACTGCTGTAAGGCCCTTCTGGTGATGCGCGTTTTGGTATTGGCGGAGTATCCATCGCTCAACGGCGGCGAGCGGTCTTTTCTGGAGGCGGCTCGACGCATCACGGCGGGTGACATCCAGATTGTCGTTGCGGCGCCGGCCCGAGGTCCGTTCGCCGGATCGCTCCGCCGGTACAACATGCCGCATGTGCCGTTCGAGCCGTTCGATGACCGCGGGGCGCGATACGGACGGTCGTTGCTGCGCCAGCGGATCGCGGAGTGCATGGTTGGTTCACGCGCTGAGCTGTTGCACGCCAATAGCTTGTCGATGAGCCGCCTGGCTGGGCCGGTCGCGGCGGCGATGGGCGTACCGAGCATGGGACACTTGCGCGACATCATTGGTTTGAGCCGGGCTTCGGTTGAGGATCTGAATCGACATCAATGCTTGCTGGCCGTTTCGCAAGCCGCGCGTCAATGGTACGTGGACGCTGGCCTCGACGAATCGAAAACAAGGGTCGCCTATAACGGCGTTGATGGGCGGCGATTCCGCCCTCAACCATCACGGGGCGTCTTGCATCAAGGGCTGAACATTCCCCGGCAATGTTTACTGGTGGGAAGTGTGGGGCAGATCGGGATGCGCAAGGGCGTCGATCTTTACGTCGACGCGGCCGCGCGAGTCGCATCCGCTCACTCCGACGTCCATTTCATTCACGTCGGTCAGCGGTATTCGCGGAAACAAGAGGCGGTTGCATTTGAACAGGCCGTGCTGCGGGCGGCGAACCATGGGCCGCTCCAGGGACGCTTTCACTTCTTGGGACCGCGGGACGGCGTCGAGATGATATTGAACGAGTTGGATCTGTACGTGCACTCGGCGCGCCAGGAACCGCTGGGTCGAGTCCTGCTGGAAGCAGGCGCCAGCGGTTTGCCCATCGTGGCGACCGAGGTGGGGGGAACTCGTGAGATCTTTCCCCTCTCCGATGATGCCGCCCGGCTGGTCGCTCCACACTCCTCCTCCGCGATCGCGGAGGCCGTGGACATGCTCTTGAAATCCCCCGGGGCCCGTCGCCGGCTCGGCGCCAACGCGCGACGACGCGTGACCACGACCTTCGATATCGACATGGCTTCCCGCGAGTTGGAATCTTGGTATCGCCACGCCGGTACCATGAATCGCTCAATGCGCTAACCAACCCATCGTGTCGCTCGGTCCCGACTATTCGTTGGCGCCGCTTTTCCGCGGCGACCGGTGGCGGCAAGACTTTGCGATAAAACGGTTTACGGACTTCAATATCCTCAAAGTGGCGTTGTCCAACCAAAGTCATACGAAAAGCCTTCCTTGAAGGTGTGCAACGGAAAGGCGAACATCCGGGGATATCCGTCTTTCGCCCGTGAACGGTTACGTTTGTTTTGTGGACCGGGCCGATTGCAGGGCGATTGCGGGTGTGAATGGCGGGAAAGCGTGGGATTTCCGGTGGGCGAGGCGCGAAATCTCGAGAAATCCCCGACTTGGACGCGGACCTTGAGCTACCCTTTCTGTGAATTCCAGCGCACAGCCGCGAGCGGTTACGCCGCCTGCCTTGTGGGAGGCGTTCCATCGGTCGCGAGCTGTAAGATCCCATAACACAACCACTCGGGGTTCCTCTCATCCAGGAGCTTTTGAGAGCGGGAACCGGGTTTTGTTTCGGGCTGTAAAAGTTGTCATCCACAGCGGTCGGGAATCCATCGAATGAAATGCGCCGAACTAGCCGAACGCATTGAGCAGCTTCAGCCGGGAGCCGATACGCGCGACGTGGCTCGCCTCTGCCTGCTTCTGAGCAATAGTACGTCTCCCGTCGACAATCTTAGCGATGACGGGATTCTGACACAGGCATGGAAGGAAATGGGATTGCGTCTCCAAGCGGCTACCGACCAGCATGCCGCCATGACGGATGAACTGGAGCGATTGTCGAAATCGGATCCCAAGAAGTTTAGCCCCGATCAAATCTGGATCTTGATCCGAGCGCTCAAAGTTCAGAGCCAGATCCTGTCGCTTTACATCGGCGATATTGGCTTTGACATCTGATGCGGGCTTCTTGACTTCCGGCTCGGGCTCGGGAAACAGGTAGTGGGCACTGAATAGCGCCATGTTCATGTAAATGACGATCCCCACCACGTCAATGATCGCCGCGACAAAGGGCGTGCTCATCAACGCGGGATCAAGGCCCAGGCGTCGAAAAACGAGCGGCAACGCGGAACCGGACAGCGTGCCACACAAGACGACCAGAAGCAGTGTCACCAGTAGAATCACGGCTTGTTGGACATTGCCGAGGAGCATCCACGCGGCGAGGAATCCGACCAGGGCCAACGCCGCGCCGAGCATCACCCCGATCAGCATTTCACGCCACAAGACGCGCAGCCAGTCCCCCAAGCTGATATCGCCGGTGGCCATTGCCGTAATAACCAGCGTCGCCGATTGGCTGCCGGAGTTTCCGCCGCTGGAAATAATCAGCGGCACGAACCAGCCCAGCCATACCCATTTTTCCTGAATCACGTGATAGTGTCGCATGGCCAGCGCCGTTAAAGCTCCCGTGGCAAACAACACCAGCAACCACACGCCCCGTTTCCAGCTGAGTGTGATCAGCCGGGTCTGCAAATAGCTGTCTTCCAAGGGCCCGACCGCGCCAATCCGATGCGCGTCTTCGGTTGCCTCTTCCCGCACCACGTCGATCACGTCGTCGTGCGTGATAATCCCCAGCATTCGGTGCTCTTCATCCACCACGGGTATGGCCAGCAAGTCATAGCGAGCGACTTTGCGAGCGACATCTTCTTGATCATCGGTGGCTTGCACGGAAACCACATCCGACTCCATCAACTCGGAGATGGCCGTGTTCGGCTTCCCGAGATTGGAAACCAATTGACGCGCCGATACCACGCCTCGCAGATGGTTGTCGTCGTCCACGACGTATATGTAGTAGATCGTCTCCAGCTCCTCGGATTGCCGGCCGAGTGCCTGCAGTGCCTCGCTCACCGTAAGCGACTCGGGGAGTACGGCGACCCCCGTCGTCATGATTGCCCCGGCCGTCCCTTCCGGAAACGCCGCCAATCGCATAATGTCCCGACGCTCGTCCCGCGGCAGAAGTTCCATTAACTCCTTGACAATATCCGGGTCGATGTCCTCCAAAATGTCGACCCGATCGTCAGACGCCGTCTCGGCAATCAATTCAGCGACCTGCTTGCGGTCAGCACTCTCGATGATGGCGATTTTCAGCGCGTGCGTTAAATACCCGAAAATCTCGCTCCGCAAGGCCGGTTCGGCGTGTTGCAGTATTTCCCAGGCCTCGTCAGGATCGAGCGCCTGCATGTAATCCGCGGTACGAGCAGGGTGTAATGCCGTGCAAAACTCATGCATGCCCGCTTCATCATGATCGCGGAGCATTTCGCGCAGTTCCGGTAGGTAGAGCGTATTGGCCATATAATCTTACCCTTTCTGCCACGTGTCCCATACCATCGGTGCGCATTGTAGTGGCCCCGTGTCACGCCAGTAAGGCGGCAGCGATGGCGGTTGCGGCGACCTCGCCCTATACCCTGTTGCCGGGATGCTGCCCCAGGCGAGCGTGAACCACCACGGGACAAGGTTGTTGCATGATTTTTTGCGACAAGCTGACTTGGTCAAATTCGCGGGGGTGCACGCCGGCGAGCAAGAGATTCGAAAATCGACCGACGTGGCCATGCGGTTCCTGGACGACACTCGAGCGGAAGCCTCCTTGATCGACGCGCCCGAGGGGTTGGCGAAGGAAGCGGCGTCCGCGCGGGCGGCGACGGTGCCGCGGGTGGGGATGCGATTCCGGCCAGTCCGTTATCTGGTAAACTCGATGGGGATGGGCGGTTGGCCGGGCCGTTTCGTGGCAAGGCTGTCGCACCGTACGAGAGCCTCCTGGTTGTTCAGCGATCGCCGATGGGTTATCGAGGCTCGCGGATGGCGGGGGAACGCAGGCAAGTGAAACAATGGTTGCTACTGGTGCTCGGCGCACGTCGCGTGAAGGGGCCTCGGCTTGCTCGCCAAAAGAAACGGCCGGGGAAGGCGAAGCGATTGCGTATCCTGTTCAGGGCCTCGCCGCTCGGTGGGGTGGAATGAAGTGAATCGGCATGTTTTTTAGAGGCAAATGGCGAAAACGTGGTGGTGCGAAGCGCGTGGCAAAGCCGCGCGCCGTCGATGTGCGTCTCACCGCGGTCGAACCGGAGTCGGGTGGACTGCGCAAGACACTGGCCGAGGCCAGGCGGGAAGACCACGGACGGAAGATTATTGGATCGGAGGAGTTGGGGGGGGGAGAAGAGCTGGATGAGGCCGAGGGTGGAACTCACCCCTTTCGTCCGAGCCACCGCCCTCCGATACCCCTGCTCAGGGTTTTCGATGACAATCAAAGCGATGGAGAAACGATCCGCGTGCGGGGGAACCCGTTCATTATCGGGCGGAATGAAGGGGACCTGATCATACCCCACGACAACCTGATCTCGGGGCGCCACGCGGAAATCGCTCGCCATTTCGAAGACGGCAAGGTCCTATGGCGTCTTTACGACCTGAACAGCCGAAACGGCTCCTTCGTGAAGATTGATTTCATTCGCTTGCGAGTGGGCGATGAGTTGATATTGGGAGCGACCACGTATGTCTTTCAAGAATCTCGCCAGTCTTCCCCACGCCTGGTCCAAGTCGGCAGCCGGCATCCCCGCGAGGTGACATTCGAACAGGAGGAGTTTTGGATCGGGCGGGACCCCGCGCACGGTATTCCCGCGTTCACGGATGACCATTTGCTCGAGGAAAAACACGCTCGCGTACAGTACACCCGAGGTAAATGGTGCTTGATGGCCGCCCCGTCCACCAACGGCGTATGGGCCCGGATTGACCAGATTGAATTAGGCCATGGCACCCGGTTTCAACTTGGCGAACAACGGTTTCAGGTTCTGTTGCCCTGAGGCGTGGTCCGCACCCAGGTGGCGGTGTGCCGCGAGCGCGTCAAAGCCGCTTTGGCCGCCACCGAAGACCGCGGGTTTCAGGCTTCACGGCGTGAACGAGCGTGGCGAAAAACCAAGTTCGTTCATTCATTTGCCAGTCTGTTTCTGAATGTGTTACCATGCGTGTTCACCCTAACGTTGCAAAAAGTATATGTAGGACGGGTCTCCAGGCCCGTCTTTTCAAGTAGGAAATCGTACTTGATCTGGTGTCCGCAGATCTCACGAAATGTGAGATCTTCAAACAACCGCAAAAAGACATTTATGCGCTGTAAAAGACGGGCCTGGAGACCCGTCCTACGCCGTCTTTATGCAACAATAGGGTTCACTCAGGGGCCGTTCAAGGTGGTTGGCGGATGGGCTGGGCGGCCGTCGTGCATCCGTTCGGACATTCGATTCTCGATGAAGGCGACCGTTCCGTTAATGGCTGAGGAAAGGAGGCAAACAATGCCCCGGCAGCATGCTCTCTTGGTTAGTGTTGTGTTGGCGTGCCTGGCGTGTCTGAAGGCTGACGCGATTGCTCAGATGAAGACGTTTTGGCCAGATCCGGTGGCCAACGAGATCGTGCCCTATTTGACGGGGCAATTAACCCACGGGCCGATGCTGGGGCGGCCGACCTCCACCTCGATACGAGTTTGGATTCGCACCGCGAAGCCGATGTCGTTTCGCGTCGTGTACGATACCGATCTGCCACTGTCGAAAGACACCTCTGGCGTGGAGGGGAAAACCACGGCCAAGGCCGACAACACGGGGCATGTTGATCTCACGGAACTCAAGCCAAATACGCGCTATTACTACGGGATCGTCACCGGTGGCCACCTGGTGGATACGCGCAAGGATGTGGACGACCCCTGGCCTTTCTTTCGGACCATCCCGGATGCCGATACCTATCGCGACCCACAGTTCAACCCGCGAGGGCTTTACAATGTCTGTTTCTCGATCGGCACCGGGAACTGTCAAAACCCGTTGTACAAGCGCGGAGGTCAATATGTCGACGCGCCCGCATTCAGAAGTCTCTGGAAGCAACATCGCGACGAAGTGATGTTCCATTTCATGAACGGCGACTATATTTACGAGGAGTTGCGAGACGGGACGCTGGATGGATACCGTAACAACTACAAGCTGTACATGTCCCGGGGCCGAGGCATGTCACGCTTGATGCGCTACCTGCCTTGGATGTTCGTGTTCGACGATCATGAACTCACGGGTGAACAGGGCATGGGCGATGTGGGCCTGGGCAAAGGCCCTTGGTGTGACCGCGACGAGGGCGTGCGGGCGTGGTACGAGTACGCCGGGTGGGCCAACTACCCGGCCCGGCACCGGGGCCCCCTCTATTTCGGCCAGGCGAAGGTGAAGCAAGACGGCAACCTGCTCACCGATCCCGAGGCTGACTTCTCGCGTCTTAATCCGGACCGGGTGAGCACCGTCATGGTCCCCAGAGGCAACAAGAACGCCGGGGTTTACGGTTTGGTCAAGGCGCGGGGCAAAGCGGAATTGGAGGTCAAGCCGTCGTTCCGGGCCACGGAGACCTGCGACTATACCATTGGCACGCACCATTACTACGATTGGAAAATGAGCAACTGTCACTTCTTCGCGCTGGACACGCGTGGAGAGCGAGCCAAGTTCAGTCTTGAGAAGCAGTTCGACGCGGATCAGTTCATCCTGGGCGAAGCACAGCGAAAGTGGCTCATGGACGGCATCGAGCGGAGCGACGCGGAGTTCATCTTCATCCTGTCCGGCGTGCCTTGGGTGCTGCCTCACACGACTGCTCATGTCGGCGGCACGACCGACCCCAAAGGAGACACGTTCGTTGGGTTTGTCCACGAACGAGAGCGGCTGCTTGAGTTCTTCGATGAACTCGACAAACCGGTGTTGATCCTTACCGGTGATGTTCACAACTCGTTTTCCGTTCAGATCACTGACAATGTGTGGGAATTCATGTGCGGCCCGATGAATTCAGCCGCGCATCCCATCGCGACGACCGGCAAGTGCCCCTACGGCGGCTGGTACGACTCGGCGGGACGCAAGGTAAAGGTGAAGTGGGTGGCTGGTTTTCCCACCATGCACTACACGCGGCTTCATAGCACGCTCTACGCGGTCGTGCAGGTTAACAACGTTCTGAAAAGCGGTCGCCCCGACGAGCCCGGTTATCACTTCGTGGCGTACGACGCGCCCACCGCCGTCGTCCGCTTCTACGACGCTTACACCGGAAAACTGCTGTACGCCGAATCCGTCTCGACGCTGGATGTGGAATAGCCGCGACACCGTTGGGTTCGAAATGTGGGTCGGTTCTCCGAGCCGAGACGGGAGGGTTGTCCCTAACGTTGCAAAAAGTATATGTAGGACGGGTCTCCAGGCCCGTCTTTTCAAGTACGAAATCCTACTTGATCTGGTGTCCGCGGATCTCACGAAATGTGAGATCTTCAAACAACCGCAAAAAGACATTTATGCGCTGTAAAAGACGGGCCTGGAGACCCGTCCTACGCCGTCTTTATGCAACAATAGGGTTGACGCAAACGGCAAGGGTCGCGTCTCGACTAGCTGGTAAAGCTCAGCGTTCGGGGCCTTTTCCGGCTTATGTTACTTCAAATCCTTTTCGTTGTTCTCGGCTGAGCCATGAATTCGCGTTTTCGTTCCCGATGAACCGTTCTTGTTCGGCGTCCCAACGCAACGGTTGGCCCAGGCGGATCGCCAGGTTCAGCAGATGGCAGGTGGTGGCGCTGCGATGTTGGCTCTCGTAGTCGGAAATCGGTTTTTTTCGTGCCTTGACGCAATCGAAAAAGTTGCCCATATGATTGACAATTGCCTCTAGTTTTCCGACCCGAGGACGGCGTTCCAGGTTGTCAAAATCGTAAAGTTGAAATTCTTCGCGCGGTAGCGGATTGTTTTCCAGTTCATCAACGGGCACGCCTTCCAGGGTTCCTCGATTCACGAAGATCCGTCCCTCGTCGCCCTCGAACAGGACCCCCGCGCGCCCTTCGTCCCGCACGATCAATTCCGCGCCGCTGGGATAGCTCAGTTTTCCCTGGAATTGGGTGGGCACATCGTATCCGTTCTCAATGTTTGGCAGCTTGCCGGACCCTTCGACGGAGACCGGATATTCGTCGATCGCCCACTGCGCGATATCCATGTCGTGCGCGCCCCAATCGGTGATTTTTCCGCCAGCATAGTCATACCACCAGCGGAACTTATAATGGCAGCGTTCTTCGACGTAGGGAACTTTCGGCGCTTGTCCCAACCACAGATTCCAATTCAAATGCCCCGGCACCGGCCGTTCTGGAAACGGGCCACCCGACGGGTTCGGACCGGTGGCGCAGGTTGCTTTTCGTAGTCGGCCAATCCGTCCAGCACGGACCATTTCGACAGCTAGACGATAACGAGCGTCGCTGCGTTGCCAGGATCCGACCTGGATGACGCGCCCCGTTTCTTCCGCGACCCGGCGAAGGATTTTGCCCTCGTCAATGGTGAGGGATATCGGTTTTTCCACGTATACGTCTTTGCCAGCTCGACACGCGTCGATGGCCATCTTCACATGCCAGTGATCCGGTGAACCGATCATCACGACATCCACGTCCTCGCGGTCAAGCAGGTCGCGGTAATCCTCGAAGATTTTGGGAGTACTGCCAAAGCTGGCTCGCGCTTGCTCGCGCACGTGGCGGTCCACATCCGCAATGGCGACCACGTCCCCATGCCCCTGTGCGATCAGCGTGATGACGGTTCCCTGATACCGCATGCCGACAGCCCCGATCCCCGCCCGCTCGTTCTTGGAGCGGGGAGAGTCGGCCTGGCACGTGGGTAGTGTGCTGTGAGGAGCAAACAATCCAGCTCCGACAAGGCCAGCGGAACCGGAAAGAAACTGGCGGCGATGCACCTGCATGATGAAATCCTCCTATTCTTATTCTTGAATTATGATCGATTTCCGACCTGCCGAAAACCAGGCCACCGACGTTTTCCGGCACTCAATCCGCTTGGATTCCCATCGTCTCCACCCAGGCCGGACCGAGACTGCTAGAATACACGAGGACGAAAGGCTGGTGGTATTGTTGATCGCGTGACGCGGGGAGTTCAACGCGTTGTGGTTCGAATGCTGGCGAATGACTGGCCGGTTTCAAGGTATCGCCGCGCTGAGCGTCAGCGTCCAGCCACGTGGCGGCAGCGCGGGGGCTTCGGCTCCCCTCCCCAGCGCCGTCCCAGGGCGCGCCCACGGTGCTGGTTCAGTCGGCGGCGGCCTGAACGCGCGTCCCCATGCCACCGAGTTCGACACAATGGAGGGAATTATGATGAGAAGACTGGCGATTGCTCCGGTCATCGCACGGTGCGCGTTCTGTTTGGTATCGCTGTGTGTGTCGGGGGGGTGGACCGCCGATCAAGCGACGCCCAGAAGCCACAACAAAACCAGTCCGGTTTGCTTTCACCAAGGGAATGTTGGGAGCAGGGACCACGTTTCGTTAGGGGCTGAAAAACGAGTGGGCTCGGACATCCGCTACCTGGCCTCGGATGAATTGGAAGGACGCGGGCCGGGAACCAAGGGACTGGACAAGGCGGCACGGTACATCCGCGAGACCTTTGAAAACCTGGGACTTCGCGGCGCGGGCAATGACGGCGCCTATCTACGTCCTTTCTCTCTTTCGCTCGGTGCCGACGTTATCGAACCGGAAACATGCCTGGTATTCGAGGGGCCGGACGACCAGGAATTGAAATTAGAGTTGAAGGAACAGTTTCGGCCACTCGGCACGAAAAACACCGACCCCATGACGCTCGATGTTGTTTTCGCCGGTTACGGGATTTCCGCGCCGAAGCTGGGCTATGATGACTACCAGAACGTTGACGTGGAAGGGAAGGGAGTGATCATCGTTCGGCGTGAGCCCCAACAAGGGGACGAGGAGAGTGTTTTTGATGGCAAACGGACGACATCCCACTCCTATATTCGCAAGAAAACGCAAGCGGCCAGGCGGGCGGGCGCCAGCGCTGTGTTGCTGGTGAACGACCCCTTCACGACGCGACGGCAAGACGCCGACCGGCTTAATCGGCCCGGTGGATTTGGCAGTACGAGCGAAACGTTTCCCTTCATGCATATCAAGCAATCCGTCTTTGATCGAATTCTTCAGAGTACCCCCGTCAAGAGGGAAGACAAGGAACTGGACTCTTTGGCGGAAATCACCTCTGAGATCGACGAAAACCTGTCGCCTTTGTCGCGACCGCTGCCGGGATGGAAAGTGAAACTTCAATGCGGCTTTGAAACAACCGAGACCGAAGTTTCCAACGTGGCTGCCGTTATCGATGGAAAGGGCCCGCTCGCCCAGGAGACAATCGTTATTGGCGCGCACTATGATCATGTCGGTTACGGATCGGGTAATGGACGCCAGGTCTATAATGGGGCGGATGACAACGCGAGCGGAACGGCCGCCGTCCTGGAACTGGCTCGACGCTATGCTACCCGTTCCAGTCCGCCGAGACGCCGGCTTTTGTTCATTGCATTCACCGCCGAAGAACGGGGCTTGTTGGGCAGCAATTTCTATGTGAACGATCCCCTCGTTCCACTCGCGAACACCGTGGCCATGTTGAACTTCGATATGATCGGTCACCTGGAAGACGGCCCATTGACGTTGCTCGGGATCCAATCGGCCAACAGCTTTTCCAAAATGATTGACCGGTTGGGTGAAAATAAAACGTTCGCGGTGGAGTCGAGGCGTGTCAGAGGGGGAAGCGATCACATGGGTTTTCAACGCAACCGCGTGCCGTATCTATTCTTTCATACGGGTGTCACGCCGACCTACCATACGCCCCACGATGACTTCCACACCTTGGATATTGCGGGAACCGTGGCGGTTATCGATTTTGCCGAAGAGGTGCTGGATGGGCTACTCAAAATGCCCACCCGTCCGGAATTCACTGAAATAAAGGCAGCATCGGAGCCACGCCGAGCCGAAGCGTACCTGGGAATTGTGCCAGACCATTCCGGAGAAGATCACGGCGGCGTCAAGTGCATGCAAATCAATCCTGGTTCGCCGGCCGACGAAGGCAAATTGGAACAGGGGGACATTATCGTCAAACTCGCGGCGACCGAAGTTCGCGACAAGCAAGGGCTGGTCACCTCGCTCCGAAAATGCAAGCCGGGCGATCGGGTCGAGGTCGTTATCCGCCGCGACAAACAAAAGAAGATCCTTCACGTGACCCTCGGAACGCTTGGACGCTAAGCAGCCGTAACAACACGTGGTTCCCCGCAGAAGATCGCTACGCACTGACCTCGCAACTCCGCCGCTCCTCCCGTTCGCCTTGCCGGAGCCTTCGCGAAGCCCGAGCCAAACGGCGAGACGAGGCGCACTTTGTGAGCAAACTGACGGTTTTTTTAGCAGAGACGCGGGACTGAGGCACTAAAGCCTACCCGGGGTATCTTCCACGGAACCGAGCAACGGTGGAAAAGCCAAATATCGCAGGCCCAAGAAGGTCAAACCACCAAACGCGATCGTGTTCATGGCCCAGACGCCCCAGTAATCTATTTGTAACAGATCCGCCAAAAAGTAGACGCTAAACGTCGACATCATGGCGGTCACGCCGTAGACGATACAGCCCCACATCAGACTGTCACGGTAGTTGGTCCGCGCGCGAAAGGTCATCCAGCGATGGGCCGCATGGGCCTCCAGGGCCCCGATCAACCAGGAAGGCGCCCAAACACTGAGTGATTTGTATGCCGAAAGATTGAGCGCATTGAACAGATAATTGACGCCAAAGAAGAAGAAAACATTTATGCTGCCGACAAGAATGAAGCGGGTAAACTCGGTCATCATGCGACGGATCGAGTAGTCTTCCTCTACGAGCCCGCTCTTTGCCTGCGTGATTCGGCCACGCACTCGACCACTGACATTCGTCAATATCCCCTCGTTGTCTTGGCACACTGAAACCATCCGGTCTCTTGCGGTCAATCGACGTCTCAACATGGGACAGCTACCCCAATCCAAGGAAGACAGAACTACCGTGATCAAAACCTCGATATCCAAAACACGATTCGAAACCGACCACCGCCTGACAAGACGGTTCTACTACAAGCGGTCGGATTCGTCGGGATGGAAAGCTGCTCGACGCAAGCCCTCCCCCCTTGGTCGGACTCACGGCGGACAAAGTCATCCGCGACCGGTATAAGTCAATATGAGCCCCTCCTTGGGCCGAGCAATCTCACTCGCCGCGTATCCTCATGGTCACGCTTGCCGCGACACGCCTCTAAACTGAGTCTATGTCGGTTCGGGCCGCCCTGCAACCATCCTTCTCCAAACACGTGTTTTCAACCCACGTTCCGAAAAGGGCGGGGAGGGCCACAAAGGGTACACCAGGAGAATCAAAGGCGTTTGCTTGTGCGCGTGGCTGCGAGGGCCAACACGGCGTGCCCAGGGCTTGCTGGGGGTACTCGAACACCTATTGGAGTTACGAGGCATGAGGCTGGGTTTTGTGACGGGCTGTAAAAAAACCGGCGATGAAGAACCAATCAGAAGCCATGACAAAACCAGTCTGGTTTTTTTGTTTCACCCGCCTCGCGGGCCCGCTACGTCCTATTCCAGCACGGCACCGGTGTCGGCGCTGGTAACATGAGCGGCATAACGGGCCAGGTAGCCGTAATTGATCTTGGGATCTCGCGGCGTCCATCCCCTGCGGCGACGTTCGAGTTGTTGGTCATCGACCTGGAGAACAAGCTTCCGATTGGGGA
>JBNJEM010000056.1:0-21040 GCA_051745935.1 Planctomycetota bacterium
TGCCGGCACTGAGCGTGCCGCGGCGATGTCCGAGCCGGGAGAGGCATTGACGCGGGAACCGCTTCGCGCGCTCGACGTCAAGCCGGACCACGGCGGAAACCGACGGATACTTAGCGGACTACGAAACACTGGCTGATCCCCCGGAACGTCTCGCGCAGCTGTCCATCTTCTTCCCCCACGAGGCGAGGGCGCTGTCGAATTAGGGAACATAACAACGCCGGAGTTTTACTAAGACCCCGTAACAAAACCATGCCGATATCCCGTAATCCAAGGGGTTTTGGAAGCGGGAGCTCGGTTTTGTTACGGGCTGCAAAACACCGATGGCAGCCCGATAAGCCGCCGGCCAACCGCCCTTCTCCGGCCTTCATTCAAACGTTCGCTGGCCCCTTTTTCCGCGATTGGGGAGCGGTTTTTTTTACGCGCAACCAGCCAAGTCCTGGCCTTTTGGGCCCTGGCCGGAGCCGCGTCGCGGCAAAACTCCGGCTGGCTGTTCGCGGGGACGTTCGGGCCGGCTTTTTTGGGCGGGAACAGGGGTTCTTTGAAACCCATGGATTTCAACGGGCGGCGGCGGGCGGCGCGATCCGATCCGTGCCGACCCAGGCTTGCAGGGCCTCGGGAATCAACACGGAGCCGTCCGCTTGCTGATAGTTCTCGAGGATCGCCACCAGGGCCCGGCTGATGGCAATCGCGGTGCCATTCAATGAATGGACAAGCCGCGTGCCTTTTTGCCCCCGGGTCTTGAATCGCGTGTTCAGACGGCGGGCCTGATAATCGGTACAATTGCTGGTGCTCGTCACCTCGCCCCATTCACCTCGCCCGGGCATCCACGCCTCCAAGTCGAATTTTCGGTAGGCCGGCCCTCCCAAGTCCCCCGTGGCCGTGTCCACGACTCGGTAAGGAATCCCCAGCCGGTCGAATAGTTGGCATTCCAGGTCACAAAAGTGATCCAACATGGCGTCACTTTGATCGGGCAGGGTGAAGGCGAACATTTCCACTTTGGTGAACTGATGAACGCGATAGAGGCCGCGCGAGGCACGGCCAGCGGCGCCGGCCTCGGTTCGGAAACAGTGGCTGATCCCACAAAGCTTCACGGGCAACTGGTCCGCATCGAGAATTTCCCCGGCCATCAGTCCGCCGAGTGTAATCTCCGCCGTGGCCACGAGATTCAGGTTCGAATTCTCAATGCTGTAGATCTGTGTTTCGGGCCCCCTGGGAATATACCCAGTTCCCTGCAAAATCTCGGTATAGGCCAAATCGGGCGTCACCAGCGGCGTGAAGCCCTCTTCAATGAGATGCCGAATGGCGAATTGCTGCAGCGCCAATTCAAGCAACGCCGCTTCGTTTCTGAGGAAATAGAAGCCGTGGCCGGCGATTTTCGCTCCGCCTTCAAAGTCAAGCAGATCCAAACCTTCGCCTAACTCCACGTGATCACGCACCGGGAAATCAAAATCACGCGGTTTGTGTTTTCCTTGACGCAACGCCAGATTCGATTTTTCATCCGCGCCTCTAGGCACTTGCGGATGCGACATGTTGGGAATCCCGCCCTGGAGCTCCGCAACCTCCCCGTCCAATCGTTCGACTTCCGCCTGCACCCGCTCCTTCCGTTCCCGCAGCTTCCGCCCTTCCTCCTTGCGGGTTTCCTTCATGTCCGGAGGGGCTTTTCCAATGGATTTCGAGACTTCGTTCGCTTGCCGATTCAGCTGTTCGACCTCTTTTTGTTTGTCGCGCCGCAAAAGTTCCAATTCCACCAACCGATCCACGTTGGCTTCAACGCCGCGATCGGCACAGTTCTGTTTCACGGCGTCCACGTTCTCGACAATGAATCTGCGATCAAGCATAATGTTCCTGAACTCCTGTTCGGGCAAAACCACAACAGCGGGGGAGGCAATCCACTTGAGCCCCGCGGGGACGCTCGGCGTCCTCACTCAATGCTCGCCTCCCCCCGACGCACTCTCTTCGGTGGTGCCCCGCTGGCGGGCTGATGGGCACGGGCCACTTGTGCCGCGAGGATCCGGCGGTGAGAGGCACGCCTATTTCGAGTTAATCTGGATCTTGCTCATGGCGTTCCACAGATGGGCACTCGTCTTGATGCCACGATGGAAATCAGCCAAGCTGAACTTTTCGTTTGGGCTATGGGTGTTGTCGTCGTCCTGTCCCCACCCCAGCAGTAGCGGGTCGACGCCCAGTTTCTCATGAAAGGTCGTGACGATGGGAATGGACCCCCCCTGGCGAATGAAGAGGGGGGAGCGGCCAAACCCGTGTTCGATGGCGTTGGCAGCCGCTTCCATGTAGGGGCTGTCCAACGGTACGACCACGCCGGTTGCCGAGTGCTTGTCGATCAGTTCCATCTTGATCCCGGGTGGGCAGAGCTTCTCGAGTTCAGCCCGCAGCGCGTGCTGGATTTTGGCGGGGTCTTGATTTGGAACGAGCCGAAAACTGAATTTGACGCCCGCCGTCGAAGGGAGCACGGTTTTGGCGCCCTGGCCCTGATATCCGCCCCAAATGCCGTTGATGTCGAACGTCGGCCGCGCCCAACGACGCTCCAGTGTCGTGTATCCCTCTTCACCGGTCACCCCTTCGACCCCGATTCGTCGCATAAAGGCCGCTTCGTCAAATGGCAATGACGCAAACTGCTCCCGCTCGCCGTCGCCAAGGGGCAATACATCCTCGTAGAACCCAGGGACCCGCACTCGCCCCTTGTCGTCAATCAAGCTGGCCATCATGCGAGTCAGGCAGTTGGCCGGATTCGTAACGGCCCCCCCAAACGTCCCCGAGTGCAAGTCCTGTTTGGGACCGGTCAGTCGCAGTTCGAAATAGGCGATCCCTTTGAGCCCATACGTGACGGCCGGCTGTCCGGGGCCAAACTGGGACGAGTCGCTTACCACCGCGACATCACTTGCAAGGCGTTCTGGCTCTCGCTCAATCAAATCCTCCAAGCCGCTGCTTCCCACCTCTTCTTCGCCTTCAATGACGAATTTCAGCTGTACCGGCAGTTTTCCCACCGTCCGATTCCACGCTTCGGCGCTCTTCACATGCGTTAGCAACTGTCCTTTATCATCGGTGGCGCCGCGAGCATAGAGATTACCGTTGCGTCGCGTGGGCTCGAACGGGGGGCTCACCCACGCCTCCAACGGATCCGGAGGCTGAACATCGTAGTGGCCGTAGACGAGCACTACCGGCACCCCGGCCACGGGCGGAGACTGGGCGAAAACGATGGGATTTCCCACGGTTTCCACCAGTTCCGCGTCGAGCCCGATAGCCCCAAACTGGTCCCGGAGCCACTGTCCCGCTTGCCGGATCTCAGCCTGATGTAGCCCATCGGTACTCACACTAGGGATCCGTAACAATTCGCAGAGTTCCTCCTCGAATCGCTCGCGGTGTTCCTCTAGATATTGGTCCAAATTTGACATGTCGCTACTGTCCCCTTGTGAAAACGCATCTCGCCGCGGACGCATCGCCGCACGCCAGAATACCAAAAAAGGCCTCTTTTGAGACCACCGAACCAGTTCCCCGAGTTGTCGCGACGTGCCGCCGGCTTGCCCGGTGGATGGTGATGCAACTCCTCGGGCATCGTTGCATTTCAGCAATGAGCGTGAACTTTGAAAGGAGCGTGAACTCGCACGGACAAGCCGGAGGCATCCGAGTCCCTGCCCTCGGGGGCGGCGAGCGTAAAAACTCAACCTGTAAGCTTCGCGTCTCGACTAGCTGGTAAAGCCCGGCTTTCGACGCCTTTTCGGCCATGACTGCACCCGTCACGGGTTCAAATTCGATCCACCTGGACACGACCTGAAACCAGGGCTTTTCCAGCGTCTGGGCCGTTCGAAGGGCGCGAAACGCTTACACTTTGAGTAAAAAGTCCCCGAGACCAAACGGAAGCGTTCCCGGACGGGTTCCTCGGCTTCGTTTTCGAGACAACAATTGATCCCCCAACTTGATCCACTATAATGATATCGCTCTAATGAGACTATTCGAGGCCGCTTTATATTTCAGGCGGTTGGATTTTTCCGGGTGGAACGCTGCCCGAAGCAAGCCGTTCTCCCGTTGGTCGGACTCGCGGCGGAGCAAGTCATCCTCGACCGGTATATTTCGTTCCCGCCGCCGGGGCTGTAGGGGGTGGTGTACCCCCCGAAAAGCCAGTGCCGATCAATGGAAGCCAGCGACGGCTTGCAAGCAATGGTACTCCGTTGGCGGAGCTCTCATCTATTAATTCCGTGAAATAGGTCACGCGCTTTGGCGTTAGTATATTTCAGGCGGTTGGATTTTTCCGGGTGGAACGTTGCCTGCGACGCAAGCCGTCCTCCCGTTGGTCGGACTCGCGGCGGCGCGAGTCATCCGCGACCGGTATAACAAAGAATTGCTGTCCAACGTATTGCCAGCGGCGGTCGAGCTCGGCTCCAGGGTCTCGCATGCTGGCGGTAAACTTTAGTTATTTTCTCCATTACGTCTAGGAAGGTGTCTGTTGTGGCTGGTAACCCGCAGTCAATGGCCACTGATGAACCGTTGGTCGAGACAACTCGCCAGCGGCGCGAGAAGCAAGCACGCAGACCGAAGCAGCAGCCGCGGTATCACGTGATTCTGTGGGACGATGACGATCATTCGTACGAGTACGTAATCGCCATGATGAAGAAGCTTTTTGGGCATGAATTGCAACGCGGTTATGAGATCGCGCAAGAAGTCGATCGTAACGGCCGCGCCATATGTCTGACGACAACCCGAGAGCACGCGGAACTAAAACGAGATCAAATCCACGCGTTCGGCAAGGATTCCCTAATTGCTCGGTGTAGGGGGTCAATGACCGCTTCGATCGAACCGACCCCTGAATAGTAAGGCCTGCTGCGAAGCCCATCGGTTTGCCGCGAGACAACCGTTTCGGATCCCCGCGCCAGGCGTGCCCGGGGCGGGGGGCGTGCAAGTCAAGAGGCCGGCCGGGCAATGAATGCAACCCCATGGCTCTAAAACTCAAGACCATCACACTAGGCTGCAAAGTCAATCAGTATGAAACGGAATTCGTGCGCCAAGGCTTGGTCGGCGGTGGCTATCAGAACGCGGCCCACGACGAGGTCGCTGATCTGTGCATTGTGAACACCTGTACGGTGACCCGGGAAGGGGAAGCAAAAAGTCGACAGATGATTCGGCGGACGGCCCGCGACAATCCGGGAACCCGCATTGTGGTGATGGGGTGTTACGCCACGCGGGCACCGGAAGAAGTCGCGGCACTTCCGGCCGTCTCGGAGGTGGTGACGGATAAACGCGACCTGCCCGCTTTACTAACCCGCTTGGGCGTGGCGAATGTCTCCACGGGCATTTCCTCCTTCGCGGGCCGACATCGCGCCTACCTGAAAGTTCAAGATGGATGTTTACTCCGATGCAGCTACTGCATCATTCCCAAGGTCCGTCCTCACGTGGCTAGCCGGCCCATGGACGAAATCGCTGATGAAGCTCGGCGACTCATCGATAACGGCTATCGCGAGCTGGTTTTGACGGGCGTACATCTGGGGCATTATGGGGTGGAGCGGAACCGGGGCAAGCCGAAGTCCGAATGGTTGCGTCTCTCACACCTCGTGCGTCGTCTTGTCCAACTGAACGGGCGTTTTCGGATCCGCTTGTCCAGCATTGAAGTCACGGAAGTGACCCGCGAACTGGTTGCGACGATGAGCGAGTTTCCGGAAAAAATATGCCCTCACTTGCATATCTGCTTGCAGAGTGGATCGGATCGCGTGTTGCGGAAAATGCGGCGTCGCTGGTCGGTTCGAATGTTCCTGGAACGTTGCGAATTGGTCCGGGAATCGATTCGATTCCCCGCCTTTTCCACGGACGTCATTGTCGGATTTCCGGGCGAGACGGACGAAGACTTTGATGCGACGTGTCGGGTACTGCGCGAGGTGGGATTCTCGAAGATCCATGTGTTTCCCTTTAGCGCTCGCGCCGGGACGCCGGCCGCCGAGATGCCCGACCAACTGCCCAAGGCCGCCAAGACGGAGCGTGGGCGACAAGTCGCCGCACTGGAACGCGAACTTCGCGTGAACTATTTTCAGCAGCTGTTGGGCCGGAAATTGAGCGTTCTGGTTGAATCCCACCCGGAGACAATGCCCGGCCACTCGTTGGGAACCTCCTGCCGTTACACGCCCGTTGTTGTTGAGTCTCGCGACGTCTTGCCTGGCCAGCTTGCTGATTGCATCCCTCACGGACACGACGCCACCCAGCTGCGGGCTTCCCACACCCGGTAACAGCACCTGGCTCGCCCATCCAATACCACTTTGACGATCCACGCGTCCGAATGGGGTGGCCGCGATGTTATCGCCGTTTTTTAGCCTTTCTCAATTCTGCTCGTTTTGGTACGCTTCCGCCAACACTGCAGCGATATCCCCATGGGGGCGCTGCATCAAGCAAGCGTGGCCAGGTCGTCAAGGAGGAAGACATGAGAACACGCAATGGACGAGGAAGCTGCGTTGTCGTCGCCGCCCTCTTAACCACGATTCTGGGCGGTCCTGGGATCCGAGGCATGGTTTCGGCGGCCCCACCTTGGAAAAAACTGGTTCCGTTCAAATCAGTGGAGGCCGATCCAAAGGAGTCCTACTGGTTAACCGAAGACGATGGACCTTGGTTGATCTTTGCCACGTCGTTTGCGGGCGAGGGGGCCGAACACGATGCCCACGAACTCGTGTTGGAGCTTCGTGAGCGGTACAAGATGGAAGCGTATATGCACAAGCGGCATTTTGACTACACGGACCCCGTGATCGGGCGTGGGGTCAACAAATACGGTGGCCCCAAGCGCATGAAATACCGGAACCAAACGAGTTTCGATGAAATCGCGGTCCTGGTGGGGAATTACGCCTCGCACGACTCGCCCAACGCGGAAGAGGCCCTGGAAAAAATCAAGACAGCCAAGCCGAGTTGCCTTGCGATTCCCGGCCAAACAAAGGAAAAAACCACGCAGCGGTTCACGGTTCTGCGAGAATTCCAGCGGCTCGCGAACCTGGAGCCCGACAAGCACGAAACCGGCCCGATGCGGCGTGCTTTCATCGCCCGCAACCCGCTCCTGCCCAAAGAGTTCTTCGTGGGAACCGGAATTGATGATCTTGTGTTGAGCATGAATCAGGGCGTCACACACAGCCTCTTGGATTGTCCCGGCAAGTACACGGTTCGGGTGGCGTCATTTCGCGGCAAGTCTCGATTCGTCGGGGAGGATGACCAGCCGAAGAAGGAAGGACGCTTCTTGAGTGCCTTACCTGGTTTTGGTGAGCCCAGCCAACTGGAAATCGCCGCCGACAAAGCCCACCGACTGACGAAACTCTTGCGAGACCGCGATATTGAAGCCTATGAGTTCCATGATCGTTTTGAAAGCGTGGTGACGATCGGTAGCTTTAATTCCGTGGGGAACAAGCTCCCCAACGGGAAAATCGACTTGCATCCGAAAATCCTTCAGATCATGGAAAAGTATGGCCCCAAACGCGAGCCGCTACCGGGCCGGCCAGCCCATGGGTTCCAACCCCGAAAAATCAATGGCATCCCGTTTGATCTGCAGCCGCATCCCGTCAGGGTGCCCCAGCGGTCCATCGGCTCCGACTACGCGGAGGGCAATTATCCGTAGCGGGGCGAACCCGCCGGCCTCCAGAGCCTAGGCGGCGCGGGAGCCGCCCTCCTGTCGGCCTGGCCGTCTTCCGGTGGTTGCTATACTCCAGACGGTCGGATTGGTTCGGGTGGAAAGCTGCCCGACGCAAGCCGTCCTCCCGTTGGTCGGACTCGCGGCGGACAAAATCATCCGCGACCGGTATAATCGCCCAGCAGCCTGACAATGTGCGGTAGCATCCGGCGCGTCGCGCGCCCCCGATGGCTCAGGATCGCTTTGACCGTGTTCCCCAATTCACCAAACGTCATGTGATATTCGGCAATTTCAAACACTGGATCGTAGCCAAATCCGCCCGAACCCCGGCGTGCCGGAGCGATGCGACCGTGGCAGGAGGCCTCCGTGTCGGCCCGCGGGATCCCTTGGGGGTCGGCGAGCGTCATGTGGCTCACGTAATGAGCCCCTCGTTTCCCCGGGGGGACCGGTTGCATTTCGGCCAAAAGCTTCTCGATGTTGGCTTCGTCCGTCGCGTCCGGCCCCGCGTACCGCGCGGAATGGACGCCGGGACGTCCGTCCAAGGCATCCACGGCCAACCCGCTGTCTTCGCCCAATACCCAATGGCGCAACCACGAGGCCTGTTGGCATGCCTTCAGCGCCGCGTTGGCGGCAAAGGTGTCGCCATGTTCCTCCACGTCGAGCGGATTCTCGAAATCACACAAAGTTTTGAGCTGTAACTTGAACGGAGCCAACAAACCGGCCAATTCCTGGCCTTTCTTGCGATTATGGGTTCCGAGCACAACAACGCGACGCACAGGGGACATATGGGACCACGACCTCCAGAGGGGCGTTCGAAATAGGGGACCAGTTTTCATTTCCACGGTGGCTAACTCCGCCAACGCCATGACGCACCGCCTAGTTGGACAGCGCCACTTTCCGCCGCAACTGCCGGACCCCAACGGCCTTGCGCCGTTGGTGAACCAGATGGAGGGCTAGGCTGGACGCCGTATTCCAAGGCTCTGGAGCCGCGGGGACCGCGGCGGATGGCTAACGAATCCAAGGACATCTGGTATGATGACAGCATAGTCGACGACGCTGGGTGTTCAATTGGGGGGGAGAGCGGTTCACTTGGCGACGCGAAAAAAATGGGTGCGGTCGACCTGCCAACGGCGTACAATAGGGAGCGGCTGTCGAGATGGGTCTCGAGGCATACTCCAGGGTATGAGGCGGTTTTTTTGGGAAACAGGGCACGATGAGTAGCGGGGAATCCAAACCAACCGGGGAACGAGCGGCCGCGCAGCCGTCCGAATTGCGGGTCACCAATTGGCCACTGCGCGACGCGCCCCTGGAGTGCGCGACGGTCTACCTCGGAAGCTTACTCATCGCCGGCGGTGCTGGTTTAATGAGCCGGAGTGTCTCCATGGGGCTATTGACCCTCCTGACACTGCTTCTGGTGTTCTGGAAACTGTGGATTCCGATCACGGTGAAGTTCGATTCGCAGGGTATTATGCTCACCGTCTGGCGGTGGCGGCGGCGAATCCCCTGGCGACATATTGACCATCTGGAGCTACACGAAGCGGGGATGTTTTTGTGTCCCCAATCTCAGCCGGCGCATCGCGTTCCTTTGCAGAGTTTCTTTGTTCCGTGGCGCCAGAAGCGAAATGACATTCCCTTGTTCTGCCGGCGTTACCGGCCGGTTGTGTTACACGAGCCGAGTTCTGCGTCCGGCACGCCTTCGCCGTGACATCGACGCGTCCGGGCTCCATGGAAAGACGCGAACAAACGCATGATACCGCCGCCGGTCAAAATCCGAGGGGTTGAGTGGTCCGAGTTAGTCGGAAAAACGGGCTGCCGCCAACGGCTTGAAGGCATGAAAAACCGAACGGAGCTTCCGCCAATGCCTTCCCCTTGGCGGCATCATGGTGTCTGAAGTCCCGTGCCCGTGGATGTCGCGGGGCGCTTTTGGGGTTTCGTGCCATGGCTGAGTTTGTACATCAACGCCACAAACCCCCTTCTCGATTACCGTCACACTGTGACTTGTTGGTTGTCTGTCCGCCCTTGCGGAGCAACGTGAATCTGTCGCGGATTGTGCGTGCCGCGGGAGGATGTGGAGTCCGGCGGCTCATTGCGTGTGGTGATTTCAAGGTGGATTGTCGGATCGCGCGGGATAGTATGGAACAAGTTCGGATCGAATCAAGGCGATCCTTGCACCCCGTGCTCAAACGGCTCCGAGACGAACGGTATCCCTTGATCGGGCTCGAGCAGACCAGTCATTCAACATCCCTGTACAACTTTTCATTTCCGCCGCGGGCGGCCTTGGTTGTTGGACACGAACGACGGGGCCTGGATCAAGCGACACTTGATCTTCTCGATCACGTCGTGGAGATTCCTGTCTTTGGCCGACCCTACAGTTACAATGTCGCCACCGCGACCATTATGGCGCTATACGAGTATTGCCGCCAAATGACAGCGGCCCGAGTCGGCGAGCCTCCAGTGGAACCTTGATCGGGTGGATTCACGTTATACTGCCGTCGGGCCATGCTGGCGGACAATCGCGACGCACGAGACGCGCGACGCGGCCGAAACCGGTTCAGCCGTCCCAGCCCTCCACGGGCGAAATGCTGGCCCCCATTTGCCTGGCTTGTGATCGGGTTTAGCCTGATACGATAGCATCTCCTTTCCGCTCCCGCCCCCTTCGATGGTGGGAATTCGGGGATCGTCCGAGGGGCAAGGGGGTAGGGCGGCTGTTCCATAGTTGACCGTGGCGCCCTCCGACGCGTAGACTAGTGGGCTTGGGCGGTGTCGGCACGGGAGCCCGCGCGGCAGGGGGAGCCCGCCGCTTTCCAAGTCGCGCGAGGCCGGTGTGGTGCCAGGGGGACGCTGGTCGGTGTGAGCGAGTCCAGCCACCGGTCCGATGTGGAGCTGGCGGCGGCGGCGTGGGTTCGTTGATTGGCGGGAAGTCCTACCGGTGTTCGGCCACCCTGATATCGTCCGCCAGTGGAGGCAATCCATCCCGTCCCGGCCGTTTATACCGGTCGCGGATGACTTTGTCCGCCGCGAGTCCGACCAACGGGAGGACGGCTTGCGCCGGGCAGCTTTCCATCCGGACAAATCCGACCGCCTGAAATATACCGGTCGCGGATGACTTTGTCCGCCGCGAGTCCGACCAACGGGAGGACGGCTTGCGTCGGGCAGCTTTCCATCCGGACAAATCCGACCGCCTGAAATATATACACGGGAAATGCTTGATCATTGTGGTGTCATTTGGAAACGCGTGGGAATATTTGTCCGGAGGCAACAACCGTGGCCGGTATGAGTGTAATTGGTTTGCAGTGGGGTGACGAAGCAAAAGGTAAGCTGGTCGATCTGCTCGCGGAGCGGCTTGGCGTCGACATTGTCGTACGCTATCAGGGGGGGGCCAACGCCGGGCACACGGTGAGGGTGGACAACACGACCTACAAGTTGCACCAGATCCCGAGCGGGATTCTGAGCGAGGAGGTCATGAACGTCATTGCGCCGGGCGTCGTGTTCAATCCCGGGGTTGTTGAACAGGAGCTGAAGACGCTGACCTCGTGTGGGATTCCGGTTGCTCAACGGTTGATGATCAGTGATCGGGCCCATGTCGTGTTTCCGTGGCACATTGCCGAAGATCGCGTTCAGAATACGGACACGGTGGGGGGAGAGAGTATCGGCACGACGCTGCGGGGTATCGGCCCCTGTTACCGGGACAAGGTGGGCCGGATGTCGGCAATCCGCTTGGGCGATATGATTGGCGGTGACTTTTACCAACGTATTGTTCAGGCGGTGGAGCACAAACGTCGCGCCCTGGCGGGATTTGCTGAGCAGATTGCCCCAGAAGAGCTGGACGCGGACCGCATTTTCGAACAGTACACGCAGTATGCGGAACACCTTGCGCCCATGGTGGCCGACACCACCACCTATCTGCTCGACGCCGTGGAGGCTGGGCGAAACTTGCTGTTTGAGGGGGCGCAAGGCGCGATGCTTGACATCGACCATGGCACGTTTCCTTTCGTGACCAGCAGCAACAGCTCCGGGGTTGGCGTCTCGGCGGGTTCGGGAGTTCCCGGGCGGTGGGTCAAAAAGGTATTTGGTGTCGCCAAGGCGTATTCCACGCGGGTGGGTGGCGGACCTTTTCCCACCGAGGAGAACAGCGAAACGGGACAAATGATCCGGAACTTGGGAAACGAATATGGAACCACGACCGGACGCCCCCGGCGCTGTGGTTGGTTTGATGCGGTCGCGGTCCGCTACGCGGCCCGGCTCAGCGGCATTGACACCGTGGCCCTGATGATGATGGATGTAATCAGTCAATTGCCGGAGGTGCGGATTTGCGTGGCCTACGAGTTGAACGGTGAACGGATCCATCACGTACCCGGACGGATGGAAGACCTGAGGCGGGTCAAGCCCGTTTACGAATCGCTACCGGGTTGGCAAACAGACGTCTCGAGGGCCACCACGCTCAATGAGCTACCGCCCCAAGCGCATCGGTTCTTGGACAGAATCAGCCAGTTGGTGGGGTGCCCCATCGAAGTCGTCTCCGTGGGGCCAGGACGCGAGCAAACGATTGTGTGCGGCGATCTGGGCAAGAGTTAACCGTACCGGCGGCGTGGTGAGCGATCCCGCGTTGGGTCGCCCTCTCGGGCGCGTTATACTTATATTTCAGGCGGTTGGTTTTTTCCGGGTTGGAGAGCTGCCCGGCGCGAGCCGTCCGCCCGTTGTTCGGACTCGCGGCGGAGAAAGTCATCCGCGACCGGTATAATACGATCGCGAACGATGCTCATTGGCTCGGGAATTCGCGGCATGGACGGCCGGCACGGGATCGGTTGGGTTCGATCGCGGCTTGCGTCACGCTTGCCCACCGGCGGTGTATCCGGCTGACGGTTGAAGGGGGGCCGGCTGGGAAAATATCCGGTTGGGCGAATACTTGAGGCAGTCCGTCCTTCCGTTGGTTGGACTGGCGGTGGAATACGCCTTCGCCAACGCGTATAACTCAAACTGTAAGCTTCATGTCTCGACTAGCTGGTAAAGCCCGGCTTTCGGGGCCTTCGCGGTCAGGACGGCACCCGTCACGGGTTCCAATTCGACCCACCTGGACACGACCTGAAACCAGGGCTTTTCCAGCGTCGGGGCCGTTCGAAGGACGTGAAACGTTTACACTTTGAGGTATAACGTCTTATCCTGAACTCTACATTGGTTGGCCAATGTTTTCGGATCCTGCTGATTCATCCGCTACGGACAGTGACCTCTTGTGCGAGATCCCGCGGGAGCACTTGCCGCGGCACATTGCGATCATCATGGATGGAAATGGGCGGTGGGCGGAGCAACGCGCGATGCCCAGAATCGAAGGGCATCGCCGCGGCGCCTCGAGTGTGCGGCGCGCCATTGAAGAAACTGCGCAATTGGGCATCGAGCAATTGACGCTCTACTGCTTGTCAAGCGAGAATTGGAAACGCCCGGCACAAGAACTCGACTTCTTGATGCATTTACTGGAACAGTACATGATCGAGAATCGTGAGACGATCATGCAACAGAACATTTCGGTGAAGGTGATCGGGCAGCGAAATGGGATTCCCGATCGAGTTTTGGCGGAAATGGACCGTACGGTGAGCATGAGCCAGGCCAATTCCGGTTTGCGCCTCTGCTTGGCCATCAACTATGGCGGGCGTGTGGAGCTGGTGGATGCCGTTCGCGGTATCGCAGCCAAGGTCCAGCGGGGCGACCTGCCACCAGAGGACATCACGGAAGAAACGATTGAATCGCACCTCTATACAAGCGGCCAGCCCGATCCGGATCTGCTCATTCGCACCGCTGGAGAAATGCGAGTGAGTAATTTTCTGCTCTGGCAAATCAGTTATGCTGAACTCTGGGTCACGCCGCGACTCTGGCCCGATTTCCGGACGCGGGATTTACATGAAGCCATCCGGGCCTACGCGCGAAGAGATCGTCGCTTTGGCGGATTGCCCACGGATTGAAAACCGGCTCTGGATGTGAAGGGTTTCGCGTTGCTAAAATGGCGACTGATTTCAGCGAGTGTGATTGTTGTCCCCCTCCTGGCGCTCGTGTATCTCGACTTCCACTATTGCATGGGGGCTCGCGGTGTTTGGCTCCTGCCGCTGGCCCTTATCCTTTCAGTGATGATGGTGCATGAGCTGCTCAGTCTGTGGCGCGAGCGGCCTGACTGTCCACGCGGGTGGCCGATCCATGTCGCCGCGCCGCTGGTTGTCCTGGGGGCCGGATTCCCCCTGATTCTGCGGCTGCCTTGTTTGGGCGTGCCAATTGAGTATTCGTTTGGCGCGTTTGACCCGTTACTATTGGCGGTGGTGCTGGGAATCGGGTTGGTATTTGGGAGTGAAATGAGTCGGTACGCGCCGTCGGGACAGCCGTCAGGACAGTCCACCGGGCGCATCGCCCTGTCGATGTTGGTGATCGTCTACGCCGGGTTGCTGGTCGGTTTTCTGGTCAAGCTGCGGGGGCTCGGCGAAGCGGCTGGACCGGACTGGGGCATGGCCGCGCTCCTCTCGTTGGTTTTCATCGCCAAGCTTTCCGATACCGCGGCCTATTTCGTGGGACGCCAATTCGGCAAACATAAGATGGCCCCGGTGCTGAGCCCATCCAAGACCGTGGAAGGGGCGGTTGGCGCATTGCTGGCCGCCGGCGTGGGCGGGTACATCTGCCATGCCTTCTTGGTGCCGGCGCTGGTGGGCCAGCAACCGGAGCGGGGCCCGCTGTGGGGCTGGCTACTGTTTGGAGGCTTGGTCACCGTGACGGGAATGATGGGGGACCTGGCCGAATCGCTATTCAAACGGGATGCGCGCCGCAAGGACTCCGGCGGCTGGTTGCCGGGGCTAGGCGGTGTATTGGACGTGCTCGACTCCGTTGTGTTTGCCGGCGCGCCGGCCTATTTCTACTTCGCTTCGGGGCTTATCGGCCCCGTCCCCTAGACACGTCGAGCCCTCGAGGGGGGCGGCCGCGCCAAGATGGCCGGGGGTTCGGAGAGCGGCGGGGTTCTGGAAAAATCATCGTGGAGATGACCAAACGTGTCACGGACATGGACGAGAATTCATGTCGGCATGGGGCAGCCGTGACAGTCTCGGCGAGTTGTTGCCCTCCAACTTTCCTCGCCATTGACGCCGGTCAGCGCGACGCCCGGTATGATGGGGTGGTCAGGGCTGGCGGGAGGTCAATGGACCGGGAAGCAGCGGCCAGTAGCGAGATGGGAATCATGGGCAACGAGCTGCTCGAACACGCAAGGAGAGGTTCGTGGGGGTACAGCGTGATTCGGATGGGGCGCTTTTAAGCCAATCGGTTTGCAACGGTTTGCAAGCGAAAACGAACGGATCGAAGCGGAAACAGCTGAACGCCAGTCAATAACGCCAGTCAATAACGCCAGTCAATAACGCCAGTCAATAACGCCAGTCAATACGGAGATACTCTGGATATGAGCAAACAGGATTGCGTCGCGGGCCATGACGTTGAAGGGAAGGGGGGCGTTGAAGGGAAGGGGCCCGCCGTTGGTTCGGCCTCTCCCGCCGTTTTTTCGGGTTTAAGGCTGGAAAACCGGGCTTACCAAGCGAGAATCGTGGAAAAGTGCCTGGGCATGTTCGAGGGAACCCATCGCGATCGGTGGGGCGAGGCGGAGCGGGCGGCTCATTCCGTGTTGGTGGAAAGTCCGACCGGCAGTGGCAAAACCATCATGGGGCTCGAAATCGCTCGCCAACTACAGCACCGATTTGGATATAGCGTGGGCTGGGCTTCCATGCGCCGCAATCTATTGGTACAAGCGAAGCAGGAGAACGAACGGCGGGGATTCGCTGTTGACCTGCGGCTGATCTCGATGTTTGACAAACACCCCCCCAAGGTGGATGTGTTGGTGGTCGATGAGGCACAGCATGACGCGGCGGCGAGCATGGCGAACCTGCACAGCACCATTCGGCCTCGCTATGTATTGGGGATGACCGCCACGCCCTTCCGGACCGATCGCATCAAATTGTGCTTTGATCGGATTATTAAAGATGCTGGAATCCACCAGCTGATCCAGGACGGTTTCCTGAGCCGTTATCACCACTTTACAATCAGACGCTATTCGCCCGCGTCGGTGGCGGAATGCTACCTTCGGGAACCCGAACGATGGGGCAAATCACTGATTTTCTTCCACCGCTTGGTTCAGTGCAATGAATGTTGTGAGCGACTGACTCGCGGCGGGGCCCGGGCCGAAGTCGTTACCGCGCGGACGGACCGCCAGCGTCAGATTGCCGAGTTTTCCGAGGGCAAGATCGATGTGCTGTTGAACATGGCCATTTTGACGGAAGGATTCGATTGTCCCTCTTTGAAAACGGTCTTCTGCCGTCCTTCGGGTCGAGCCTGCACGATCCAAATGGCGGGGCGCGTATTCCGCAAGTGCGTGGAGACGCCGTTTAAGCAAATCGTCCAGTGCAACAACACACGCCATCCGTTCGTCAAGACGGCACTGGCCGACGAACAGTACGCCTGGTCCGAGGAGGGTTGGCAGACGCTGAAGCTCAATCGCCACATCACGGCCATCAGCGATGTCGCTCGGCGTGCCATCGCGGCGGTCGACGTCAAACTACCGCCCGTTGTCGCCAACCAACGGCGGCGTTCGCTACCGTGGGAGGCTCGCGAGGAAACGTTTCAGTTGTAAGAAAAGAACAGAGGAGGAAGTGACATGGGGTATTCTTTCGCATATGGAATCGCGAATGTCCGGGATTTGATCGTCACCGAGTCCCAGCGCGCGCCCAGCGGAAAACTGACGGTGAACCAAATGCGGGTCGACCATCAAACCGTGGCGCCCACACCGCGGTTCTGGACGTCGTTTTTTCACCGATATGGCGTGTCGGAAAGTATCTTTCGGTATTTTCAGCCCGTCGAGGTGTTCAACCGAATCGCGGAATGCGTGTCGAATGAGGAGGTCCGATATTGTGTTGAGCGGCACGACAACGGGCGCCGTCGGCTGCTCGCCGTCTCGAACCCGGATCGAGCGGTGATTCGCCACGGCGAAGTCGTGGATTTAGTCAATCGCTACGATGGGGTGGACATCGATTACGCGGATGGCGTGGTGACCAGTACGCACACGCCGGGTTCCGGGGAACGATCGTTCACGGTTGGGGGAGATCATTTCCAACACCGGTTCGTGCTGGAGACCCCGATCGATGGGTACAGTCACCCGAAAATCTATCTTTCGTTTCTTCGCACCGTCTGCTCAAACGGGATGGTCGGCTATGATCGGGCTTTTCGCAGCGATATTAGCTGGGGAAAGGACATAGGCCATTGTATTTCCAGAGCCTTGGACGGGTTCGACAACGGTGAAGGGTACGCCGCGTTGCGCCAGCGATTCGAAAGCGCGCAGAAATCTTGGGCATCGGTCCGGGAATGCAGTGAGCTGTACAAGCTTCTGGCGAAAATGAGTGATGGCCAGGCGATCAAGTCGGACCATTGGCTTCGGGATTTTCACCGCATGACGGGCAATCTGAGCACCGTCTACGGACTAGCCAATCTCGACGCGATTAGCCAAAAGCGGCAGCGACTGCTGCCTGCCCGCTGTCGCGTCTACGACCTGCTGAATTTTTCCAGCGAGATGGCGACGCATCGCGCCGAGCCCCAGGCTCGTCGATCCCTGCAAGGGTTTCTCGGCAACATGATCTCTGACGAATACGACATGGAAGGCACGGCGGAAAGTGTCGCCGACTTCGCCGATTTCTTTGTCCAGGACGCGGCCGCCGATGCCGTGAAAAACTGAACCGTTGCCTGGAGAAAGCAGTGCGGGTGAGAGGATTTGAACCTCCACGTCCGTGATGGACACAGGAACCTGAATCCTGCGCGTCTGCCAGTTCCGCCACACCCGCAAGTCTATTCTATTTAAGGGTTTGCGTCACCTTCCTCGTTGTTGCCCGCGGCCCGTTGACACCTCATCCGACACCCGTCAGCGGAAATGGGGCACACCAATGACGCCCGCCGATGTCGGGGGCGAGC
Source organism: Planctomycetota bacterium (assembly GCA_051745935.1). Taxonomy (GTDB): domain Bacteria; phylum Planctomycetota; class Planctomycetia; order Pirellulales; family Pirellulaceae; genus JBNJEM01. The sequence goes on from JBNJEM010000056.1 coordinate 17,573, forward strand.
GTCGCATGCCCCCTAAGCCCCCTGAGCGAGACAGGTGACGCACGCCTAAGTCTACCACAAAGACGCGGCGCGACAAACCCTCAAAACATCTTATGGGAATCCGCGAGATGGGTGCCGAGCCGTGTGAGGTCCATGATATATTTCAGGCGGTTGGATTGTTCCGGGTGGAAAGCCGCCTGAAATATGTTTTGCTATCGAAATCACAAAAACTCCAGAAGAATTTGCCATTACGGGGTTAAATCAGTCGGCGGACAGGCAGTGGGTGGTCATCGGGCATTGTGTATACCCCATGGCTTGGATGCATACGTCCAGGCGATAGAGCGGGTCTTGCATGAGGCAGACGCGGCGGTCCTGGGCGGGGATGGTGGTGGAGTAGATTCGCAGTTCCCCGGGAACGCTCACGATCAACTCTTCCCGCCAATCGCCCACCACGTCGGCGAAGCCAATGGGACGCCCCTTGATTTCAGCGAGCCGCCGCTCACTCGGATACTCGGTGATGTGGCCCCCGCGCAATACTTCCCGTTGCAAGTCGGCGTCCCAATAAACGGCGCGAGGTCCGAAGCCCCAATCGAGATCGTCGCGCAGGACGTTGCCCCGGGCGTCGAACAGCCAGCGCGCATTGGACTTCTTTTGGGCGTCGGTATCGGACGAATAGCATTCGATGCCAGGCACGCGGCCGTCGATATCGGCGCACATGCCCGTGGAATGCACATGCCGCGTGGGTTCGTCCAGTCCCCAGAGGATCTCTCCGGTCCGAGCGTCCACGAGGCAGCACCCGTTTCCATCGCGTCTGCGTGATTCGATCCCGTAATACACTTCCAATCCAGGGCGGGCGGGATCGATATCGCCGACGTAGTGGTGGTCGGGGTGTCCGAGCCCCGTTGACCATAATCCCACGCCGTTATCGTCGAGCACCGCCGAACCCAGAAACACCTCGTCTCTGCCATCGCCATCCACGTCAACGGCGTGCATGCTGTGCGCTCCCTGGCCACCGTAGCGGTTTCCTCCTTCTTCGGCCTCGTTCCAGGCCCATAATTCACGCAGCTTCCCGCCATGGTATTCGTAGGCCACGACTTCGATGACGTTATACGTTCCACGCACGACCACCAGAGCCGGTGTTTTCCCGTCCAAGTAAGCCACGCACATCTGGTTCCGCGACGCATAATTGTAACTGGGAAAGTCCTCGCGGTTCGGCCAATCAACGCGAGCCTTCTCCTTTCCGGTCATGCCATCGAGCACCAATAAATATTCCGGGCCGGACTGAACCTTGCCTTCCTCGTCGCGCGGATCGCCCTCGCCGCCCTTCAAGCACACCTCGGCGCGTCCGTCGCCGTCCAGATCGTAGACCACCATCGGGGAGTACCAGATGCCTTGCTCGATCGCCCATCCCATGTCGTGACGCCACAGGAATGTGCCGTCGGCCAGGTAGGCTTCCACCTTGTACGTTCCAGGACTCGGTTTCCAGTACTTGACATACGGATCCACATTGGAGTTAGGCTGCTTAATCACGTAATCATAAGCGCCATCACCGTTGAGGTCGGCAATACCACACTTCTGAAACGTATGGTCGCCGTCCAGTTTGATGGACTGATAATCCTGTTTGTCACTCGATCCAGCAACAGCAACCTTGCGCGACGCCTGGCCTTCTTCGTCCTCGACCACTGGGACCACCCAATACTCACTCCGCTCGCTCCCGTCGCGATGCCGGTCAACAAAGTCAGTCGTCTGGGTAATGGGCTGCTGGTTCAGTTTACGGGGCTTTTGTGAATCGGCGCTCCGATATACATCGAAGCCGATCGAGTCGGGGTCGTCCTTCAGCAAACGCCAACCGAGATAGACACGGTCCGGACCGACGGGCCGCGCGATCAGACCACGTCCCAAGGATTCCTCGATTCGACTCTCGGCGAATCCATCCACTTTCGGTTTGCGATCCGGATCAGGCACTGGGGAGAATTCCAGGTAGTCATAGTAGCAAGATCCGGGATTCGCCGAATGCACGTATCGATCGTCAACCCACAGTTCAAAGCCCTCGGGACCTACCTCGACGACCCCCAAGTCTCGCTGGGAACCGCTGATCTTCTCCCAGGTTTCGCCGTCCCGCGAGATGGCGATGGCGCGTCCCACCCCCCCGATAACCAAGTAGTACTTTCCAGGTTCAAGGTCGCGAATCACCGTGTGCAACACCGGCGCGCCGTCCTCCGGCTTTTCCCGATCCTTCAGCACGCGCGGTGATTGCAGCACCGTTCCCTCCGACCATTTCTTTTCCGCGTTTTTGTCCGTGGACCAGAGATTCCATTGATCTTCCGAAAAGGTATTCTTCTCCCAGGCCTCGGTGGGCCGCGTCACGTCCTCGGCTTCGAACCTGAACCGCTCTTGGGCCAGTCCCGTGGACAAACAGCAGAGCCAATGAAGAATCAACACCGAAACAATGCATCGCCACGGTCCGCGGACCAGACAGTCACATCGGATTCGGTTGGATGGTTCCGGTGGGAGAGGATCCCCACGCAACCGGCCAGCTCGTTGGTCGGACTGGTACAAGATAGTTTTCGTCGCGGCACGTTCAAGTATTTGATTCATAAGGTGTGCTCCAAAACGCATGTGGAATCAGGATGGAACCAAATTCTATCACCGATTGAACCGCCCCGAAAGCACGTGAGGCTGAGCGAACGGCAAGATGCGTTTCCTCGCATGAACAGTCTGCTGTGATTCCGACCGGTACTGGTGCCCTGAAGGTCCGTTTGACTATTCTGAAGCTGAAACAACCAATCCGTGATGGTGACCGGGAAACCGTCGTGGTTTCCAACCGAAAGGGGTGGTATCCAAATCGCTCTGCTGCGTATGCCTCAGCAGGCAAGTCGCGCCACGAGCCGCCTCGGACTGCTCGGCGCTGACCCTCGTACCCCCCGAGTGTCCACGCCGCGACGTTACCGTGCATGTCGTAAAGGCCGAAAGGATTCGGTGCAAAGGAGCCGACCGACGCGGTGACGAGGTGACCGTCGTCGAAGCGGTTGTCCCGGGCTGCCAGCTCGGGCGGTTTTGGGCCCCAAGAATTTGCTGCGAGCTCACGGCGCGACCGATCGGCCCGAACTGCCGCGGAATCCAACTGTTGGCTGTGGATTCGGCGAGCTCATATGCCCTCGCAATCGAGCCCGGCATTCCGTCGGCTGCAGGCGTCAGGACGAGCTGGGCCCCCAGCATTTCGAGCAGTTTCCGGCGTTCGAGACTCATCGACTCGGGCATGGTGAGTGTCAGGCTGGGGTGAGGAAAAACTCCAAGTCGTTGCCATCCATATTGTTGCGCCGTTCGTTTCGCCGGTATGGAGACGAAAGGACCTCTAAGAGACCTAAAAAACCTCAGGGAACACGGCGAGTACGCTAACGCATGAAACGCAAGCGACCCGGCTTGTACTCTCTCCGTCTTTCCTCATCCGTGGGTCCGTTCTGCCATCCGTGGGCCTATAATGATATC
>JBNJEM010000057.1:0-21021 GCA_051745935.1 Planctomycetota bacterium
TACCCGCCGTGTTCCCTGAGGTTTTTTAGGTCTCTTAGAGGTCCTTTCGTCTCAATACCGGCGAAACGAACGGCGCAACAACATGGATGGCAACGACTTGGAGTTTTTCCTCACCCCACCCGGAAGCTCCCGCGTCCGTCCTCCCCGGAGGTGAAGGGGGCGTCGAAAATGCGTAAAATTGATAGATTGTTGCGCAGGATTGACTTGCGGCGGGGATCTGAAGCGCGGCATAATACCCAGGCGTGTTCTCTGAGCGACGCCCACCCCCACCCCCACACTTCAACCGCCGGGTGTTTACCGCGCCCGGCGCCTGCCTGGCAAGGAGTACGGCTATGACTCACCGTGCCTGTGTCTTCGGTCCGATTCTGTTGACCCTTGCCGGCGTGGCCGGCGCGGGAGAATACGACTTCTTCCGGCTGGCCGGCTATCCCGAGGGCGGAAAGCTGCGGCCGGAAGTCGACCTGTACGAGGTAACCGAGCCGGGCGGCGGACCACGGGAGTACCAGCGCCGCGTGGTCAAGTGGTGGCCCCGCAAGGGCGTGGACATCATCGCCGTCGAAGAGGGCATGCCCGAGCGGGAGTGGACCTTTCAGCGGGCCGCGGTCGATGCCCGGACGGGCGAAGTGACCGGCCCGGGCGACGCGGAGCTTCTCGCCTGGGGGTTGCCCCGCACGTTCAAAGCACACTTGATCGGGTTCGACGGGATCGGCAATGACATCGGCGATCCGTACGCGGGCGAGGACTTCTTCGAGCCGAGCGTCATTTTGCGGATGGCCGACGGCAGCAAGCGGAGCTTCCAGTCGAAAACCTTCTGCCAGGCCGACAGGGAGTTCATCCTCGGCGTCTATGTCAAGGAAATGAAGCGGACCATGACCACGCTCGACCCGACCGAGTACAGCGTCCGCCCGCAAACTGCTGAAGAGTATCCCGGCGGCACGCCGATCGGCCAGCCCGGTTCGCTGCTCTTACAGTCGAAGCATTTTGTTGTGCCATCGGGAAGTCAGTCATCGGATCCGGAAGGAGGCCGTTGGCTGAACCCCCAGCAGCCGAAGGTGGCCGCCCGGTTGCGGGAGTGCGTGTTCAACATGTTTGAGCACATGCACGCCTACCTGGAGTACGGCGGACATTTGATGCCGTACTGGGACCGGCAGGAGCAGTACAAGTACGAAGTCCACGTGGGCGGCACGATCCTCGACGGCTACAAGAAGAAGGGCGGCGGGGCCGGCGGCGGCTACGGCGCCCAGGGCATGGGCTGGCTAGGGAGCACGCCCGGCGGCTTCGGCCACGAGTACGGCCACGGGATGTCGATCCAGTGGCGGTTTGGCAACGGTGAGATTCTGGCCCAGTCGATGATGGAGCTGACCGACAACCGCTGCACCTCCTACCACCACAACGTGCTGGTCCCGTGGCGCAACTGTATGCACGCCGAGTACAACTCGTGCCTGTTCTACCGCACGCCCGGCTACGACCCCAACTGGGGGCTGCTGTTTGTTACCGCGATACCGGGCGCGGCCAAGGAGCCGTGCCTCTTCCAGACCTTGGCCCGCGTGGGCGAGCAGCGGGGGATGTTCCAAGACGGCATCCGCGGCCTGGGCGACATGGTGGGCGACTACAGCGCGCGGCTGGCGGAGTTCGACACGCAAAACCAATATCCGCTGCGTGTCAATTACTTTGCCGCGGCCCGCAATTACCTGGAGCCGGTGGATGTGGAAAACGGCGTCTACCGGATTCCGTGGGACGAAGCGCCCGAACCGTTTGGGGCGAATATTGTGCAGCTGGTGCCGAATGAGGACAGCGGGGCCATCGAAGTCGATTTCGAGGGCTACCACGACCCGGCGGTCTACAGCGATTGGCGGGCGTGCATTGTGGCCGTGGATAAGGACGGCAAGGCCCGCTACAGCGACCTGTGGAACAAGGGCAAGATGACGATGCCCCGCCGGGAAGGAGACCGCCGCTACTGGCTCACCGTAGCGGCCACGCCCACCGCGCTGTTGGTTCCCAAAAGGGGCCTCGCGAGCGTCTATCAGGGCCGGCACGCCCCGCGCTACCCGTGGCAGGTCACGCTTGCGGGCGCGGCGCCGGGCACGCCGCACCGGTCGCGGGCAGATCTGGACGACGTGTACGGCGTCTACGGCGACGAGGGCCGGCTGCGGGGGATGGACGGATGGAACTCGCTGATGTCGACGATTCTCCCCGGCCTGCCGCACACGGCGGCGGGCCAGCGGTTTGTGGCGGAGGCGGAGGCGTCCGCCGAGGCCTTGCGGCGGCGGGCCGCCAATGGCGAAGAACTCCCGCCCGTCGCGGAGAAGCTCCTCGAGAAGCTCACCGCGGCGGTCGAAGCGGCCGACGGCGCGGCGCATCCCAACGGCGGCGGATGGGTCGCGGCCGGCGCAGAGGTCGCCCCCACGGCCTATGTGGGTCCGAACGCCATTGTCCTGGACAACGCCAAAGTGCTCGATCAGGCGATCGTGGAAGACTGTGCCGTGATCAAGGACAACGTGGTTCTTTCCGGCCATGCCCGCGTGGGTGGGCAGGCCGTGATTTCCAAGGATACGAAACTTTCCGGCTATCAGCGGGCCTGGATGCCGCTGGCGCTTACGGGCGAAGAGACCGCCTCAGACCTGACGCTCCGCCTCGACGAGCAACTCGACGAGAACGGCCTGTGGGCTAATTACGCCATGGACCAGGCGGAGACGGTCATGCTGGAGGACTACTATCGGCAGCACGGCCACGGAGACTTCCGCGAGTTTTTCGTCAGCCTGATGAACGGCTATCTGCATGGACAGCCGAGCTTCGTCGAGGAAGACGGGCGGCGGGGCTTTGCCTTCGACGGCCGCGCGCAGTACGCGGAACTCAACCGCCGGATTGCGGATCTTCCGGAGATTACCGTGGACATGACCGTCAAGCGGCAGGGGGAGGGCGAGCAAACGCTGCTCGACTTCGGCTCCGGCTTGCCGGACCGTTTTGCGCTGACGACCGGCGGCCCGGGCGGCAAGCTGCAGTTTACCGCCCTGGTCGAGGGTGGAGAGGTGGCCCGTGTGACCTCGAACCAACCGCTGCCCAAGAACACATGGACGCGGGTGCGGTTGGAGATCGACGGCCGGCGGGTGGCCCTGTGGATGAACGACAAGCTGGTGGGCGAGACGGAATCGGAGTTTCGACCCGCCGACGTCTTTCCACCAGGCCAGCCGCAGCGGAACTTCCTCGCCACGGCGCGGGACGGCAAGTCGCGACTGAAGGGCGTCTTCGACAACGTCGTCGTCTACCATCAAGTTCACGGCGAGGCCTTTGCAGACCTGCCTGCGCCGCACCGCGACGCGCCGCGCCGGCCGGAGAAAGGCTTTGCCAAGAGCGTGTTGCGGAACATGGGGGCGAGCCCCTTCGAGCAGGCGGACCGGGCGCAGCGCTATTCGGAGGCCGCGTTGCACGACTGGCACTACCGGGCCGGTCGAGCCATTACGCACCTGATGGAACTGAAGTTCCAAGAGCCTGAATACATGGAGGCGGTCGAGGACTTCAAAGAGTTCGAGCAGTGGAAGAAGGAGACGAGCGAGAAGTATCGGCAGGAGTTTCTCGCGGCGAACAAGGGTTCTGACGAGGAGGCGCGACGCTATGCGGACGAGAAGCTGCGCGAAGCGGGAGTGATCGAAAAGGAGCAGGCGGTTAACGATCGGCTCGAGAAAGTCCACGATTTGATCCGCGAGAAGTACTACCTGGACTACCATATCCTGTGCTCTTTCATCCGCCAGAACTTCCACGGGTTTTACAATTCCCGGATCAGCAGTTTCATCAACAGTCACGCGCAGAAGCTGGCGGGCGGTGACACCCTTCGTGACGACCTGAATAAGGTGAGCGAAATCGAAGATGCCTATGCCCCGGAGAACTGGAAGACCAGCGTCCGGCAGTGGGACTGGAGCACGAAGTGGGAGAAGGACGGCAGCATCAAGGACCTGCCGCTTACGCAAAAGTGGCTCAAGCGGGTGCGCGGCACGGCGCCGCTGCCGGAACCGCCGGACGACGCCTTGGCGGCCGACGTGCCCGTGGACGCGCTGGAACCGGCCCAGCAGGTCAAGGTGCTCGAAGCGCGGCTGGCCCGCCTGGAGCAGGTCGAGGAGCAGGCGCGGGCGGCCGTGGCCGCGATGCCGGAAAGCAAGGCCGCCCAGGCCGAAATCGCCCGCCTGCAGGAAGAGATGAAACCGCTGGAGGAAATGGCCAAGACCCGGCTCAACGAGTTGCGCCAGGCGGAAGCGACCGACCCGCGGATGCTGGCCTGGAAGCGGGCCGAGGCGCATATTCCCTATTCCAAAGAATGGAAGCGGGTGATCCGCGCCCTGGGGGAAGCCCGCGGCAGAGTCCGGCCCGCCTACCAGCACAAGATGCGGGCGGAGCTCAAGGAGCGGGACCCACAGTTCAAGAAATGGTTGGACTTAAGCGACCGGGTGGAAGAATTGCAGCGCGAGCAACTTTACCGCCTGCACGATTACCTCCTGCGCCAGACCGATCATCCGCGGCTATTGCCACAGAACCGGTGGGATCGCGGAGAACTCGATGAGGTGCGCAGATCGCTCGATTCCGCCAAGCGGGCGCTTGAGGAAGCGCGGTCCGGCGCATGAAAATGTTCCTTCACGAGAAGCTCGGTGCTGGCGCCGGAGATCGACCGATGATTGTTGGCATCCGGTTCAAGCTCACGGATACCGCCACCATGCGCGCATCGAAAGGCGACCACCAACGCCCCGTCGTCGTTTGACCGATGGGGGCCTGTGAATGACCAAACTCGATCCCACGATGAAAGGACCCATCCCATGAATACAAGTACAACCACACTCATGACCCTGGTTCTGCTGGCAGTCTGCAGCGCCGCGCGTGGCGAGGGCGGACTCGGAAGCAACGTCGAAGGCAAGCTGGAACCGTTCTTGGGCAAACCGAAGATGGAGATCCAGCAGGTCTTCAAGGGCGACCGTTTCCCCAACGTGGTGGTCGCGACGGACGGCACGGTGTTGGCTTTCTGGAACGGCGTGAAGCTTCGCCGCAGCGAAGACGGCGGCAAAACCTGGGGACCGGAGATTCTGGTCGGAAAGGGACACATGGGCGGTGGTGTCACCGTGAACGAGGCCAACGGCGACATCTTCGCCTTCGTGGGGCAGCGTCATCCGCCGACCGCGGAAACCGTCTATCGCAGCCGGGACCACGGCGAGACCTGGTCGGCCGTGAACGCCGAGATCAAGCCGGACAGCAAGGGCCACAAGCCCGAGATGCATATGAACGAGCACGGCATTACTCTGATGCACGGCCCGCACAAAGGCCGGCTGCTCCGCCCGGCCCGCTACTATGGGAAGAAAAACAGCCGCGGCGAATGGCCCACCCATTACACCAACGCCATCTACAGCGACGACGGCGGCAAAACTTGGCTTACCAGCGACCCGTTTCCGGCCTTCGGAACCGGCGAGGCGACTGTGGCCGAGCTGTCCGACGGGCGGATCTATTACAACTCGCGGCGGCACTGGGCCCCCGAGGGCGTCAATCCTCTCAGACGCTGGACGGCATGGAGCGACGACGGTGGCGTCACCTGGCAGGACCTGGCAATCTGCGAAGCGCTGCCCGACGGTCCGCAAAACACCGCCTACGGCTTGATGGGTGGGCTGGTCCGCCTGCCGGTCGAGGGCAAGGACTTCCTGATTTTCAGTAACGCCGACAGCAAGAGCGGACGCAACCAAGGGACGGTCTGGGCCAGCTTCGACGGCGCACAAACCTGGCCGCTGAAGCGCCTCGTCACCCAAGGCGCCTTCGCCTACTCCTCGCTCAACGCCGGACGGCCCGGAACGGAGAGCGAAGGCTGGATCTACCTCCTCTACGAAGATGATGGAGGGCAAATCGCGCGGTTCAATCTGAGTTGGTTACTGAACGGACGCGATCCTGCGGAGATGCTGAAGAATGAAGCAGAGTAGACCCTAACGTTGCAAACAGTATATGTAGGACGGGTCTCCAGGCCCGTCTTTTCAAGTGCGAAATCGTACTTGATCTGGTGTCCGCGGATCTCACGAAATGTGAGATCTTCAAACAACCGCAAAAAGACATTTATGTGCTGTAAAGGACGGGCCTGGAGACCCGTCCTACGCCGTCTTTATGCAACAATAGAGTAGATGCGCACTTGGCGCCACCGTCATCATCGGGCCCATAATCAAGCACGACCGGGAGACAAAAGATGAGAAGGCGGAAATTGCGCCACGTACCTGAAAACACTTACACTCACGATTGGCGAGAGGAATCCCATGAAAACGACAAGATGCACGTTAGCCGCCCTTCTGCTGCTCCTGGCGTCCGGTGCCGTGGCCGCGGAGGACGCGGCGGCCATGAAGGACCTTGAGGCCCAGGACTGGAATGTCCCCAGCGTCGACATGGAGATGAAACTCATTCCCGCGGGCACGTTTACCATGGGCAGCCCGGAGGGCGAGATTGCTCGCCGGGACGATGAAGTGCAGCACCGGGTCACGATCTCCCGGCCCTTTTACATGGCGGCCTACGAGTGCCGGCAGCGCGAGTTCTACAAGCTGATGATGCCGCCGGACTACAAATTCGAACGGTGGACCGCCTTCCGCGGCCCGCTGCACGAGGGAACGGCTTTTACCTACCGCTTCCCGCTCGTAAAAAGCGGGCCGCCCAGCCCGCTGAACTTCTCCTACCCGATGGACACGCTGAGCTGGGAACGGGCCGCGGAGTTCTGCAAGCGACTGACCGAGATTGAGAGGCAGGCCGGCCGACTGCCCGAAGGCTACGTCTACCGCCTGCCCACCGAGGCGGAGTGGGAGTACGCCTGCCGCGCCGGCAGCCAGGGGGCTTACAACTTTGAGGGCGATTACAACGACCCGGCGGTCATCAAGAGGCACACGTATGCCGGGCATGGCGGCAATTATACGTTCGGCGTGGGCGACACCGTGAGCAGCCGAAAACCCAACGCCTGGGGGCTTCACGACATGCACGGTAACGTCTGGGAGTGGTGCCTGGATTGGTACGGCCCCTATGAGAAGGGCGTCCAAAAGGACCCGGCCGGGCCGGCCACGGGCGAGAAGAAAGTCGCCCGCGGCGGCAGTTGCGCGCCCTTCTTCGACGACAAAGTGGAATTCCTGAACACGGCCGTCCATCCCGACCTTCGCTCGGCCGCTCGCGCCTGCTACGAGCCCGACATGAACTACATGATCACGATGGGGTTTCGCGTGGCGCTGGCTCCGCAAGTGGAAAAAGCAAAGCGCCCCAAGCCGTGACCGGTGGCCTCGTATCGGTGGCTTTTTACGAGTTCCTGCGGACATCGAAAACTCGAACGTTAGCTGCTTTTAGAAAAAATTTTCCCACGACTTTCTGCCAACCACGGAGACTCGCAATGAAACGTTTCACCACGCTTCGCCCAACCGGAGCGTGAGCGAGCTTTACACGGCCACGCCGGAGTGCGACGGTATCGTGTCGATTGCGCTGAACGGCTCCGAGGTCACACCGCCGGTGGAGAACGGTTACGCCGTGATCCGGCGGAAGTGGAAGGCCGGCGACAAGATCGAGTTGACGCTGCCGATGGACGTTCAACGGGTCAAGGCCATCGACAAGGTGGAGGCGACACGAGGCCAGGTTGCGCTGCAATATGGGCCGCTGGTCTACTGCGTCGAGGGCGTCGACCAGAAGCTTGACAAGTCCCTCGACTCCGATGCTTCGCTGACGACGGAGTGGAAGCCGGACTTGCTGGGCGGCGTGAAGGTCATCCAGGGCGAGTGGGCCGACGACTCCTCGCTGACTGCGATTCCCTACTATGCCCGGGCCAATCGCGGTATAGATGGCGCCGAACCCAAAGCCGGGGCTCCTTCCACCGTTTGGCTGAAGGACGAGTAAGGCGCAAACAGAATCGGTTGCAACGCGCATATCACACTCTGTCCAGGAGGAGAACCATGACTTACAGCAGCGACTCTCCGACTCGCCGACAGTTCCTTGCGCGGGGCTGCGCGGCGGCCGCGGCGCCGTACGTCATTACCTCGGCGAGGATGAGCAGCCCCATTTGACCTTCCGCTTTCCGTAACCGTTCACGGCCAAGAGACCAATATCCACGGACGTTCGCACTTCCGTTGCACATCTTGAAAAAGGGCTTTGCCGGGTGTGCCACGGGCTTGTCCCGTGGTCCGTTACGTTCCACGCTACCGACGGCCAGCAGTGGTGTGTCTGGCCGGTTTGTAGCGGCGAACGTGAACCACCACGGGACAAGCCCGTGGCATCCATGCGGAGCCGTGGCATCCATGCGGAGCCGTGGCATCCATGCGGGGCCGTGGCATCCATGCGGGGCCGTGGCATCCATGCGGAGCCGTGGCATCCATGCGGAGCCGTGGCATCCATGCGGAGCCGTGGCATCCATGCGGGCCTTGCGTGTCCAGGCCGTGTAGCGGCACCCGTGAACGGCTACCAAAGAAACGATGGACATGGTTATCCATCAATGCCCATGCGAAAAAACGCCATCCGCATCGGTTCGCCACACGATCGAGCAACTGATCGCATTTGTCCCGGTCGTGGTCATCACGCACAATCACGCGACGTTCCCAACCACGAGACGTGACATGATAAATGCCATGTTCAATTTCGATTCGTAATGGGCGAGTCATGAAATGGGAAAAAAGCAGGGGATAAGTTATATGTCAAGACCTGACCCCAAACGATGTCCGCTTCGTCGGCCGTGCCGGTCGCCAGTCGCGCGAGAACGATCGGATGGGTTTGCTTCCCGTTATGGATTCTCAGGCGTAACTCGTTCTCCGCGGCCTTCGCGAGCGATGCTTCTCGGCGGCGCTGAATCGCCGCGGAGCTCGTCGGGTCCTCGCTCTCCGCCGAATCCGTCGTCTCCCAAACGCGGAAGTTGCGATATCGGAAGTGCGTCCATTGCATCTGGCGAAAGCCGATGAAGCCGTCGCCGTGGGGCGGGCCGCCCTTCTCGCCCGTGTCGGTCCAGTCGATGACCTTGTTGTCGTCGACCCACAGGCGGATGTGCGTTCCGAGTTTCGCCAGGGTGATCGTGTGGACGGCCTTCGACTTCGTGGGGATGCCTTCTTCACCTTCGGCCACGAGATGGAAACCCGGATTCTTGCGGAGGTTCGTCTGCCGTCGGTCCGGGTTGTGCGCCGCGTTGGCGTAGTATGATGTGTGATAGCAGCGTATGGCGCCCTTGGTGTACTGCGAAAAGGTCCCGTCGCGCTTCGGCAGATCATCACGGAAGATGCTCCCATCCTCGTCAAGCGCCGCGGCCGCAAAGAAAACGATGCAGAGCCCCGCGTCGGTCTCCATGTTCTGCGCGTCCCACTGGGCGATCAAGCTCTCTGGAAAGCGTTTCGGGCACCAGAACACATGGTGCATCTCTTCATTCGGCGAGAGCATCTCCAGCCAGCCGTCCTTGAAGGATACCTCGCCCGGGCCTTCCATGCGCCACCGGTCGACGCTTCGCGCATCGGCCATCGTGGCTTCGTAGAGCAGCTCACCGGCTTGCAGGTCATCCGGAAGGTCAAAGGCGTCGTTCGCTTTCGCTACGGCGCACGACACAAAGAACGTGAGCGCGATTCCAAGGAGGATCTCGATGAGCAACGGAATTCGTGACAACATGGTTCTGCCTCAAGGTAGTTGTGTGAGAAAGACGTTCAGTGTGTCGCAGGTGGTTAGTCGAGCGCCTCGATTCCCGCGGACTTGTGCAATGCCTCTATTTCCGCGTTGGTCAGCGCGCGGTCGAAGACGGCCAGACCGCCGAAACGCCCGATCGTCATTTTGTGGGTAATTGAACCGACGGCGAAGCGAGCAGCGACCGTGAAGTCCGACGGGGGCATCTTCGTTTTGGCGTGTTTGGCCGGGTCGTAGCGAAAGATGCCGCGACCGTGGTAGTAAGGGTTCATTCCGCGATCGCCACCGCCCGGCCCTTCTTTGAGGAAGTAAGGGTCGTTGCGACGATCTTTCACGGGATCAAGCTCTCGCGGCTCCAATTCTCCGTTGACGTAGGCCTTGATGTACTTGCCGTCGTAGGTGAACCCGAGCGTGCACCAGCGATCCGTCGGCACCTTTGAGACGCTTGCTGCGTAATCGACGCACCATGGAAAGCGTGAACCGTCGGCCCGGCGGGTTACGCCGCCCTCGCTCGAGATATGCGGCACGAGTTGGTTCCGTCCACCGTAGGTCGGCATGTTCATGAGCATCGCGTACTGCCGCGTCCCGGAATCGTCGTGGGCGCCTTGGCCCTCGCACCACATACCGGCGATCGGGCGGCTCTTTTCGAGATTCGTCACGCGAACGACCGCAAACATGCTCACCTGCGCATCAGGGCCGCTAATGTTCAAACGCCCGGTTTCTTCGTACGGGATCTTCATGTATTGCGTTCCGTCGAAGTACGCGGCGTACCCCGAGTAAGGCCCTCCCTTTTTGCGTTCGACCTTCCCACCAACCTCTTGAAGCGGGTAGTCGCCGACCGGGGCGATCGATCGGTCGTAGGCCGAAAGCAACAGGAGGTCCTCGTCTGCTCCATAGTGGAGCGTGCCATCCGACATGACCGAGACGAGCGACGACGCGCCGCCCTCGGGCAATTGTGCCGCAGTCGGAGGCTCGGCCGACAGCCGTGAAAGGCAAGCGACACAACACAACACCGACAGGAGGCCGAATCGGGCCGCGGCACGGCGGCCGTCAATGAACGTCAGCGGTGTACTCCTCCGCATGTCACAACCTCTCCGATTCTCAACTGCAAAACACGACGCTTCAGCGGAACAAACGGATCCCAAGGCCCATGGGCGAGGACGATGCGATATCGATCGACAATTCGTTCGGTCGCTCTCGGCGTGTGCACAATACACGCGACGTCACTCAACGTAGCTCATCGACCCCAACGATGCAAGAATTGTTCGAATCTCGCGGGGCCCGTCCCCGGGATTTCTCCTCCCGAGGTTGTGAATTGCCGCCGCCGTGGGCCATATTGGGATGATATTCGTCCCTGTTCGGTGCCTCCCCAGCCTTGAGGATGTTGAATGGCGCGGCGGCCAGGGCCGACGCAGCGACGCCTCCCTTAATAAAACCACGACGTTTCATCTGCTTCATAGCCTGTTTCCTCCCACTGAGCGGAGTTTTAACAACCGGTAACGAAACCTGGCATTCGCGTTTATAACGCCCTGGATTTAGGGAGATGTCCTTTTCCTGTCAGGAAATGCGGCCCATGATCCGATCTAGGGAATCCGACGTCTGATAGATCAGGGCCTCGGGGTAGTGCGAGTACGGATGGAAATACTCGAACGTAAGATATCCGCGATAGCCGATCTTGTCGGCCAACTGGCGAATCGCGCGGAGGTCGCTTGCGCCGGCCTTCGGCGACAGGTCGTTCTCCAGATCGTAGTTCAATTCGACGGCCTCGAATCCGGCGTCCTTGGCCATCTGCAGACATTCCTTCAGGCTCATCCGCTCCGGATAGGGGAACGCCCACAGGTTGATGGATTTCTTCATGTCGTAGCGTTTGGGCGAGATTGAGCTTGCTGACGTCCACCTCGTTCCACGCCTCATTGTAGCTGACGGCTCCGCCGACGACACTAACGACATGTTGGCCGTCATGGTCCAAGCAGAGCGTCAAGCGTTTACCGGAAAAAAAAGAGGTGTCGGGAACCGGTTTCGAGGACCGCTTACATGTGGATCATGAAAAAGGTTCCCGACATCTTTTTCCCTTATCTCGTGGGTGAATCAGACTCATCAGCTACGGGAGCCGCGAGCAGGACGAATGCGGCAAACTCGCCGCCGAGCGGGACGGTGATTTTTCCCTCACCAACAGTGCCCATAGCCACTGGCTGGCCGAAGAAATCGTAGGGATTCATCAGACGCCAATCGCGTCCGTCAGCGAGTACGCCGGCGACGTCAACGGCGACCTCCGTGCGGTTCCGCCAGTTGACGATTGCCAGGTTGGCACGTCCCTCGGTGTACTTGTTTGGCCGCAAGAATACGGTCAGCTCATCGGGCCGCTCGTCGCCCGCGTTCCAGACGACGTTTCCAGTCTGAGTCACCTCGGTAGACGGCGCGGCGATGTTGAGGTCGCCTCGTACGATGACGTTGTCAGTCACGGTGATCTCAGTTCCATGGCTTCCGGCGCTTCCGTAGCCGATCTGGATGGGAACCTCATGACAGATGTTTTGGCTGACCACGATATCGCGGCTGGGCCGTCCGCCACCGACCAGAATCCGATGGCGGCCGCCCTCCTTGAGCGGATCGAAGGCGACGTTGCCGACGATGCGGTAATGGTCGACCCAGGCGCGGCTGGAGCCGTATGCCTGGATGGTGGTCGAATAGTTGGCGAAAATCAGGCAATCCGTGATTCGCTTCATGCCGTCTTGGTTTTGGGTATAGATGCCTGGGCCGTGGTAACGGTCGGGCGCAATCCATCCGTTGTCGTAGATCAGGCAACCGTACAGTTCACTGTCGGTGGCACCTCGCCAGAAACTGACGCCGTTGCCGAGATTGTCGTGGACCACGAGATTGATGTACTTACAGCAGACGCCGCCGAGAATATGCAGCCCGCCGGAATGGATGTTTTTCCAGGTGGGATGCGAACCTCGCTGGCTAATCTGACGTTCCCGCGGCGACATGGCTTCCACCTCCGAGACGGTGACCTCCAGGTCCCAGAGCCAACAGTGCCTGGTAGGGGCGACGATTTCGATTCGGTTGTCGATGCAGGCATGGGCACCCGGAGCCGGGCGGACGTGGATGGGCCGACCTTCCTCACCTTGCAGCTTGACCTGATAGGGGCGGTCTTGATCACGTTCCGGGTGCCGGTATGTGCCGTTGAGCAGAAAAACAGTGTCACCGGGGTCGACGCCTTGTTGTCCGGCGAGCACCGAGGCGAGATCGTACGATGATTCAACGGTACCGCTGCCATCGCTTGTGCCTGCCGGGGAGACATAGACATCGGCGGCGGCATAATCCGCGACGAAAGACAAAAGTGCCAGAGATACGGCGGTAATTACGAAAGCTGATCGGAGTGCAATAGAGCCAACCATTATCTCGATTGTCCTCTATGTTTGATTGTGCATGATATCGCAGGAGCAGACAGCATTGAGCAGTATCCGATCATTAACGCAGATACCCTGATTTATAGCTTGAGTTTAACAGGTTCGTCACGCATTTTGTGTAACTGAGAGTGGCCCTTCCCTTGGGAGATTAACACCGCGAGGACCGCGCGATTTGGATTTGTCATTGGCCACAAGCTGGACAGGGGCCTCGCCAGAGATTATATTTCAGGCGGTTGGATTTTGCGGGGGGCGAAGCTACCCGACGCCAGCCGTCCTCCCGCCTGTCGGATTCACGGCGGAAAAAGTTATCTGCAACCAGAATAACATCGGGACCCACCACAGCAATATCCGTATGGCCTGGCACCTTCTCGGGCAGTTGAATATTGACGATGCGGTTCGCCAGCTTGAACGCGAACATGCATTGTGGGCCGAGTGGCTTTCGTACAACGCTGTGCCGGAGCCCGACTGGTCGTACTTCACGCTCAACCGGGCCATCGAAACTCGCCAGTCGCTGGCCCAGTTCCGGCAGTTGGATACCCCACTGGCCGAAACCGTCAAGGCGGCCCGCGCGTTCGCCACCAGTCGAGAGGAATACGAACAGGCGTTAAAACTAGCGCGGCGGCGAACCGAGGAGAATTGGCCCCAGGTGCCCGAGTTGCGTGTGGGCGAGCACATGGGATACAGTCCCTACACGTTCCTGCACCTGCGACATCCGAATTACTATCCCACCAAGGCCGAACGCAACGCCGCGCGGCGGCAATTGCCCTACCTGGCCCGCCGACGCTTCGTCCACCAGCGGACCGACAATCGCACCTCGCTGGCCGTCACCTGCGTGCGGCGACCGGCGTACTACGCCGTATTCAACGCGGGTCCGGGTCGCGGGGGACATCGCTACGGGCTCGGGTTGTTGTGGCATCCGCGGGCGGGGACCTTCTTGCAGCAGCAAACGCGACGGGTGCCAGAGCCCGGCTGGGGAACCCGTGCGGGCGATGCCAAGCTGTTCGAATCGGCCCCGATGACGCCCGAATACCGGATGGACGGCCAAGTGTTCGACGTGCGGCCCGGCAACCGCGAGATCGAGGGCCACAACCTTGCCGTGCGTTACGCGCTGGGCGAAGCGGGGCACAAGGTCGTTATGTTCTTCGACGATCGGATCGAAGTGCGGGTGGAGTGCTCGGGCACTTTTCAGGAGGAGGTGCCGGTCCTCGCACGTCCGGACGACGAGTTCGCCGACGCGGACCGATGCGTTACCGTGACCCGTAACGACGTCGTGCTCGAAATCACTTTCGACGATGCGTCCGACATTCAACCGGCCCGACGAGAAAACTGCCATTTCATCTGCGTTTCGGCCCGCGACAACCTTCAGTACACAATCCGATTTTCCGATACGAGGGAGACGACGGACTGAAAGGAAAAGGTGTCAAGAACCAATGGCATTGTCGTGAGGCTCACCCGCAAAGCGATCGAGCCGTGGGAAGCCTGCCTCGACCGCTCCACGACGCTTCCCAAATCCGACATGACCATCAAGCCGCAAACCCACCCCGCGGCGGTGCCGCGGTTGCTCGTTTCTCCGCCGATTCGGTGGTTACCTACGGCCGTCCGAAAAGGCTGATCGACTGGACCGTCCGCTGTCGCTCCTCGCGCTCGTCGGGAAGGTGACCCTTGAACCAGGCCTTGGCTCGATACCGGAACTGCTCGTCGCCGGTAGGAAGCGCTGCCGGGGGACGGTCGAGCAGGGCTCGCGGGAACTGACGGTGCAGCTCCGGAGTGGTGTCGGGTTGCTCGTGGCATCCAACACAGCCCTTCCTTTCGCCGGGGCGAACATACATCCACAGCAGTTGATTGCCCACCACGTACCGGTCGCTGTCGAGCACCTGAAGGTGGAGGAACCGGTCGGCCGGCACCTCGACGGCGAATGACCCGTCGGCGGCCAGCGGCACCGTACCGAGGACGCGGCCGGTCGCCCCGCCGTGGTTCTTCCAGGGCAAGCCGTGGTTAGTATGTGTCTGGTGCCGCGCCACCTGGGGAAGTCCCTCGATCACGCGCACCAGCTTCCCGCGCTGGCGAACCGTCTCGAGCTGCGTGATCAGCGCCGACTCGCAGTACAGCACGCCGCTGAAGACGCGTCGGCGGACGCCGTTGGACTCGGGAATGCTCGGGGGGACCGGCCGCGGCTGAAGCGGTCGGGCGCCGAAATCGGCCATCTCGGGGTCGTTATATACCAGAGAAAGCTCGCCGGTTGGAATGTCCATCAGATAGATGCCCAGGTCGACCGTGTCAACCGGGCGGCTCCCTCGGCTGATCTCGTCCGGCTTCATTGCCGCTGCAACCAACAACGTCTTCTCGTCGAGCGGGTACGGCGACGTAATGGCCCATTGCTGGTCTTCGCGCAAAATTCGCTCGCCAAGCCGGCCCTCAGTGACGATCGGTCCGGCGGGTGTGTTGAGAATGTAGCTGGCCGGCCGAAACGGTTGCGGTTGCGACAGCCGCAGTCCGCGATGTCGCAAACCCGTGGTCCCCCAATCGCGATACCCGCCGTGGATACTCTGCCAGAGTCCGCGCCGCTCCGGACCGTAAAGCGTGACCGCCCGTGTGCCGTCGGGAAGTGCGCTCAGGAGATTCCACTCCACCTTCAGTCGGGCATAAAAGATTTCCAAGCGGGCAAACAGCAGGTTGCCGTGGGGACCGACCACGATATCGGCGTCGCGGCCCAGGTTGAAGCCGATAAACTGCATGTCACTCCCCTCGGCTGGCATCACGGCCAGGCCGGTGCAGGGGTAGCCGTGGTACTCGTCGCGGGTTCCCAGCCGGCTGGTAGAGAACACGATCCGGCCGTCCGGAAGATAAGCGGGGCTGACGTGATGATAGGGGCCGTGGGTAAGCTGTCGCACGTGGCCGCCGTCGACCTGCACTTCACAGATATGCCACCACGGGTCCTCTTGCTCGCGGCGGGCGAACAGTACCCGGCTACCGTCAAACGAGACGCTTACATCGGCCACGTAGCCGTCGGTGAACGTCGTCAGCGGCGTCACCATCGGCTCTTCGCCGCCGATATCGAGCACATAAAGGTTGTTTCCGGGGCGATAGACCGGCCCGGCATCGGTTGTGTTATGGGTCTGTCGCCAGTTGTCGGTACGGAACGTGTTGTGCGGGTTATGGTCGCCTTTGATGAATACGAAGCGGGTGGGAGGACCGGAAACAGGAGGATGCGACGCCGGCGGCGGCGAAGCCGGCGGGCCCGGAACATTGACCTCGGGCGGAATACCTCGCTTCCAAATGGCCTGGCGGGCGACGGCTCGCACCGTGTGGAAATCGTGGCCGGCTTCGGCTCGCCGCAGGGCGTCGACGGCGGCCGGCGTGCCAAGCATGTCGAGCGACTGGGCCGCCGCATACCGGCATTCCAGCGTGTTTCGCTCATCGAAGAGTATGTTTACGAGCATCGGCACGCAATCGGTTGCGCCCAGCTTGCCCAGGGCCATGATGTAGGCTTCCCGATCGCGCGGCGTCGGATCGTTGAACTCGTCCTGTCCGACCTGCGAGGTGTCGTGTAGTCGTTCAGCGAAGAATCCGTATTCGGCCTCCGGCGGCGACTGGGCCAGCTTGCGGGTCAAGGGTTCGATGGCTTCCTTGGCCTCCATGAAGATGAGAGCCTTGGTCGCATTGATCCGCACCCAGCGGTTGGGATGCTCAAAGAGGTTGACGAGCAGGGGCACATCGGTCTTCTCTCGGCACAGCCCGGCCAGGAAATTGCCTGCGTAAGGTGGCGAATCGGCATGGGCGGGAAACTCGGTGTTGAGTTGGCCGCGAGCCAGTTCTCTAAGAACGTCTTTTTCTTCAATGTCGGGAACCCGCCGGTCTTGTCCGAGTGCCTCGAACGCCGCGTCGACCACCGCCTGGCGCAGCCCGGCACGCTCCAGAAGCCATGCGGCCATCTTCTGGTGCGGCTCCTCTTCGTACACCATCATCGCGTCGGCGTCATTCGGGATGTTGGCGGCCAACAGCGGCCCAATGGCTTGGAGCTTCTCGAGGTTGTCCGCCCGCTCGAACGGAATACGGCACAGCGACATGGTTATGGCATAGGAAGCCGCCGGGATGCGGTCGCGAGGGTCGAAGCCGTCGGAATCGGTGCGATGGACTCGGGCCGGGGATCGCCGATTCAGTCCTCGCGCGTAGTCGGGATATGCATCGAGCAGGGCGGCGGCGGCGTCCTCGCCGCCCAGATCGCCCAATGCGTCACCGGCATACCGTGCCCATTGGCTGTTTTCCAGAAGGGTGACGAGGGTTTCAAGTGAATCGCTGCCGCCCAGGCGTCCCAGGGCGCGAATACCTGCCTGCATCCGCCGCTTGGCGGAAAACCGCGTTTCGTCTTCGCGTCGAATCCAGGGTCGGATAGCGCGAATCACTTCACTGGCAGCCCCCTCACCGCCCAACGCGCCCATCGCGCGCAAGGCCCGCTCAACCTCGTATTGCCGCTCCGGCGATTCGTGCACTTCGGCATGCTGGCGGACTTCGATTTGCACAATGGCCGTCGGGTAGGTGGGGTTCCGTGAAGCCAGCGAGTTGACACGAATGTACCGCGCCGGCCGCGCCTCGAACACCACCACCTGCGTTGCCTCGGCCACGTTTTTCTTTCGAGCCACCTCAGCAAACTCGCCGTCTTCAGGGCAGACCTCGACCGAGAACTCCGTCATGGCAAACTTCGCGTGCTGCCGAATGATTACGCAGCCCACCTGGCAGTCCCTGCCGAGATCGATTGTGCAGGATTGCGGAAACGGCTCATTCTTGGTCATCCAAATAGTGCGGGCGCTTTCATCGGTAATGGATTGAGCGTCCGACGTTTGGCCCAAAGCACCGCCTCCGATGTAGCGCGACGACACCTCCACCGGCCGGTTGGCCGCGTAGTTCTCACCCTCGTCGTCCAGCAGGTCGCCCAGCAGCACCAACACGTCGGGAGGAATTTTGCCCGAGGGCAACGCCTCCACCCACTGCCGCCATACCGCGGCCTCTTGGACCCGGGTTTCACGATCGGCCTGGGCATCGAAGGGAAACTCCATGCCGGTCAGGTTCGTCAGCGCCACCCACGCTGCCTGCCGCACGGTCCAGTCGGCGTCATCCAGTACGGCGCACAGAGACTCGAGCGCGTCCCGACCGCCACACCAGCCAAGCGCCAGCGCGGCCT
Organism: Planctomycetota bacterium; assembly: GCA_051745935.1. Classification (GTDB taxonomy): domain Bacteria; phylum Planctomycetota; class Planctomycetia; order Pirellulales; family Pirellulaceae; genus JBNJEM01. The sequence goes on from JBNJEM010000057.1 coordinate 18,214, forward strand.
CGCGGCGCACCGGCGCCGAAGGGTCATCGAGGCGGGACTGGAGTGAGTCGGCCGCTGAGGTGCATCGCAGGAAACCGAGCGCTTCGGCCCCTCGTGCGCGGATTGCCTCGTCGGCATGTTCCAGGCGTGCGACGCAATCGACAATCTGCTGGCGGAACGGGTCCACCTTCGTCATCGCCGAGTCGCTCGTCCCGCGTAAAACCGGTTCCGTCGAATTGGCCGGTCGCGGGGCTGCGCTAATCAACAGAACGGCACCCGCGAGCAAGAGCGCCGGCGGAATGCGGCGGACGGAATACATGGATACGCGTGGCATGGCGAACCTCACGTCTTGGTTGGAAAGTGGGGTGGGGGACCGAAAGCCGAAAGCAGACATCATCCTAATTTGCGTCGTGTTGTTTACCGTCAGTATGCCCGGCCTCGCCAGACATTTGGTGACAGTGTCAGGTGATGGAAACGGCGATGCAAGGGGGCCGAAGGGGAAATGGGGTCAGGCAGCAGTGGGGGTTGCCCGCTGAAGGCAGGCTAGGTGGGCTATCCGGCCACCGGGGACATTCGGAGGCATGCCGGGGCGGGGTTGCGGTCTCGGTCACCGTCCTCGACATGGAAACCGCCGGACTCGACCGCCCTGTTCGTTGGGCTGGGAACATGGGGCTTCGCCGCGCTCCGCCCCAGGGCGACAATCAGCCTGTCTGCTTTTGCCCTTCTACGGACTTCGTCACTGCCTCCGTACACCACTTGTCGTGAATGTGAGACGCTTTCGATTCGATCTCATTGAGTTGGCTTAGAAGTTCAGACATTGCCGTTTTTCTCGACGTCGATATCAGACTTGTTACCGATGGCGAGGTCCTCTACGTCGTGGTGTATTCGTCAAACGTTATTCTACGGGCCTTGCTCGGGTGCCGGAAGCACTGTACGGCCATGATCAGGAGAATACATCCACAAGGCCAATACGAGCCGTCGCTCGGTGGCAAAAACCTTGGGTTGTCCGGAAACTGGGCTCCTCAACCATACGGCAACTCGGATCGGCAAGCCAAAGAAACTTCCCGCCCCTCCCTCTCCAAGTCCGAGAATCTGGATTATGAGCGTTGGAGTTCTGTCACGGGAAAAATGATTATCGCTATACACAAGGCCTCTGATCGGCAACCGTATATTATCAGCTTAGACCAAAGTGATCGCGAATCGCTTCCTCTATTCTTGCCATCGTTTCGCCGCTGATCATACCCAGACGTTGCCCAAGGCGTTGTTTGTCCACCGACCGGATTTGTTCAGTCACGATGGAGGAAGGCTTGGCGAGACCGCCCTCGGGTGGACTAACTTCGATCCAGTGGTAGTAACCAAAATGCCCGGTGGTGATCGGCATGATGAGCACCGTGGCTGCAAGCTCGTTTATATGGTCGTTGGAAACCACCACCGCCGGCCTGGCTTTCCGGATTTCGTGGCCCACAGTCGGATTCAATGACACGCGATACACCGAGCCACGACGGGGGAAAGAACGCTTCCGTTTAGCCATGGTTTTTCTTGGCTTCTTGCTCCAGTTGATCAAGACGGGCCCAGGCATCTTCGTCCAGGGCCTGCCAGTCCTCAGCTACGCGACGAGCGTGCTCCGCTGAAGCGGCATAGGACTCACGCAACTTCTGAGTGCGACGTTGGCTGTGCAAATTAGAGATGTAGGCTTCGATTGCATCCGCTACGAACCCGCTCTTATTGCCTTCCCGACACGCTTTGGCGTATTTGGTCAGTTTGGCTGCAGTGGTGCGCGGCAAACTCACCAGTACGCGTTCATGGGGCGCGCCTTTCTTGCCCATGTGATGGTCTCCTTGGAATACGAGTGGCATACAGTTTTAGTATATATGCAAGTATATACAAATGTCAAGGCGGTTTCGTGCAACGCTACGTTCGCGCCTTATGGAATTGATGGCCGCTACTGCGGGGGCACACCGTCAACGAGGGGAAGAGCTCAACCCAATTCCCATTGTTCGGTCTGGCAGGGCGAAACGAGACGAAATGCCATTTCACGTTTTGCGGCATGCCGCCGCGTGACCAGACACAGCGGTGAATTGGCCGAAAGAAAAAACCACCGCAATGGCGGTGGAGTGGGGGAGTGGGTTAGAGATTGAGAAAGAACGTGCTGGCTCCGTAGGTGGCCGGGCCGTGGTGGACGACACGGAAAATGCCGTGGTCTTTCCAGTGCCAGATGTGCTCCCAGCCGTCGGACCAGAAGACGCGGAAATGCTCGTCCAGATGCACAGTGCACCAAGTCTTGCCTCCGGGAGCCCACAAGGGGAGCGAGTAACCTAAAAACTGTTCCTGATCGTCGAAGCGTTGACGCAAGGCAGGGTAGCGTCGCTTGGCGGCGTGGTACTGGTCATTCATGGGTTATCCTCCGGGATCCTGGCGGTTCGGCGTAAGACGTGAGCCAAGTAGGCCGTAACCTCTTCGCGGCTATACCGCTTCGGAAAGAACCCACCCTTGTCCAACCATTCCTTGAGCGCCAAGGCATGTTCCCGGCCGGTGATCAAATCGCCGTCGCGCATGGACTCGTATATCTTGAGGTAGCAGGTATCGGGATCCATGTCATTCATCCTCTACCTGTTCCTGTTCCATGACGAAGGCGAGAGCTTGCTGACCGACCGCTAACACGGCGGCGAGCTGCTGAGCCGAAAAGCCGCTGGCGGAGTGTAAGCGTACGCGAGCACCATTGTTGACGGGTGGCCTATTCTGAGGGTTTTCGGAGCACCCAATCAGAAAGGAGCCAGATGATGTCACGTGGTACGGACCCCATCAAGTTGAAAGAGTGGATGGACCGGC
>JBNJEM010000058.1:0-20993 GCA_051745935.1 Planctomycetota bacterium
CATGAACGCTGATATGTTTCAGGAGCGGAAAAGGGGATGAGTATGGGCTGCTAAAAATCGAGCGGTTAGCGGCGACCAGTGGCAGGCCCGTACATGGACCTTTTGTTCCGCTTACTGGCTCCTGTTTTTCCTACAGGATTCAAAGCGGAAACGGTGCGTGGCACCGCCATTGTGGGAGGCTGCGCAAAAGGGGGGAAGGGCATTTTACGGGGTAAGCTGGGGGCTCTGGGGCGCGTCCTGGTCTTGTTTTTGGTGGTTTTTGCTCGGTCGCTGCGCGGGACAGATTTTTTTTCTGGTGCGTCGTCAAAGCCAGACACTCTGGTTTTCCGCTGATTAAACCTCTGAAAATAGGAGGCGGAAACGGTGCGTGGCACGTTTATTGCGCGTCATCGTTCCGCCTTTCCTTCATCATTCATGATTCCTTGTTCATGATTCAATATTCAATTCCCTTTCCAGCCGCCACCCATGTCACTGCGGCGGACACGGAAGGAATATCGAATATCGCAGGCGGAAAAGGTGCCTGGCACCGCTATTGTGGCAAGCGACATAAAATAGGTAATGCGGTTTCGGGGGCCAAACCGTTGGTGTTGGGGGCGTTGTTTGTTGTCTCGCGTGTTGCCGAATCGAGCCGTCATGCAAACCGGTTGTCATCCATCGGCGGCGGGCCGCACTGGCCGGGACGATGAGCCTCGCCCCGTCCTCTGGCCGGAGGCCAGATACACCTTGGCCTGGGGTGTGAAACCCCAGGACGCGGGTTATCCCTCCACCCGTCCCCGCCGCCCCACCGATTGCACGCTGGACGCGTGCCACGGGGGCGAACGCCGCATCAACGGTGCCGGATGCCACGCGGTCAGCACTCGGTCTGGCCCACCTTCGGCGGGCGGTATTGAGCAGCCCGGAGACGCTGATTTGCGATCTGCCCTCGCCCTCTGCCCATTGAAGACGCCAGCCGTTGGCTTCCGCGCAGAAAGCTGACCGGATAGGGAACACGTGTTGGACAGCGGTAAGCCGGGGTTGATGCGACCACGTATTATGTAGCTCTCCAGCTTAGTTGCCAAACCCGCCTCCGTCGGCACAAGGTCGGCGGGGAGACCACCGGCAGGGTGAACATCAAATCCCGAAGTTATTCTTCCCACGTTCCTTAACGCAAAAAGGGCTTTATGAACCTTCTCCTATCATCAACTGAGGTTCGTACTCGCAGGAGAACAGCGTTTCCAGGGGAAATTTCTTAGTTGCATCCACGATTTCGATTCCAATGAGTTTCCCATCTTCAGTCAAATCTAAATTTACACCTTCCGAGATTTCAATGACGCCGGAGGGCTGTCCATCAGAGAGCCTGAGATAGGCTGCATCGACTTCTTTATCATAAGTTATCTTCATTTCGTTCCCTTTTTCAGTGGATATGCGGTGATGACTGTAATTTGGTTTTCTTCACATGAAAATACCACCTTAATGGGATAGCCATGGCGACTTACATTTTGGGAATCAATAACTTCATTTTTCCCCTTTGAGACCAAGCCAGCCTTTTTCTGACTTTCTACTACAGCCCGGACAGTTGGCTCAGATATCTCATACAGGGCCATGCGCCTTTTTGCATGACGACTGAACGCTATCCTTATTTCTTCCATTTTTCAATCCGGATCAAGAGGCTGAGGCTGTCCGGGGTCAGATCCTGAGAGCGGAAAAAGGGGAGGAGTACATTTTACGGGGTACGGCACTCCGTTCGCGGGCCACGGTCGTGCTAACGTGTCCATTGTGATTGGAGCGGCGGGGGGTGTCAACGCGGCGAAAGGGGAACCGCTGATGAACGCTCATGAACGCTGATATGTTTCAGGCGGAGGGCCGAAAAGGTCCCTGGCACCGCTGTTGTGGCAATCGGCATAAAATAGGCAATGCGGTTTCGGGGGTTAAGCCGTTGGTGTTGGGGGCGTCGTTTCTTGTCTCGCGTGTTGCCGCATCGAGCCGTCAGGCAAACCGGTTGTCATCCATCGGCGGCGGGCCGCGGTGGCCGGGACCATGAGCCTCGCCGTCCGCTGGCCGGAGGCCAGATACACCTTACCCTGGGGTGTGAAACCCCAGGACGCGGGATATCGCTCCACCGCAGCTCCGACGCCCCACCGATTGCACGCTGGAAGTTCCGCTGGTTCGTCTCGGGATGGGAATCCCGAGCTACGGGCGTGCCTCTCGCTTCTATTCTGAAAACACCTCATCAATGGTTTGGGCGGTCAGGATGTGGTCGGACCAGCGGAGCAAGGTGTCGCTGTCGGCCGATGCCAGTCGCTCCTGGTATCGCGGGGGGATGGTCCCGAACCGTGCCTCCAACTGACGCCGCAGCAGGTCCAAGCCTCCTTCTTGCCTTCCTTCTTGTCTTCCCTCTTGTCTTCCCTCTTGCCGCAATTGGTCGGCTATGGTCATGGTGACATCCTCCGCGTGCTTTGTGCTTGGTGCTTTGTGCTTTGTGCTTGGTGCTTAGTGGTTGGTGCTTAGTACTTAGTACTTAGTACTTAGTTAGTTGTTGTTTGTTTATCGGTTCCTCGTTGATTTCACGGCCTGGCTTTCACCACCTTCGCCACTTCAATACAAATAACAAAGCACAAAGCACAAAGCACTTCCCCTTTAATTCCACAGCGTCGTTTTCACCACCTTCGCCACTTCAATACAGATAACAAAGCACGAACAAGGAACTTTCCGTTAATTCGACGGCCTCGCTTTCACAACCTTCGCCGTTCCACCAACCCAGGCAGGAAACGGTCCGTGGCAACCGCTGTTGTGCCGACACGGTAAGCATCCGAGGAACTTGCGCGTCCGTATTCGCGGTCCACTTCATTCGCGCGGGCCCCAAAACTCGGCCCTCTTGGCACCGCGCGAATGAAGGAGACCACGAATGTGCCTGTTCGGGTTTAGGCACAGGGGAAACGGTGCGTGGCACGTTTATGGTTGTAACCAGGGAAGGGACGCAGAGACTAACCATAAACAGCATGGAAGGAATATCGAATATCGAGCAAGGAATGTCGAATGATGACGTTCGACTCTGGGAAACGGTGCGTGGCATGGGCTGCTAAAAAAGTAGTCAGTTTGGGGCGATTTCGGAATTCGCGAAACGGAGCAGTTTTGTGCCGTTGCTCACCCATCGCACGCCGATTACTTGGAGGACAACCGGAGTCGAAACGCCGCAAATGAGGCTCTCTCAAACCTGACACGAAGGGGACGCTTGGCAACATGTTCCAGCGGCCCACAGGGCCGTGCCAGTTCCGGTCGCGTCGCATGTCATGATAGGCCCACGGATGGCAGAACGGACCCACGGATGAGGAAAGACGGAGAGGGCCACGCCAATTCCGGCTCCGGCGGACGAACAAAAACGGGATAAGAAACACGTTCCGCTCAGCAGCCAGTTTCTTATATCGGTCCATGCGCGGCACCGCGATTGTGGCAGGCGGCATAAAATAGGCAATGCGGTTTCAACGGCATGGGGTCAGACCCTGTTTTCGGTTGTCGTCAGGGTCTTCGCGGCCCGGCCAAGGACCGGGCGACGTCACTGCCGGCTCGCTTCCCGCCGCTTGCCCCTTGAACGAACTCCATCGTTTGACATTCCGTGTTCAATATTCGATATTGCCTCGCTCGCTTCTCGCCCCTGTTACTTGGACCCTCCAAAAGATGTCATTCCGCGTCGGCCCCGCCGAAAACCGAACCAGCGCGGCCCCCGCGGTCTCGCAGCGCCGGGACTGGTGCCGGTCAGGGGAGCTTCTGAAATCCCATGCCAACATGAAGGAAATGGTCATCGTCAGTGATCACTTGCCGAATCGCCCGTTCGCTCATCATCCCCATCGAGCACAGGTCGGTGAACGAAATGGTCGACTTGTCGTGGAACCGCTTGCGCAACTCCCAAGCCGCGGAAAAACGTTGTGGCGTAACCCGCTCAATGGTCATATGTCCGGTATCGGCAGCCCCCAGTAGCTTTTCAACGAACCGAAAGGCACGGTCATAGGGTTCCCGCCGAAACAACAGCGTGATGAGCTCGTCAAGCACGAAATCGCTGGTGACAATCGGCACGCCAGCTGTTCTCAGCGTTCGAAACACATTGGTCACCTCGCGATGAGCGCCATCACGGGGACTCCCCAACGCAACCCAACCCCACGTGTCCACGAACGTCGGCTGCTCATTCACGGCTTCTCATCCACGTCGCCATACAGCCGGCGATCGATCTCGGAAGACGAGATGGGCGGCTGGGACAACGTTCCCGCGAGCTGCAGCAAAGGATCCTCTGCCCTCTCATTCGACGATGTCCCCGTGGACGCCGCTCCGCGAATCCGGATCTCTCCGGGGCCAACCGTGATTTCCAACTCACCATCAAGGCCCGCCGCCGCCAATCGCTCCTGCTCAACCCACACGCCATGCTGCAACTTCACGGTTTCTCTCTCAACCATTTCCGATCCCCCTTTGTGAGATTTGAGCTGTGAGTGCACGTGGTGTTTTTTAACGTTCGGCATTCGAACTGCAGATATTGTACCTTGTGCGAGGCCAACGGGCACAGAGGCCAGCGCCCGGGGCGGACGTGGGCATAAGGGGAGGAGTCTGGACCGGGAGCGGAAAAGGGGAGCCGTACATTTTTCATGGTCGAGTGCATAAGCTAGGCAAGGACGTTTCGTGGTCGGCGGATTTGTGCGTTTAACACGTCACATTTGTGTCCGCGTTAACGGCCAGGGGAGGCGCTTTGTTCGTTGTTCGTGTTAGTGTGGTTGTTGGTTGGGTTGGGCGACGCTGGTGGAGTGAACGGGGAGTTCTTTGTTCTTTGTTCTTTGTTCTTTGTTCTTTGTTCTTTGTTGTTTGTTGTTTGTTCTTCGTTCTTTGTTCTTCGTTCTTTGTTCTTTGTTGTTTGTTGTTTGTTTATCGGTTCCTCGTTGATTTCACGGCCTGGTTTTCACCACCTTCGCCACTTCAATACAGATAACAACGAACAAAGAACAAGGAACAAGGAACTTCCCGTTAATTTCACGGCGTCGTTTTCACCACCTTCGGCGTTCCACCAACCCAGGCAGGAAACGGTCCGTGGCAACCGCTGTTGTGCCGACACGGTAAGCATCCGAGGAACTTGCGCGTCCGTATTCGCGGTCCACTTCATTCGCGCGGGCCCCAAAACCGGCCCTCTTCGCACCGCGCGAATGAAGGAGACCACGAATGTTGAGCAGCCCAGACACGCTGATTTGCGATCTGTCCTCTGTTGTCTCCGCCGCGTCGATCGTGGGGTTTCGGCCCTTGACCTTACATTGGGGTTCACCGATCTTGCCGTGGCTACCAAATCGTCTCGACGTCGTATCGTCGTATATCGCGGTCTTTGCGGGTTCACTTCTGGCTTCCGACTAGCGGGCCGAAAGAGCGTTTTGTGCGATTCAACATGATTGACGAGGCAGATGGGGCCCGCTGCTGAACGCGGATGAACACGGACCTGCGGACCACACGAATAACCGCGGACAAAAACCGGACGATACCCCGGACTTCAGTTTCTTCTCTCACTGTTCAGCGGTTGGGGCTAACCCCCGTTTGACGGGGTTCAAGATCTCCTGGGCCTCGGAGACAAAACGTCTTGCCTCCTGCAGCGAGGGCTCGGACATGCTGCTTGGGTAACGCATTTCCACCGCGAAACCAGTCAGCTGTTCGTACAGGGTTCTGTCATCACTGAAGCTGGGTTGGAACATGACGGCTTCAGCCAAAAGAACCAACAGGTCATGCGTTTTGCCAAACGACACGCCGTGCCAGGTCAGTAACGCCTTGAGCGACTTCTCAACGGTTTGCCGTGCAAAAAAACACGGCAGGTCGGTGATGTCATAAGCAGAAGCAATGACTGCTTTGGCGGATAGCAAATCATGCTCGGCGTTGCGAATCCATTGCAGCGCGAATTCCTGTTCAGGCCGCATAGACCATTCGCCCAGTGCGAAACGCTTCGGTCACAATGTGATTTGGCGTCCCCTTCCAGTATTCAACTTCCTCAGGCGTGAAAACCAAGACGTCCATGGCCGTTTCCGGGGGCCAGACGAGACGCCGTATCGCCGCGGCTCGCCTAAAATGGGCCTCCGAACTCTCCGTGACAACCAACAGGTCCAGATCGCTGTCTTCGGTTGCCGTGCCGTTTATTGGGGTGGACTGCGCGGTATAGGCAAGGACATTAGGCGGGTGGGGAGGCGTCCCGGTGCTCACTCTCCTATTACCGTCAACATTCCATTACCGTCAACAACGTTGTAGAGGGGGGCGAGGCGAGAGGGCCAGCCGTTGATTGGGCCGGGGCTGCCGTGCCTCGAGAAGGCAGCCGAAGGGAAGAAGGCCGCTGGGCGTGAGTCGCCGCGGGTGGTCTGGCGGCGGCCCGGCGGCGGTGGGAGCTCAGGCTTCGGGGACCGGCTGGGGGACGCGGGGCGTCGCCACGGCGCACCCATCGGTGAATTCGGGGATCAGCTCCGAGAGCCTGGCGCGAAGCGCGCTTTCCGGGCCGTGACACAACCATCCGAGGCTGGCGATATCGCGCGAGACCACGGCCAGCGAGACTGGGCGATGGTAGGCGACCTGCAGTTTCGGATGCGAGGTCTCCATCAAGTGTTCTTGCTGGAAGTAGAGCTCTTCGTAGAGTTTTTCGCCTGGCCGGGTCGCCGTGAACGTAATGTCGATGGCGTCTTCGGGCAACCCGGACACTCGGATCAGGTCTTTCGCCAAGTCGACGATTTTCACGGATTCGCCCATTTCCAAGACGAAAATCTCCCCGCCCCGGCCCATGGAGGCCGCTTGAAGCACCAGTTGGGAGGCTTCGGGAATGGTCATGAAAAAGCGGGTCATTTCCGGGTGCGTGACCGTGATGGGCCCCCCCCGCCGAATTTGATCCTGAAAGATGGGAACCACGCTGCCCGCCGACCCTAGCACGTTGCCAAACCGCGTCACCACGAAGCGGGTCCGAGACTCGGCGGACAACGCGTGGATATACCGTTCCGCCATGTGCTTCGAGGCGCCCATGATGCTGGTCGGATGCACGGCCTTGTCGGTTGAGATGAGCACGAACCGTTGTACCCCGAAATCATCGGCCAAATCGGCCAGGAACTTCGTGCCCAACACGTTGTTCTTGATCGCCTCGCCCACGTTCTGTTCCATCAAGGGGACATGTTTGTGAGCGGCGGCGTGAAAAACCACTTCCGGGCGATACGCCGCGAACAGCTGCCGCATTCGCGGTTGGTCGGTCACGTCACCGATTAGCGGCGTCGTGGCTTGCGTTGAACCCCGTACTTGAGTCAATTCCCGGTCGATTTCGAAGATGCGATTCTCGCCCCGGCCAACCAGCAGCAGCTTCTTCGGTTGGAACCTAAGGATTTGCCGGCAGATTTCCGAGCCGATACTCCCGCCGGCCCCCGTGACCATGATGACGCGTCCCCCCACCAGATCCTCAATCGCTTCCGTGTCGAGTTCCACCGGCTCGCGTCGCAACAGGTCACTGATTTCAATGCTCCGCACGGGGACCTCGCGTCCGCCACTGAAGAGTTCCCCCACTCGTGGGATCAGCTTCAGTTGGATGTCGGCGTCCTCGCACGCTTTCATGAGTTTTCGCAACCGGTGTCCCGGCAATGTACCGGGCAGCATCAACAGGTGTTCGATCCCGCGCGACGCAGCCAATGCCTCTACGTTTCGGACATGGCCCACGACCGGAATCTGTCCCAAGTGCCGGGCGTGCATTGGAGCGCCATTGGTTTCGAGAAACCCCTCGACGCGATACGTCGACTCGGGATGCGATTGGATTTGGTGGGCCAGCATCGCGGTGGTATCGTCCGTTCCCACCACCAACACACTGATCCGATCCCCCGCCCCGAAAAAGGCGTGGAACTGTTCCCGGGCCAAACGCCAACTGGCCCGCAGCGAGCCCAGGACGAGGATACTGAGCATCGCATCGAGAATTAGCACGCCGCGAGGGACGTGGTAGGCTGTCGTGAAATAGTTCACTGCCGCCAGGACCAGAAACGATACCCCGGTGGCTCTCAGCAGGGCCGAGAGGTCGCTGAAGGTGACATACCGCCACCACCCGTGATAGTGCCCCGCCGCGTAGAAAATGCCCAGCTTGACGACCAGTAACCACGGGAGACTCATCCAAAACACGCCACGAGAATCCCCGGGAACTTCAAATCCGAAGCGCAGCAGGTAGGCGGACCAGTAGATCAACGTGAAGAAGCAGAGATGGCCAGCCGCCAGCAGCCAGAAACGCGGCGATTGCAAGCCCGCGTTGTTGGATCGACTGACCAGTCCCGGAACCAAGCTGCGCCATCGGTCGCCTCTGCCAGCCGCCCTGTTTCGCGCCGGTGGCCGGGGCGACGGTCCGCGTTCGCGCCCGGACCGTCCGTTGTCAGTGGGGTTAACTAGAGGTATTTTCATGTTTTGACTCAGGATGTCCTGCCTAACTTAGCGAGCGTGGTCTTGCACTTGTGTCCGAAACTCGAATGTGGTAACGCTCCCCCTGAAATCGGTGCCATCGTCCCGCGAACTCATTCCATGCTCGAGCATTTGCTGCTTCGGCCTTCCAGCCCGCGTTTTGGACTTCGCCTTTCCTTGGACACCGTTTGCTTTCACAACTTACTTGGACACCCGTTTACTTAATCCCGTTGGGTTCTCGCGTGTCGTGGTTGCCGCCGCCGACGTATTGCCGACCGGTTTGTTGGATTTGCTTCCTCGTCCGCAACCTTCCTGATAGCATAACGTTAGAATACCACGCTTTGCCCTGCCCTGCCCTGCCCTGCCCCCTTTTTCGTGGCGGGGGTTCGCGATCGGAAGTTACCGTACCGACTCAGAGCACATCTCATGCTTCCGATGATCTCCTTCAGGCGGTCGGATTTGTCCGGGTGGAACGTTGCTTGACGCAAGCCGTCCTCCCGTTGGTCGGACTCGCGGCGGACAAAGTCATCGGTGACCGGTATAACTTGAAAATGCCGCGACGCGGAGACGGGATACGGCGACAATGGGCCTTCTTCCCTAAAGGCGTCTTGTTTCGGCGCGGATTCTCCGGGCTAAATCCTCTAGCGTTTGCTTTGCTTCATTATGATCCGAAATGCTCACCGTGTCCAGCATTACTTTCACCACGGGCGGCCACTGGCGGCGGCCGATCATCTTCAGTCGGGCGAGGCAGGCGTCCCACCGCGTGGTGCAGACCTGCTCGTTCCACTGATACCAGTACAGCACCAATGAACGCATCCCCTGGTGCTCGACTGTCAGGATCTCGGCCTCAATCGGATCCGACTCGCCGATCATCACCGGCTCGCGGCCCACGATCTCCGCCCCCGTGGCCGGGTAACAAATGGCGGGTGGATGGGGCAGGGTCGGGGTTTCAAGGCTATTCCACTCGCCGATGTGCAGCGAGACCTGATGGGGGGTGCCATCCGGGCCGGTGGCTCTGTAAAGGCGACTGATGGCGTGCCGCGCGCCGACCGTCTTTTCAATCCGCTCGTTAAACTCCTTGTCCTCGCCACGCCAATCGCCGAGTTCGTATGGGAGGTCGCTTAACTCCTTGTGCAACGGGCGAACCTCCGAGGACTTGGCCCGATTGAGCAGGAAAGAGGCGCCTCCCATAAAAACCGCCAAGACGGCGGCAATCGAAAAAAGACGCTTTGCAGGGATGGGAATCATCATGGATTGCGACTCTTCTATCGGTCCAAGCCTGTTGCGGGCGGCCCCAAAGGTGGGTTTCCGCCTCGAATGGCGTTTGAATAACGGGAAACCTGAATCATTGTCACTTTTTAGCGAACTGAAATACTGACGTATCGCTTTCTGGGGCGATCAGGGCTTCAAGAAGCCCGCGGGCCGCCGCCCGCCGTTCATGATCCTTGCCGGTCCCAGGCGGGGGCGAGCGGACTCTGGCCTTGCGGTTAATCGGGGTACGTTACCAGGGATTTGCGATCACGAAGCACTCGGGTGGCTGGCGTGCGCGAATCGGCGGCGCTTCCATTGCCTTTTGAGTTTCCCAGCGTCTTGCCCGCGAGTGGGGCGTGTTTCCTCGCGCCCGCCGGCCCGGAATCGACGTGGAGGCTCCGTGAACGTCGCGGAGCCGCCGGTCCATAACGGGCCTCTTGAGCTACACGGGCGTTTCTTCCTGTTGTTGCTTTACGGCGCGGGACATGTAATACGATTCCTGTGGCGCGGTGACGACGGTCCCGAGCAATCGCACGTCGAAGTTTTCGAGAATGTCGCTGGCGCGACGGACCATCGAGAGTCGGCTGACGTCTCGCAGGACGCAGCAGATCGCTCCATCCACGTAACGGCTGACGACGCGGGCGTCCGCCACCGGCACCAGCGGGCTGCCATCGACGATCACGTAGTCAAATTGCGCCCGCAGATCGTGTAGCAACTGGGGCAGTTCCAGCGAGTTCATGGCTTGAGTGCTGGCCGCATTGGCAATCCCGGCTGGAATAACGTAGAGATTCGAAAGCACCGTGTCGTTCACGGCGTCTTCGATGCAGCACTCCCCTCGCAGAATATCGCACACGCCCGGTTCGAGGTCCAAGTTAAACACGGAACTGACCGAGGGGCGGGACAGATCGAAGTCGACCAAGGCCGTCCGCTTTCCGGCCCGCGCGAGACTCATCGCCAGCTGGGTCGCGACCGTCGTTTTTCCTTCGCCTCCCACCGCGCTGCTGACCATCACGGTGTGGACATCGCCTTGATACAACAGGTTCGCGCGGATCCCCGCGATCGACTCGCTCAGCAGCGCTTGCCACCAGCGGCCCTGGCTGGAGGCGCCGCCCAGGCGGCGGGTGACTCGCGAGGGCAAAATGGGGACGGATCCCATGAGCGGCAGGCCGAGTCGCTCCGAGACCTCGTCCGGCGTGTTGACCCGTTGTGATCGCACGTCCCAGAACAGCAAGCCGACCGATGGCAACATGAAGGCGAACAAGCCCGCCGCCGCCGTCAGCATCCTTCGCCCCGGCTTGTTGGCCGTTCGGGGCGGGACGGCCTGTGAGATCAACTCGACCCGGGGTTGGCGCTCCAATTCGATCTTCGTCCGGCTGAGTTGGGCGGTTACCTGGTCAATCTCCTTGCCCAGACGTTCGATGTCTTTCCGCTGGAGTTCAACATCGACGAAGTTCTCGCCGATCGATTCCACGTCTTGATATTGGTCGTATTCGCTTTCCCATTTGTCCACCTGGGCGTCGAGTACCTCGGCCAGGGATTCTTTTTCCTGGATGGCGGCTTCCAGTTCCTTGCGCCGTTCAACTCGCCATTGCATGGCCAGCGATTCTTTGAGCGATTCCACTTGCTCCTTCAAGTCGGTGATCCGAAACTGCACGCCTCCCAGTCCCGAACGCTCGGCGGCGCCCGAGTCACGGGACATGTCCCCCGCGTGTTTGACCGCTCGACTCAACATTTCCTGTTCGTTCGTCAAGTACCGGCCTTCAGGGTCCATGGCCAACATGACTTGTAGCTCATCCTCGGGAACCCCCTGGGACTGGACTCTCTCAAGCTGTTTTTTGGCCATTTCCAAGTCGGTCATGGCTTGCTGATGTTGAACCTTGGCGTTGATTAACTCGCGCTGAATGTGCCGCGCCTGTTCCATGTCGATTTGTTTCGCCAGGGAGAGTTCTTCCCGGTCCACCGTTCCCAGTTGTTCCGCCAGGTTTTTCAACGTGTTTCGCTTGTTTTGCTCTTCATCAAGGAGGTTTTCGTGGATGTTCGCCAGCGTGTCTCGCTTGTCATTCAGTTCCCCACGCTCCTTCGCTTGCACAGTGTCCAGGTAAGTCTCGACCACGGCGTTCACGATGGTGGCCGACTCTTCGGGATCCGGTGAGGTCATCTTGACCAGCAGCATCTGCGAATCCCTCGGGATCGCCACGCTCAATTCCTTGGCCAACCAACCCTCTTGGTCCCGCTGCTCTTGGACAATTGAACAGCCTTGGACCTCCTCGGAGCGGAGCGCTTCGGTGAGCACTGACCGAGATGTGATCAACTGCTTGACACTGTTGATGTAGGTTTCGAACTTTTCTTGGGGGTGATTAGCCCCTTCGTCGAGGAGGTGCCGCGGCGTGGCGTGGGCTCGCAGTTCCGCGAACGCCGTGTACCGGTCCTCGACCAAAAACCAGATGGCGACCCCGACCGCGAGGGCGAAGACGCCGCCGAGCAACAAGCACCACAACCAGTTGCGGCGGAACGCGTGCAGATAGCCGTCCAAGCTGGTCGCGTCCGCCGAAGCGCCGTCGACTCCCATCATGTGGTCGCCGTTGACGACGAACGCGGGAGAACTGGCGTGGGGCGAAGCGATCATGCCGGACTGGTGCGGCGCGGCATGCTGATCGTCGTTGCAAATCATGCGAGAATTCCCTTGTTGATTATTCATAAGCGTGGGGAGAGATTGATAGCGTCTGGTTTTGGGAGCCAACACCGACGCATAATGTAACGAGAACAGACACGAATTCGCGAGTCAATACCCGGTTCTCCTTATACCCGCTTCTCCTTTTATCTGGGCGCCAGGGCGCCCGCCAGCGGCGGCCCCTCTTCGGGCTCTATGGTCAAACGGCGCAGAATTTCAATCTCGAGCCACAGCAGTAACACGGCGAGGGCTGGCATGATATAGCCGGCCACGTCGTGGAACACCTTTTCGGCGACTTCCACGCCGAAGAATTCATGACAGAGTCCCGTGATCGCGACCCGGATAATGTTGACCGCCAAGGCGATTGGAATGGCGCTGGCCAATATGAACAACCGTTCCCAGATTGGGCGGTCCAGCACGAATGCCAGGCCGCACGTCAACGCCACGCTGGTCATCAACATGCGCAAGCCGCTGCAGGCTTCCGCCACGTTGATTGGATACTCGCTGAGCTGAATGACGTTTCCGCGAGCTACCGCCGGGAGGCTCAATGTCTGCAAAATGTATGTACTGGCCACTGTCGCCAATCGCTGCAACGGGACCCGAGCCATGGTCTCGAGTGCCACTGGCAACGGAATCATGAAGCATAGGAAAAACACGGATGGCCAACACCAACGCATCATGGGCCAACCGCCCAGCATCAACACGATCCCCGCGACGCACGGGATGATCGAGAAGGCGATAATCAGCTTGAATCCCATCATGCCGGCGGCGAGATACAACATGCCGCTTAGCGCGATCAGTCCCGCGCCCCACCACGAACCCCTCCAAGGGCCTCGCGGCGCCATGTCGCGGCGGAACCAGAGCAGAAACAAGGAAAAAAACGGAATCAAATACCCATGTGAATAATCCGGCTGTTCCCATGCGTTCAACAGCATGCGAAACGACGGCCAATACACCGCGGAACAGACAGCGACAATGGCTAAGCCTCCCGCCATCAACGCCCACTGGGATTTGGTAATTGTCTTGCTCATTGACGTATTGGCTACCTTCGGGATTCAACCTCACACCCGTTCCGCCATGGCGGAGACGGGCAACCTGCCCTCCCAGGCCGCCGAAAGATCAATAGAACCGCGTGAAGAGCGTGGCGGAACCCCGAAAACAGGGCGTTTAACGGCTACCTTCCAAAGGGCAATTCGCGACGGACTCCGTCCCCCTGGGCTGCGTCCACACTCCGATGAGAAGAGGCCCCAGACCCTTGAGTCGCTCGACAGCGACTGACGCCGCGCGAGAAAATGATCCATGCCACACACTCCCCAGCATAATCGCGGCCTCATTCTTGTCAATGGTTTGGGCCGGGGCCGGTCAAATTACCGCCCGATTCCTGGATAAAAGGGGGGGCGAAGGCACGGAGGCCGCCAGGGCGCGCGGGGGCGAAGCATCAGTGGAATGATTGGGGCCCGGTTTCCTCAAGGAGAATCGGCTCGGAGGGCCGTCGTTCAGTCACGGGATTTCCCCGCGGGCTCGCGCCAACGATCCGCGATGGTTCTCGACCTGTGTACGACAAGCACCGGGAAGCCCCGTGGTGCAAGGGCTCCGAGGAGTCGGGCGGTCGAGCGCCGCGGCGCCCCTGCGGTCGGGTTTGCCGGAAGAGCGGCGGTGGAACCGCCGGCCGGCCCTGGGGTGGGGGAAAACCTTAAGTCCTTGTAGCCCGTTTTGTTGCGCCTTGCGTCCTTGCCGGCGTCGAATCAAGGCCCTCAGGGACTGAAAGGACCAACGGAAACACGGCGGACGGGGCTCACGCGTGAAAAAAAGCCGCGCGGCGTCTTCCGTTTCTTCATCCGTGGGTCCGTTCTGCCATCCGTGGGCCTATCATGGCACCGGGAGCACCGCTGATGACCGTCACGGCGTGGCTGGAGAGCAGGTCCAGTGTTTGAACCGAGGACGCGCAACAAATGCGGCAAACCCATTTCTTCTAGCTTGCCCAGTTTTCGGGATTTTAACCAGCCCAGGCCGGCCCCCGCGTGAGGAGGTCCCCGTTCGCGCCACGGAAAAAAATGTTGCAAATAGCTTGCAAAACAGTTGGGCTCTGTTTAGTCTGGAGTGGCATCGGCGCTCGGGCGCCGTCGTGTCGCGAGGGGCCATGGTGGGTCCCTCATTCTTTATGCTGTAGAGTCCGGGAGGGAGGCGCATCCCAAAGGGGCGGAGTTTGCGCTCAGCGAACCGTGTGTTCGTCCCTTTCCGCGTCATGATCCGGCCTGGCTCCGCGATCAGAGTGGCCTTCGCGAGCCGGCGGGTGTCCCGTCGCGTTCTCTCCATCAGCTTCAGCTAGATTGTTTATTGAAACGTTCTTCAGCTAATCGGTCCGTGGCACGGTCTCGGCGCGCCGACGAAGCGCAACAGAACGGCGAAGCTGCGCGGCAGTCGGCTTCGACGGCACCGCGAAGTGCGTTGGAGGAAAAGACGCTCGTCGACAAATGCCGTGATGGGGATGACGCCGCGTGGGCGGAGATGCACGCCAAATGCCAGGACTATTTGGTTCAGCAGATTCGTTACGCGCTGGGGGACCGCGGGCGCGACAGCAATTTGGTGGAAGAAATCGCCGCTCGGGTTTGGTTTGGCCTGGTCGCCGACGATGCCCATTTGTTGGACCGGTTTCAGCCATACGAAGGGAACGGACTGGAGAAATACCTGGCGGCCATCGCTCGTTTTGAAGTGCTGCGGCACAATCGAAGCGAGTTTCGTCGCAGGCGGCGCGAGCAGGAAACCCAGGTGATGCGCGTTGGCGGGAGTGACGATCAGTTGGTACGTGAAATGACGCTGGACGTGAATGCCTTTCTCCCACAGCTTACCCCACGTGAGAAAGAATTCTTCCACTATGTGCTCATGGGCAACGACGTGCATGAACTCCGGGTCTCCGCGCCCAATGCCTGGCAACTGAAACACCGTATTCGAAAGAAACTGCTCAAGTTTCTCGATGGCGGCGACGGAGAATCGCGGGAATCCAAAAGCGAACCTTCATAAGCAATAGCTGGGTCGCGGAAGAGGGGTGCAATGAGGAGGCGGCAGCTGTGGGGCTGTCGTCTTTTTTTTGCGCTCAAGCGGGAGGGAGCTAAAACACGAATTGACGGAGTTGAACGTGGCCGTTAGAGCGGCCCGTCGTCAGGAATTCGTTGAAAAACGCGATATATGGTTATAGTTGACGCCTTGGCCAGTTGGCGGTTCCATTACTCAGCCTTTTTCAGGTTGACGCCGGTTGACACGGAATCCTGCCGTGTGTCGCCAGATTCACGGCCCCGGGGGGTTGGAAAGCCTGACGTGCGCCCATCGGCTCAACCGTTCCATATGTCGTTGGTTCCGCTTCCCGCACGCGTTTCCCCGTTCGCTCTCGTGAAGGCCGCGCGACTTTCGTGAATGTGCTGCCCGCGCTTGGATCATCCCGCAGACAGGTACCAACGGCATGAATTTGGACGAGATCCAGACCATCGCGCCGTAGCCGTTAAGGGGGCCGTTAAGGGGGCCGTTAAGGGGGCCGTTAAGGGCGAAGATGTTCCGCCCTGTTTCCGATTGCATAAAGTACATACCGGTGTTGTTATGAAACTCAGTCGTTTATCCGGCAAGCGTATTGCGCTCATTATGCCCGTGAACGAACGCGGAGTCGTGTTGCGTGGCAGGATTGAGTTGCGAAGAGATCCGCGTCAGGGCGTGATGCTTGAAGTGACCATTACCGGCGACGAAGCGGCGGCGGTCGGGGCGCCGGTGTTTTGGGTCAGCGAGCGGCGTTGGAAGCGGCAGCTTGCCAGTGGGATGGAGTACGGCTGCGATTATCTGCTCGATCTTCAAGACGGGGAGCGTCCCCGTTTTTTTGGCAAGGTGGGAGAGATAGGGGATGGTGTTCAGGCCTAGGCCGCGGGGATCCCGGCGGGATCAAGCCCCGCCGGGAACGGGTGAAGCGTGCCGGTTGGGGCCCGGCTCGTAGCCATGGCATGGCGCTAATAGCTGATGAATCGGGACAGGCCGACCGCCGGTTGGTCGTCGTGAGAACGGGCGTCATCGTCGCCCCCCTGATCCGTTTCCCGTAAAGCCCGACTCACCGTGCGGAACAGGGCCCTGGCCGCTCCCTTGGAGGCGGATGCCTGGGCCACGGGGCCATTAAGGGTGGGCGGGAGCTGATCGGGTGAGGAGGAGACGGGTGGCTGGGCCTCGGCGGGTTTGGAGGTGCCGGAGTCGGCCGGGGTTGGCTTTTTGGGTTCGGCCGGTGTCGCCTGGTTGGGCTCGGGTTTCTCGGCGGCTTTCGGCGGCGCGGTTTTCTTCGGTTCGGCCGCCGCCGGTGCGTTTTCCCGAGGCTCGTCGCGGGTTGGCTTTTTGGCCTCTGTTTGGTCCTTGGGCTCTACTTGATCCTCCGTCTCGGGGCGTGTTTTCGCGGGTGGCTTCTCGCCCGGTTCGCTGGCCGGCGGGACGTCGGGGACCGCCGACGGACTGACGGAAGGCGGCGTGGCCTCGGCCGGTTCACCGGGCGTCTCGGTCGGCTGCTCCACCGGGGGTTCCATCATGTCCGGCAGATCGACCGGCGCGCGATCCGGCACGTCGTTCAGCGTGGGTTGGTCCGGGCCGGTTGATTCTTCCGGGGTCGCTGGCGGGGCTTTGTCCGGCGACTCCGCCGCGCCGGCCGGTTTGGGGACGTCCACTTTAGGGTCCGGAATCAGGCGAATCGCCTGTTGGCAATCGCCTGGCATGGTCCGCCATATCGTGGGTTCGTAGCCAAAGCACCCCTGCTCCAAGTATTCAAAAGGTGGGCAGTGTGGCGTGGCTTGGCCACTGCTCTGGCAGCCGGCACAGACCGGAGCGAGCAGGCATGCCGCGACCATTGCCCATGCCGCCTGGCGCGAACCCACGCGGGACTCGGTGCGCGCTGCCGCATATCGATCGTATGAGAAATTGTTATTCACAATAGCCCCCCTTAGGCCGTTATCGTCTCGCGTGATTTGACTCACTCGAGCCCCCTTCTTGCGTGCCGACACAAATGCCGGGCACCCGTCGCGATCATTCTGGATCCCGAGTGTTCGGGACCGTGTTGGCTTTCGAACCGGGGTGTTTCGTACTCTTAACAGCCGGTAACACACCCTGGTTCTCGCTTCGAAAACTGCTTTGGTGGTAGCAAACCTGGATGGTTTTGTGAGGGCTTCCAGGTGATCGAAGCCCGCTTTCCGTCGCGCCGCGCTGGCGGCGGCCGCGATTCTGGTTGTTTTCTGTTTCTTGTCCGTGGCACGTGACGGACCGATACCCCTCGCAGGACGCCGCCCGTCGGCGTTTCACGCGGCCGCTAGTATCGCCGTGGATTGCCGCCGCCGCTGAGCACGCGGCCGGAGAAGCGAGTCAGGGTGCTTGCGCCGAGCATGGCGAAGCCCATCACGCGTTCCACCGGCGCCAGGAGTTTTCCGAGGTTATTGTCGAACGCAATCATGTGATCTTCGGCGATAAAGACCCGGTCACCCGGCATCAGTTGATAGTTGGTGGCCGTGGCGCCCTGCGCGGTGATCGCCCGCCAGTCCACCGGTAGCACTTGAACCTTGGAGTTGTCACTGGTGGGGCGCGATACCCAAATCTTCTTCGACGACACCGAATCGAGTCCGTTGACGTTGGAAATCGCGTCGAGCACTGTTTCGTTCCCCGTGACCGGGAATGACGAGACAATGTCCCCCATGCCGGCTCCCTCGGTGATGACGTAGTACTTCTTGCTGTTGTAAGCGAAGACGTCGACCGCGATTTGCGGTTCCGACAAGTACTGTGTCAAGTGTTCTTCAATGACCTCTTGGGCTTCCTTGACGGTTTTTCCGACCACGGAGACCTTTCCGTAGGTGCCCAAATTGATATTTCCATCGGGCCCCACCAAGTGCTCGCCCGCAATCGGCTGGATGATCGGCAAGGCGGAGACCCGGAAGCTGACGCTCGCCAGTTCCGCCTTCACTTGGCTATACACGGCTTCTTCCACCGCCTCGCGGGCCTCTTCAACCGTCAGCCCGGCAATCTCGACCGTGCCGTACGTCGGTCCCAGGTCGATGGTGCCATCGATCCCCACCACGAACTCCGCCGGGTCCACGTTGAACAACGGGGTTTCGGCCGAGACAAAGACCGCGACCGTGACCACGTCCTGGACATGGATCTCGTAGTCGGGCCCCGGTAGCAATCGCACCGCCTCGATCGACAGGATGTCGGGTGGCTCGATCCGATATTCCGGTAATGCCGCTTTGTACAACTCTCGTGGCGTGTCGTCCGGTAGGCGGTCGGGGGCCGACACCACGGGGGCATCATTGTAAAGTACATGGCACCCAACATTGGAGCCAAGGAATAACGCCACCAGCGGGACGATGGCAAGTAGTCGGTAAGTTCCAGACATCGGTTCGTGTTCTTATTGAAAGAGTTGAATCGGCTGGGTGGGTCAAACGCTATCCTACAACAGTGGAAATCATCGGTAACCAAGCAAACTGAATCACAGCTTTTTTCCGAACATTTGCCAGGACCCGTACGACAATCACCGAAAAGTAAGTGAAAGATTACCGGTCGCGCAAAGCTGAGGAGTAACCGTTCACGGGCAAAAGACTGATGTCCGCGGACGTCGCGCGTCCGTTGCACATATTGAGGAAAGGCTTTTCGAGGTGCAAATGCCACGGGCTTGTCCCGTGGTTCGTTACGTTGCACGCTATACGACCGCCAGGCGTGGTGTGTCTGGCCGGTTTGTAGCGGCGAACGTGAACCACCACGGGACAAGCCCGTGGCATCCAGGCGGGCCTTGCGTGTCCAGGTCATGTAGCGGCACCCGTGAACGGCTACGCTGAGGAAAAACGTTGGGATTGCCCCAGGGGCAGCCCGCCCCGCCCGCTTACAGAATGGATAGGCAAGAAGGAACACGGACGGAGCCATCGGCACCGTAATTCCTAGCGGTGATGAAACAGCAAGCGAGGGTCGCGAATCAGATCGCGAAATCAAGAAGTCCGAGTCCGCCCGCGGACGGTTTGCGCCCAAAACATGAACCAGTTCGGATGGATCAGGTGGAACACGGAGGGGCGAAAGCCCCATAGGCGCGTCGAATTATACCGATCGCGGGTGACTTTGCGCGCCGCGAGTCCGACTCACGGGAGGACGGTTCGCGCCGGGCGGCTTTCCACCCGGACGAATCCGACCGCCTGAAATGCACGCGGAAAGATGAGCTTGCTTCCGCTGGGCCACCGCGAGCGTCATGTGTCTCGGTTCACGTGTCTCGGTTTCCGCCCAAGCAGCGAGCACGCCGGAGGCACGCGGCGGTCACGCGGCTACCGTCCGCGAGGGCGACGGCGAGCCCCTTGCTGGTCACTCCCGTAGTTCTGCATCTGATAGTAGTGCGCGTGCTGCATGAACACGCTACCAATGCCGGTTGGCGCCACGCCGCCCTGTCCCGCCGTGCCTTCGGTGCCAGACATGCCCGCGCGCCCCGCCCGCGCTGCCTGGGCCCGCGCGACGGCAGGATCACCGGTTTGGCCGCGAGTGTTGCTCTGGCCTCTGTTCCGATCAGGTACTCGCGAGGCACTGCTTCGATTCTGACGCAAATAAGGAGACCATCTCGGATCCGACGATCCGAAGCCGCGATAATCCCCGTAGCCGCTGCGGAATAGGTCGGCGTAATCCGTCGCGGTCGGCCGGCTGATCGATCGATTCCGGCTTCGCGAACTTCTTCGCCCGGTTTGGGCGAATGAGTCGTTGGCAATGCTTAGCACGAAACTCGTGACCACTACCCCGATTAATACTCCCATGCGTGTCATTTCGCCAAACTCCTCATGTCGCTTTGAATTCGAGGGATCCACCACCCGGTAACACGATCCGCCTGCCGCTCCCAAATCTCCTGGAATGGCGGGAAATCCGTGTGGTTTCGTGATGGCTTTTAGTAAACAGGGGTTCCCCCGCTGCGTTTCTCGCTCGTCGTGGCATCTGAAGACGCCATATCGACGGTGCTTGGCTCACGTCAAACCAAGCATCAATCTTTATTATAACGCGACCAGCACAATCCGTCTCCTGGTTCTTATCGGTATAATCCGACGTGGGACCTGAGGTTCCCCCGGCGGATTCTTGCGAGCATCCGCCGAGTACCAGAGCATGACGGCGCAGGGCTGGGGAATTGGGGAACCCCTCGGGCCCGGATGGCGGCCTTGGTCATAACTTGGTCCGCGCGAGACCGCAGGAGGGGTATTTGTTCACTATACGGCCTCCACTATACGGGCTCCTAAGAAGGGTTCGCCATTTTACCCTAGTGAAGCCCCAAACCTGGACTTGTCCACGATCCATTCATGCCGACACTGCTAGCACACGACGAACTAACGACCGAAGCCCTATTCGCGGGCAACTTCATTCGCGCGGGCCCCAAAATCGGCGATGTTCGCACCGCGCGAATGAAGGAGACCACGAATGTGCCCGTTCAGAGTGCAACGGTGCGTGGCATGGCGCGAATAAGAATTCGATGATGAGTGGAGACTTTCTTATCCCATTTCGGACGCCGGCCTTCGGCGTCTGCTGAAAAGCCCCTAACACTTTAGCCATCTGAAGGCATGTTTCAGGCGGTCGGATTCTTCCGGGTGGAAAGCCGCCCGGCGCAAGCCGTCCTCCCGTTGGTCGGACTCGCGGCGGACAAAGTCATGCGCGACCGGTATATTTC
>JBNJEM010000059.1:0-20827 GCA_051745935.1 Planctomycetota bacterium
CCTGGAGACCCGTCCTACATATCAAGTACGATTTCGTACTTGAAAAGACGGGCCTGGAGACCCGTCCTACATATACTGTCTGCAACGTTAGGGTAAAGTAGGGCTACCTTCCCGCCAACAAGGGCTCGAAGCGCCCTCGCGGAACGCGGCGGCCGCCGTTCAGCGATGTCTGAAGGTTCGCTCAAACCAATCCAACACCCCGGTGACATTCATCCCGAAGTGGACGACGGCGGCACACAACACATACGCGTACTTCGGTGCCCAGAGGGGAGCCTCGCGCAGCCCGCGTCCCAGGTAGCGAAACATGATCCGATACTCGCGGCAGTCCAGCGCCATCCGCGCGAGCCGATAATAGTAGCGTGCCCGCCCGGACGGCATCTCCGGGCCGTGGATCCGCGGGATCCTTCCGGTCGCCATATACTCTTCGTAATCATCCACGCCACGCTCCGCCCGCTGCCGCGCGAACTCCCGAGCGATATTCAACGACGCACGAGCTGCACTCGTTCGCGACATTGACACGCCGCAGGGGACCTGACGGTACTTATACACGGGAACATCGACGACACCAAGGGTCGTCCGTTCCAATACGCGCAGCACCATGTCGTAATCCTGTGACTGCGCGAAGCCGGTGCGATACCCCCCCACGCGGCGGACGATCTCGGTGCGGAACATGGCGGCGCAGTGGCTCATGGCGCAGTACCGGCGCATGTGCTCGGCCAGCGCGGGCCCATCCCTTCTCAGCGACTTCACCCCGACATAGACACCATCCTCATCCACCAACATATGGGCGTTGGCCACCAAGCCACAGTTTGGATGTTCATCCAGGAACCGCTTTTGGATTTCGAGCCGGTCGGGCACGGACAGATCGTCGGCATCCTGGAACGCGATCAGGTCGGCCCGGGCGGCCTCGATGCCGGTGTTCCGCGCGGCCCCTCGGCCGGACTTTTGTCCCGTGTGGATCACCCGCACCCGCGGGTCTTTCGCGGCATATTCCTCAATGATACTCGGCGTATTGTCGGTCGAACCGTCGTTCACGACAATCAGCTCGAAGTCTTCGAACGTTTGCCCCAAGATGCTTTCAATGCACTGGCCAATGTACGGCTCGTCGTTATGGGCCGGAACGATCACCGACACGGCCGGCACATGGCCCGAACTGTACGCCGCGCTGGTCATGCCATTCCACCCACTTGGCTGTAGACGACCTCGATCCGGCGGGCACACCGATCAATGGAAAACTGCCGCCAGGCTTTACGAACCGCCGCCTTACGCATCTCGCGTCGCTGGTCGTCGTCGTTAAGAAGTTCCAGGCCTCGCTCCGCCAAGTCCTCCGCATCGCCGAATCGGACAAGATGGCCGGTCTGGCCGTCGACGATATTCTCCCGCAGCGGTGGAATATCCGAGCCAACGATGGGCAGGCCGCACGCCAGTGCCTCCTTGGCGGTGAGCGGGTCACATTCCATCGCCGTCGGCATGAGAAACAGCTCCGACGCGGCCATCAAGCGGGGCACGTCATCGCGGAGCCCACACAGCCGTACGTGGTCATCCATGTCCAGTTCCGAAACCAGGCGGTCCATCTCCGCTTTCAGCGGCCCGGTCCCCGCCCCTAGGAAATACACATCCGGACGCCGCGCATGCATTCGCGCCGCGGTCTGGATGAACAGGTCCCATCGCTTGACAAACCGGAAGCTGGCGGCATAAAGAACCAGCGGACAGTCAGGCGGCAGACCAAACTCCGCCCGAACCCGCGCCCGATGCCGCGACCGTTCATCCGTCACCTTCTTGAGCTCATCCAGTTTGATCCCGTTGGTGATGACCGTCGTCTTGTCGGCCAATTGCGGTCGGCGGGCAACGATCCAATTCCGGGTCGGTTTCGCCACGGCAATGACCGAATCCGCTCGAACCATGCAAAAGAGCGTCGCGCGAGACATGATCCAGTTCTCGACGCGGCGCGCGGGACCGCCCCCGAAATGCGGCCACATCGGCCCGACATGCTCGTGGGCGACGAACCTCGCGCCGGCTCGACGGGCCGCGAAATAGCCAAGAACAATCGATTTGCCCAAATGCGAGTGAACCAGCTCAATCCGGCGCTCCTCGATCAGGGCCGCGATTTTCCGATACGCAAGAGGGTTCCACTTTCCGATATCCGCGATCACCACCTCAATGCCGGCGTCCCTCATCTCTTGAGCCATCGCCGTCTCTTTGCCAAGCGAGCACACCGTGACCTGAAACCGCGCCCTGTCAAGGCGAGGCACGAAATCCGCAATCAGACGTTCCGCGCCGCCGCGAGCAAGCTTGTCAACCAGTACCAGAACTCTTGTCAATGCCCGCTCCCCTCCACGCTTCCCTGTATACTTCAGGCGGTCGGACTCGTCCGGGTGGAAAGCTGCTCCACGCAAGCCGTCCTCCCCTTGGTCGGACTCGCGGCGGACAAAGTCATCCGCGACCGGTATAGTGGTTGAAACACGCCCGCCATCGTGCAATCGGAAGCCATGACAAAACCGCTGAGGTTTTCCGCTCACTTCGCGCGAATATCGTACGCATACAGGTCGTCGTCGCACCGGACGTAAAGTTTTCCGCCGCACACAACCGGATGCGCGAGATAGGAATTGGGCGATTTCCTCTCCAATTGGAATTGGCTCACGATGTCGAAACCGTCGGGGATGATCGCCAACAGCGACACTTCACCTCTGTGGTTGACACAGTAGATCATGTCGTCGGCGCAGGTGATGGCAACCTTGCCGAGCGTCCGGTCAAGTTTGATGGTCTTGCCCGTGAAAAAGTCAACGCAGTAGAAACTCTTTCCACCACTCCGGCAACCGCAGCCAAAGAGTCTCCCGTCCATCAGCACGGAACCCCCGTGGCAGTTGTCCAAGTCTCGCCGGTGCCACACGGTGGAAGCGGTGCGCGAATCCGGTTGGATCTTCATGACGGTTCCGCCGGAAGAGTGGCCGCAGGCCACGAAAACGAAACCGTCGTGGAAGACGGGCATCAGGGCGTTTTGCGGGAATTTAGGAACAAACGGCGCGGACCAGAGCAGCTTGCCCGTGGCGACATCTACTCCGACCACCGATTTCTGAGTCATGCTGATCATCTGTCGCGCGTCGCGGTACGTCACGACCACGGGTGAGCAATACGCTGCTGAGTGTTCAATCTCCGTATTGGTCCATAAGGTTTCTCCCGTTCGTTTGTCCAAGGCGACCACGCGGGCTTTGGTGCCACCCGGCATGCACAGGACCTTGTTGCCGTCCACGACCACGTTCTCCGCGAACGCCCAGATGCCATGCTTCGCGTCGAACTGGCTCTTGAGATCCACGTGCCAAACCGGTTGGCCGGAATCCGCCTCGTAGGCGGCAAGCCTTCCCGTGGGATTCATGTGATAGAGCATCCCCTCGTTGTAGGTCGGCGTCGCCCGGGACCCAGGGGAAGACCCGCGCCATGCCGCTCCGTTGCGAGCCTTCCACAACAGCTTGCCGTCCAAGTCGAGGGCCAACAGCGTCTCTCCATTGCCAAAATCACCGGCCGTGAAAATCTTTTCCTCGGCAATCGTCACGCTCGAATAGCCTTTTCCGCATGGCGAGTAGCTCCAGGCCAGTGGCGGTCCTCCCTCGGGCCATCGCTTCATCAGGTCTCGCTCCGGCGAGATGTTCGTACGGTCGGGCCCATGGAGCTGAGGCCAACGGGGACGCCGCGCGGCTTCACCCGCGGACACGTGCGTCATGGGAGCCCATGCCGCCAGAAGCAGCGTCGCGGCTAGACAGTGGATCTGTTTCATGTTTACAGTGTCTCCAAAATGATGCGTGGTGTTTAATCGCTCGCAAAACACCATTCACGTTCCCCATGACGCTGGGGGGCATTCAAAGCGCGAACCAGTCGTGATGCCCGGCGAAGGAAAAATCCAAGTGTTTACAGCCGGCAACAAAACCTGGCTCCCCGCTTCCAAAACATCTTGGATGACGGGAAACGTGAGTGGCTTCGTTATGGGTTCTTAGCCAATTGGTGGCGAGGTATATTATACCACCGTCCAGGAATCGTGAAACGAGGCGCGACGGCAACATCACCATTTCCGCTTCCCGGCGGGAGGCGTACACGCTCGCCCTCTATCCCCCAACGCCGATGATTGGAATCCGGGAGGGGGGATTCAAGGGGGCCGTCGAAGTGGATGCCACCATTCCAGCCGCGCAACACGTTTTCCGGAGTGATCATTCATGGGCTTCGGTTGCACAATAAACGCCGCATGCGCGGCATGACATCGAGCCGTCAAAGGTCTGGATCCCGTGGGTGCTCCCGGAACAGGAACCGCTAATATCCTCAAACTGTAAGCTTCGCGTCTCGACTAGCTGGTAAAGCCCGGCTTTCGGCGCCTTTTCGGCCATGACTGCACCCGTCACGGGTTCAAATTCGATCCACCTGGACACGACCTGAAACCAGGGCTTTTCCAGCGTCTGGGTCGTTCGAAGGGCGCGAAACGCTTACACTTTGAGTAATATCCGATGATGAACGCTGATCCGTGCGATGAAATGGGCGTCCGGGTCAAATGCTCATGACTTGGTCCCCGCTCCCAGAGGTTTCTGGGTGAAAAGAAACCCGATGTGCTCCACGCAATTATACCGGTCGCGGATGACTTTCTCCGCCGCGAGTCCGACCAACGGGAGGACGGCTTGCGTCGGGCAGTTTTCCATCCGGAAAAATCCAACCGCCTGAAATATACAAATGACATGAATACCGGCACGATCACGATCAATCGAGTAGAATTCCGATAGCAGTGGGCATGGCGCCGTGTCTTTAATTTCATGACTTTGAGGAGGTCCCTTTCATGGCAAGCCCGTTTCCCGGCATGGACCCGTATCTCGAAGCGTTCTGGCGCGACATCCACGCCAGCTTGATCATCTACGCGCGGGATCAGTTGCAGCGTGAGTTGCCAAGCGATCTGCGGGCCCGCGTGGAGGAACGGGTGGTCGTCGAGCCGGGCGAGGGCGAGTATCGCAGTGTGTATCCCGATGTTCGGGTTGTCGAACGCGGCCGCGGGCCGTCCACGGCAACGCCAACCGAGACTGATATAACGGTCACGGAACCGATCATCTTGCAGCTCGAAGACGAACCCATGACCGAAACCTTCATTGAGATTATTGACATCGGTTCGGGAAAGCAGGTCGTCACGGTGATCGAGGTAACGAGCCTGGCAAACAAGCTGCCTGGAAATAGCCAGGAGAAGTATCGGCG
Source organism: Planctomycetota bacterium (assembly GCA_051745935.1). GTDB lineage: Bacteria > Planctomycetota > Planctomycetia > Pirellulales > Pirellulaceae > JBNJEM01. The sequence continues at coordinate 5,221 of JBNJEM010000059.1, forward strand.
GAAGCGGAGGGAACTGAGATCGGGCGGGGTGAGTCTTGTGGAAATCGACCTATTGCGAGCCGGCAAACGTTACTTCGGCGTCCCCTACCACCGCGTCCCCGTGTCGCACCGGACGGCTTACCAGGTATTTGTCCGCCGCGGCTGGCAACCGGCGGCGGTGGAAATCTATCCGGTCCCGCTCCGCCAGCGCTTGCCGACCGTCAAGGTTCCTTTGCGGAAGACCGATGCCAGTGTATCGCTGGATCTGCAAACGTTGATCGAACAATGCTACCGCAACGGTGGTTACGACGAGGACATCGATTATCGACGAAGCCCCGATCCACCCCTTTTGCCGGACGATGACTCGTGGGCCGACGAATTGCTGCGCGGTCAGAATCGACGGTAATTCACCCGGGCTTGGACGCGGGGGTCCACATCACTCCGTACTCCAGCACGCCCAACAGTCTTTCGACCGAGCGGGGGTTGGTTAGGAACGGCTCAAGAATAACTGCGGCATTTTTCGGAGGGTGGCACTTTCCTGAGCGAGCGGCAAGACACGTTCCCTCTCCACAAAACGAGGATCGCGAGCGGAGCCAGTGTGCCGGACGATTCGGAGGCACGTTGAATTGCGCCAGTTATTCTCGAGCAACCCCTTAAGGCTGCGCCACGACCTGCCATGCTTCTGGATCGCGCGAAAGCGGCGTTGGGAGGGTATTGGCCCTAGCCAGCGCAACCAACACGTTTGGATGTACCCAGCCGTTGCCGCGTGACCGGAACGTGGCATTAAAGTACGCTATAATCGAATTGTATCGGGGATTTTGGATCTCGTCGCCGGGTGTCCGAGAGGCTTGGTGTTCCACGATTGCCCTTGTTGATTTAGGGGATTGTTCAAAGCCGAAATTAGTTTTGTTATACCGGTCGCGGATGACTTTCTCCGCCGCGAGTCCGACCAACGGGAGGACGGCTTGCGTCGGGCAGCTTTCCACCCGGAAAAATCCAACCGCCTGAAATATACCGGCTGTAGGAGGCTGTAAAAGGATGTCCAAACCGGTGGGCACGCCGGCCCTCCGAAGCCGTCGAGGGAGACGTTTTCGACGGCCTCGGAGCGCCATCATACTTGGTAGGCGTTCACGGGTGCCGCTACATGACCTGGACACGCAAGGCCCGCATGGATGCCACGGGCTTGTCCCGTGGTGGTTCACCTTCGCCGCTACAAACTGTCAGAAACACTACTCCTGGCCGTCGGTAGCGTGGAACGTAACGGACCACGGGACAAGCCCGTGGCATTTGCACCTCGAAAAGCCTTTCCTCAATATGTGCAACGGACGCGCGAACGTCCGCGGACATCAGTCTCCTGCCCGTGAACGGTTACCATATTCGAGGAAATCGGATAGTGGCTTTTCGAGTGATCCTTAATCGAATATACTGCTTTGGAAGCCATAATGAAACCGTTGAGGTTTAACCGTTCAGATTTGCTGTCATCCCAGGAGTTTTGGAACCGGAAACCTAGTTTTGTTACGGGCTGTTGAATGCCTCGGGTTTCTCCGGTCCCCAAAGTATCGTGATAGAAAGAACCCGCCATGAAGAAGCTCCTCCTCGCCGCAACCTGTCTTTCGTTCGTAGTTTTTGCATTGACGGTCTGCTCGGCCGCCGCGGCCGCCGACGATATCTTGATCGAAGATTTTGAAGCGACCGACTACGGTGGTTGGAACGTCGAAGGGAAAGCCTTCGGCACATCCCCGGCGAAAGGCACACTCGACGGCCAGATGCAGGTCACCGGTTTTGAAGGCGAAAGACTGGTCAACTCGTTCCTCGGCGGCGACAAGCCGACGGGCAAGCTCACCTCGCGCGAGTTCACCATCGAGCGGGACTACATCAACTTCCTGATCGGCGGTGGCGGCCACGCCGGCAAGACCTGCATGAACCTGCTCATTGACGGCGAAGTCGTCCGCACCGCCACGGGCCCCAACACCGAGCCTGGCGGCAGCGAGTTCCTGAACTGGGAGAATTGGGACGTCCAGGAGTTCAAGGGTGAGAACGCGGTCCTACAAATCGTTGATAAGGCGTCAGGGGGCTGGGGCCACATCAACGTCGACCATATCGTGCAAAGCAACACGAAGGCGAAAAAGAAGCCAGCCCCCGCGCCCGCTGGGCGCGCTGATAAGAATCCTCACGAGCAACATACTCAAGAGATCAAAATCACCGGGAAGTACATCATCTTTCCGGTTTCCAACAACGGCCAGAAGGGCCGAATGACGATTCACGCCGGCGACCAACTCGTCCACAACTTGGATTGCGATTTCCCGCCCAACAAAGACGCCATCGACTGGTGGACCTACCTCAACATGGAGGAATACATCGGCGAGACCGCCACGGTGGTGGCCCGCGCAGCACCCGGGATCTGCGACATGTTCGAATCGAGCGACGAGATTCGTCACCTGCAACCGCTCTATGACGAAGCGCTGCGTCCGCGGTTTCACATGAGTCAGATGCGTGGCTGGAACAACGACCCCAACGGGATGTGTTATTACGACGGCCAGTACCACTTTTTCTGGCAGTGCAACCCGGCCGGCCGCAACTGGGCCAACATGTACTGGGGATATGCGACCAGCCCCGACATGGTTCACTGGACCGAACAGGACCGGGCACTGCGCCCCTTCGGCGGCCAGGTCGAGAACCGTCACCCGAGCATGGCGGTCAAGAACTGTTTCTCTGGAAGCGGGAATGTCGATGTGAACAACACCGCGGGCTGGCAGCGGGGCGACGCAAAGACGATGGTCCTGGCGTTCACCGACACCGGTTGCGGTGAGGCCCTTGCCTACTCGACCGACCGTGGCAAGACCTGGACATACTACGAAGGCAACCCCATCATCCGGCACTCGGGCCGCGACCCGAAACTGGTTTGGTACGAGCCGGGAAACCATTGGGTGATCGCCGTATTTGACCAAGACCCGGAAGTTGGCCGGAACATCGCCATTTATACGAGTTCGGACCTCAAAGAATGGGAATTGACGAGCAAGATCCCCGGCTACTTCGAGTGCCCGGAACTCCTGGAGTTGCCGGTGGACGGCAATCCGGAAAAGACCAAATGGATTGTTTACGGCGCGGACGCGCAATATGCGATTGGAGAGTTTGACGGCAAGCGGTTCATTCCGGACCACGAAGGAAAACACCGCCTCCACTGGGGTAACTACTACGCTTCGCAGTGCTTCAGCAATCCGCCCGACGGGCGCGTCGTGCAGATGGGCTGGACTCGCGGCATCGAGATGCCCGGCATGCCATTCAACCAGACGTTCACCGTGCCCGCCAACCTGACGCTGCACACCACGGAAGATGGTATTCGGATGTACGCCACGCCGATCGAGGAGCTCGAGGAACTCCGCAAGCCGAATCCCAAGACGGTGGAAAACGCGGAGCTAACCGCCGAAACGCCCGCTGTCACACGTGGCGTCCAGGGACAACTCTTTGATATTTTGGTGACCTTGAAGCAGGGAACCGCCGCCGAGGCCGTGCTCCAATTCGGTGACAACGCGGCGACCTATGACTTCAACGCGCGGAAACTTGATCAAATGCCACTGAAGATGAAAGACGGCAAGGTCACCTTTCGCGTGCTCGTGGACCGGCCGCTGTACGAGCTGGTCGGTGGCGGTGGCGCGTGCTACAAGACCAGTGGCCGTCGCGACAAGGGACAGCCGATCGACACGATCTCGTTAACGGCCAAGGGCGGCTCGGTGACCGTCGAGTCGCTCAAGGTTTACGAGATGACGTCGGCCTGGAAGAAATGACGTGGCCGTTCCCCGGGGGAAGGTACACGTCCTGGACGACCCGAGGAAGAAGGTCACGCGAAAGCATAAGGCGAAGCCGTCGAAAGGGGAACGCAATCGCTTCCGCCCGCTGATGTGGGGGTTCCGACGGGATCCGGGCGACCTGAAGCCGGGGGAACGGAAAGCGTGAGGGAAGATCGCCTGCGGGAAATTGGCTTACCCCTTACTGCCGAGCCATGCGTGACGCGACTCGGACGCCAAGGCGGGCCGGAGATCTCCCCGGGCAGCACCGTGCCGGCGCTGCTCGGTAGGAGTAGTTTTCCGGCCGGACGGCCAAACGACCGCGTGTTGGCATGTTTCGACGAACCCCATTTTCCGCGAGCGACATACACCTGTCATGGGCGCGATGGATTCACCCAGGGCACGGGTGGGCTGGTAAACAGTCGGGGAACTGGATGGGATAGCGAAAATGCGCAGTGCGAGTCTGTTGCGCAACTTGTTATTTCACGGGGTACGCCAAGAGCTTCAACACGATAGACACCTTCCGCCGTAACGTCACCTACGCCGAACACAGAGGCATCTTCAAATGCGCAACAGTCGAAACGTGAACCACCTAAGAAATTGACCACCCCAGGGCACGGGTACGGCGTGGGGGTTCCATGGTGTCACGGACCCACGGGGCAATGGGCACGCAGACGTGAGTTATTGTCGGTGGGCGGGTGGGATGTGCGTCTGCCGGTATTACACGCATGCCGAATGGAGGCGGATGCGTCAATCAGCGCCGTTGGCGGGCGGCGGGGACGTCCCGTGGTGATTTGTACCCGCGGGGCCACGGTGGGCTGGTAAATAGTCGGGAAGCTGAATGGGATAGCGAAAATAGGATCTTTGTGCCAGTCCCTACTGCGTCTGACTACCAGTCGCAATATGCTGAACAGTGCGAACACGCTCAACACCGATATCACAAGGACAGGCGTGCCGTTTTCCAAGACTACAAAAGCTTGACATCCACGATCATGGCCGTCAGAATCGAAGACATTGATCGCGTGCGACTATCTTCGGAACGGATCCGGTGCCACGACGTTCGGGGATGGTTACGTTCCATCCTGGCACCGCGCCGCTGACGTTAGCGAACTTGCGAAGCCCCTACCACGCGACGGATCGAGCCGCGATTGACTTCATAGCCACCTCAAAAGAGCCACGTCAAAACCAATCAGGGGTCTCGCCGTCCAAGGCGAGTCTTGGAAGCGGACACCGGGGTTTGGTATCGATTGTTAAACTGGCACGAACCATGCAATACAGTAAGAAGCTCTTCGTCATTTTCGGGGTGTTCACCGCGCTTTCAGTCACGGGGCACGTCTCGGCCGCTCCACCGCGAGAGACGCCCCGCATGTATTTCGCGGACGACGTCAGCGGGCGTCCCTTTTCGAAGGATCCGGCGGTCGTTAAGTTCAAGGGGACGTATTGGCTTTACTACTCCGTGCCGCCGTACAAAAACAAACCAACGGCCGGGTGGAGCATCGGGGTGGCGACCAGCGACAACCTGGTCGACTGGACGAAAGCCGGTGAACTGCGTAACACGGGCCCGGCCGAAGCGAAGGGATTTACAGCGCCGGGCGCGATTGTACTCGACGGCACGATCCATCTGTTCTACCAAACCTACGGCAACGGCAGGCGGGACGCGATCTGTCACGCGTGGTCCGACGATGGACTTGACTTCGCGCGCAATTCCACCAACCCGATCTTTCGGCCCACCGGTCACTGGACCGTTGGCCGGGCGATCGACGCGGACGTCATTGCGCATGGTGACCAGCTGCTCCTGTACTGGTCGACGCGCGACCCGGACATGAAGATCCAGATGCAAGGCGTGGCGGCGGCGCCGCTGGAGAGCGATTTCTCGCGAGAGGATTGGACTCAGCTCAATGTCGACGGGCCGATCCTGGCCCCCACCGTCCCAACGGAACTCGATGACCCACACCTGGACCTGAGCTGGGAGAAGCGTTGCATCGAGGCCGCCGCGATGGCCCGTCACAACGGTCGCCTCTACATGTTCTACGCCGGTGGGTACAACAATGATCCGCAACAGATTGGCGTGGCCGCCAGCGACGATGGCGTGAATTTCAAGCGATTGTCGGACAAACCCCTCATACCCAATGGCCCACCTGGAAGCTGGAATTCGAGCGAGTCCGGCCACCCGTACCTGTTCCAGGACGACGGCCAGGATTATCTTTTTTACCAGGGAAACAATACGAACGGAAAGACGTGGTACCTCTCCGTCCTGCCGATCGACTGGAAAGACGGCCAGCCCGTTCCATCGCCGGAGAAACTCCCGGAGTGACGATCCCATGCGCCGGCACGTTCGCCCGTGAACTGTTCGGTCCCGCGATCGAATGTATACCGGTCGCGGATGACTTTCTCCGCCGCGAGGTGATTCTGTCATGATCGAGAATCGACGGCAATGTGAGAACACACGTAGGAAACTGCGAGATCTCGAAGCGCTTTACGAGAAGAAACGAGTGGAGCGGGGGGACGATCGCGTTGGTGAGTTGACGCTGCGTTCGCTCAAGAAACGGATCAACCAGTTGAAGGAAGAAATCACCTGCTTCGAGGCGCGGACCAGGACGCGCGTGGGTTGAACGCTACGGCTACGCACAAGCGGGCGTTGGGCGGCGCGGGCGGCGGAGCGGAAGACGGACGCGCATGGCTTCCGGCATCACGGCCTGGATTCTCGTGCCGTACATTCCCTTGCCCGCAATTCGCTTGCCCCCCGAAAAGACCTCCGCCCGCCACGGCCTTGCCCGTCTTTCTCGGAACTCCGCAAACGACCGCTTTGCCGTTGTCCAGGCGTCCGGCACGGCGGACGCCCGTAGCCACTCGAAAACGGTTCGAACAAGTTGCGTCGCGGCACCCGTTGCGAGAGGGAATCCATCCAAGCACCGCAACAGGCCCCTTCCAGCGTCAGCATAAGTTATATACCGGTCGCGGATGACTTTCTCCGCCGCGAGTCCGACCAACGGGAGGACGGCTTGCGTCGGGCAGCTTTCCACCCGGAAAAATCCAACCGCCTGAAATATAAGTCAAGATCTGACCCCGACCGTCCCCTCACTCAGCAGCGAGCGTGCTTCTCCATTCTCGAAACTATCATAACAGACGATTTGTTCTGCCCCCGAGGATAGCATTCGTCGATGCTCCAGCACTTCCAGGTGCAGGATCCGCACTGGAGCAGTACTTGACGCTGGTGCAACAGGTGGCCGACGACGCGTTGTGTCGGCGCTCCGGGGTGGTCACCGAGGGGGGCCTGAACGGGCTGGATGCCCAGGCGCTGGGGATTTTCGAGGCGCACGGACTGAACGCGACGGCGTGCGTGATGTTGCTGGACCAATTGGAGACGCGATGCCGCCGGGCATTCGGGGGCGCGCGGCGGATGAGCGAACGGGCCCGCGCGGCCGCTCAAAACGGCGGGTGTCTTCGTTTGGCATTGCTCAAAACGGCGGGTGTCTTCGTTTGGCATTCGTTTGGCATCTTGGCATTTTCGTGGGTGTCGTGGCTGGCCGGCTTCTCCACAAAGCAATGCGTGCCCGCCTTCGCCGCCAGGATCACCATCATGGAGTGCCAGTGGTTGGGGGGCAACCGAGATGGCATCCAGGTTCTTGTCCTCCAGTGCTTCGCGTCCGTTTCCTACAAATACGCCAGGTCGAGGGCCACCGATGCGCCGTCACCCCGCTTCAATGACGCGAACCCGGTTTCGTACAACATTTTCCGAGCCGCCGACATGTCGATCCCCCGGTTCAGTGATGTATCGCCTTCCGTATCCCGAGGGTTGGCTCCCGTTTCGGCGTAGACCACGTTGGCACCCGCCGTTAGACCAAGGAGGTTCGGCTCGTGGACGGCGATGCTCCGGGTTTCCTGACATCGGAGGGTGGCGAGAGTTACGACGGCCACAATCTGGGCGAGCCGAAGTTCCGTGATTTGCCCACGATCACTCACCGGCAGGCTTGGCACGTGGACCCGTCGCATGGCCGCATGTTGGAAACAACCATGCTCAATGCCCAGGAATATCTGCTCGACAAGTTCTTCGGGCGTATGTTCTGGTCCGATGGGTTCACAGCAGTAATAGAAATCGAGGCCAGCGTCCCGAATTACTTTGAAGGTCTTCTTTCGCTCTTCGGGATCAAGGTTGGTATCCGTGCCCTCTCGAAGTCGGCAGACATGGTATGCTCCATGGACGCCAGCCTCTTTCAGTTGCTTGGCTTGAGCGATACCGAGGTCCCCGATGTTCACGACGATCTGGGTCTGCCGCGGAATAGCTCGTCGGACCTCTTCGGTGACCGAGAGCAGATCGTCCAAGGAGTATTCATGCATCGTCATCAGAAAAACGGCGTAGAGGTCGCCCGATATCGCAAACGAAAGGGCTCGTGCGACGATTTCTTCCGTCGTCAGGCGAGTTCTCTCGAAAGTGGTATACTCTTCGCCGAACACGCAGAATTGACAATTTCCGGGGCAAGGAGCCGTCTCGACTCCGATTTGTCCCAGAAGTATCGCCTCATTGCCAAATCGACGCCGAGACACCTGGTCGGCCACGGCCATCACCGCTCTGGCTTCCAACGACTCGGCAGGGAAGCTAAGTAAATGGGCACACTCCTCTTTCCCGGGTGCCCTTCCGTCAAGTGCCCGATTCAGGATGCTGTTAGTCTCTTCGGGTAGCCGCATTCTTTTGTCCTCGCGGAGCGATGCTTCGTTACCAATGTGTTACAAAACACTTCCAAACCGATGCGTTGGTTCCGGGCGTGCCGGTGCGAAACTGCTCAGATCGTCCACCACAAACTGGATCGCTTCCCCGACCACGGTCTGTAAACACTTTTCCGTTACTGACCGAAGTTGGGCCGGATGGATGTGGGCACGGACGTTCATCACCAGACGGGCTTCCGATGGCGCACCTTCGATTTGTCCACGAACGGAGGGTTCTTCCCGGTTGCTGGTAAGATTCGCTGTTATCGCGCTGTCGCCAGCAGTCAGGTGAAACTTCAGGTGGGCGACTTCCGCAGCCGACTGTTGGAACTCGCTTTGCATCGCTTCCATGAAGTCCTCGCAGAAACGCTTCCAGTCAGTCTCGGGACTGCCCTGAAGTTGGACGGCGGCGTTGAGCCAGCCCAGGGCGGCCTCGCCGTCCGCATAGACATCGTAGTCCACCTCGGCGATTGTGCGCCCCACATCCGGATCGTTTAGTACGTGATGGAGCCATGAATCAACGCCGTTTCCGCCCAGTGCCGAGATGGTTATCACTGGCACTTGAGGAAATCCTTTCTTCAAAAGATCCTGCAACTCGCCCAGTTCATCACCTTCAACAAGGTCCGCCTTGTTGAGTACGATAACATCGGATTCTTGGAGTTGCTTGCGCACAATGTAGAGGACGTTTTCCGGAAAGCGGCGTTCGTGACCATCTTGAAGAGCGTTTCGCAATTGCGTTGCATCCACCAAGACAGAAAACGATGCTAGATCAAATCGCTCGGCGAACAGTTGCTTCATGGGTTGGAGAACGGTTGCAGAGAGGTCCGTGCAACTTCCGACCGGCTCGCCTATCAGAATATCTGGTGTCTCCGTTTCCACTATTCGCTCCATGGCCGCCACGAGATCGTCAAATCGGCAGCAGAAGCAACCGCCGCTTACCTCTTGGATCGGAAAACCCGGCTTGGCAAGGGCAGCCGTATCGACGAGGTTGGCGGCCTGGTCGTTGGTAATCAGCCCGACCCGCTTGCCCTGGGCAGTCAGCCTTTCGGTTGCCGCTCCAACGAGAGTTGTCTTTCCGGCTCCCAAGAAGCCGCCTACGAGAATCACTCGAATCTTCCGCATGGATCATCTCTCCCTATCGTGGCCGCCATTCCGCTCAATTCTCAAGAAGAGCCTCTGGGCATCACTCAACGCCGCATCGTTCTTCGCGCTGCTCGAAGTAAGTCGGTAATCTGCTTTTGGTGATCCTCCAATGTCTTGACCCACTCTCCCAAGGACTGCCGACCCGTTGGGCGTGATCTGGTAACACATTCCTGCAGGGCCGTTTTCGGAGAGATCCCAAGCCCCCACGACAAGTCCCTTCCATTCCATGGTCGTCTGTCTTCAGGAAGCGATAGCCCCCCGATACATCGGGCTTCTCGCCCAAGAAACTAGGCACATCTCCCCAATGCGTTCGGCGACCTGGTATCCATGCGGTGGCCCTTCAGTCAGGATCACCAGAATCGCCGGTTGAATCAGCCGGTCGCGACTGCCGCCCATACAGGGACAGTCAGCAAGCTTCAGTATTAGACGCTCTCCTGTAGTGGAGATAGTCTTATACAGCCTCCGATTATCGTAAGTGGCGGTATGCTGTCTGTCAAGGATGAAAGGATGAAAGCGGGCACGCTGCTTTTGGGGGTGCAGGCCCGCTTTCACGTCGAGATTTGAGTGCCTGGAATGTCAATCACTCTGATTTTCGGTGTGAATTTGCGGGCTTTGTGAAGGGTAGCCGTTCACGGGTGCCACTACACGGCCTGGACACAGGAGCCCGCATGGATGCCATACAAACTGTCAGAAACACTACTCCTGGCCGTCGGTAGCGTGGAACGTAACGGACCACGGGACAAGCCCGTGGCATTTGCATCCGCCAAAGCCCTTTTTCAAGGTGTGCAACCGAAGCGCGAACCTCCGCGGATATCGGTCTATTGTCCGTGAACGGTTACAGTGAAGGATTCTGGCACGGGGAAGGCAAGCGAAAAGGCCAGTGGAGCGATGCGATGCATTACCGTGGCAAGGTGCATGACGGGGTGGTTGTGCTCCATCCGGGGGTCCAGTTGCCGGATGGTTTGGAGGTGGTCGTCGAGCCTCTTGGAGCCACTTCCGGGCCGACGAGTCCGACCAGCTTGCCGGGGACGATGCGCAATGGGGTTCCGGTGTTTCCCCGGCGCGACAATGGGGTGGTTCCAGGAATTGAACTGGTCAATCAACTCAGGGACGAGTCCGCGTGACGTATTTGCTGGACATCAACGTCCTCGTGGCTCTGTTCGACGCAGCGCGCGCACACCACGACGCCGCACATCGCTGGTTCGCCGCTGTGGGCGCGGCGTCCTGGGCCACGTGTCCCATTACGGAGAACGGATTGGTCCGCGTATTGAGCAATCCGGCGTATCCGACCGGCTCCGCGAGTCCAATTGACGTGACCGACCGGCTGCGCACCTTCTGCAGTCAGCCGGGACATGCGTTTTGGTCGGATGTTGTTTCGCTGACCGATTCCACTCTATTCGATGTCTCGCAGCTCCGCGGCCACCAACAAATCACCGATCTGTATCTGGCCGGATTAGCCGCGCGTCAAGGCGGCAAGTTGGCCCCGTTCGACGAGCACATTCCGCTGGTCGCGTTGGTCAACGTCCCGCCTGACATCGCTCTGGTAATCCCCGCCTGACGATCAGCAATGAGGGGGAGTGGTACATGTACCGGCGCAGGCCAGGCAAAACAAGAATTAGTGGCTCATCACAGCAACCCCTGAGTTCGATTAAGTGACATATGAGTGGCCCTTGGGTTGAGAGGGATGCTAACGCCGTCGGTTCCAGATACGACGATCCACTTCCCATCGGTCGTAAATTCCGCGGATACCGTCGGCGAGATATGCGTTCCTGCGATTTGAAGCTCTTCGTTCGATAGCAGCCTCCGAACGGAGCTTGATCCCACATGGACATCACCCTTCACTGACTCGGCCTCGCGACGTGCTTCGTTGCATCCAACCGCCCAAGGGGCGATTGCGACGACAATCGCAACAAGCCCAGAAAGTCTGTGGTGAAATCCGCTTTCCGCGCAAGATTTTATAGTCGACGTCATTATATCATCAGGTTGAGAAGACGTTTCGATAGTGTCGACCACTCTCGCGGCCATTCCGACAGGTGCAGAATCCCACATGTAGAGGTCCGAAACAAGGCAAGGTCAGTCCGGCGGACGGCTCGCCCCTGCTGATGAGGGAAATCGCGAGTTGCCAACTGCTCCATGTCGCCCCCCGCCGCTGAAGTGTTAGGGCAATCAAGAACTTCAACAATTCCCAGGCGATTCCCGTTTTCGTCGACTAATTCGATTCCATCGGTCGCCTGTTCCAATTGGCGAATCTGATCGGCGGTTGCTACGATACGAATCATATTCCTGATCTCTACGGTTCCTTCTATGTTACGACTGGACGGCATCCAATACAATTACGAGCAGAACGGGTCCCTGGACCGGAACTACCGGTCCCGGGGGGCAAGTCGAACGCTGATTGGTGGCGGCCCGGTCAGCTTTGCCGTTACGCGGTCAAAGCATCAGGAGCCGTGTATGTGGGGGGGACGGCCTCTACTCTTGCGAGCCCCGAAAACACGCAATTCACGTTGAGGAACCGGTTGCACGCGAGGCGGAGATCTTCACCGTCGCCTACTCGTGTGCAAGTCGGCGACGATCGTCTGCACGGACGGCGGAGACGAGACCGCGCTGCTGCGCGGTGCGGGCGGCTTCGAAAGCCGACGATAGAAAAGTGTTAACATACAGCCCCATCGCACATCGATCGTCGCGTCGATTTTCGTCCTGTCGCGCCCGATTGCGGCAGGTTGGGACGGCGTCCGTTGCACCATGCTTCCCCGGGACGCGGGCGATGGTACAATCCCGGCTATGTACTTCGAGATTATCGGCGAGATCAGAAACGTTGAAACGATCGCGGCGGGGCGGGGTATCCGCACCCTGGCACAGGTCCGGAAGCGGTATGGGCGCGGTCGATGGCGAAAGCTCAAAGGCGAGGCGAGTGTACGTCTGGCAAGTGGCCGAATTCGTCGTGCGGAGGTGCATTGGTACGAGGCGCACGGCGTAGGCAAGAAGGGGTTCAAGATGAAGCGTTTCCTGGATGACTGACCATGACGCAAGAAAAGCAAACACCGCAATTCGTATTGTGCGTGCGGAATGAGGGGTGCGACGAGCTGGAACTCCGCAAGGCGTACCAAGTACTTCCTGACGCATCCGCCGTGGAAGAAGGCTATCTTCGGGTGATTGACGAATCGCGTGAGGATTACCTTTACCCGGCAGAGTACTTCGTGCCCATCGCGTTGCCGGACGCAATTGCCGAGCAGTTAGCCGTCCCCGCGTAACCAAGAGGTCAACCGGAGCGGCTAGATTTCCGGCGATTCCACAGTGGACGTGTTGGAAAGGTTCTCGGTCAGCCGGGCGTGTTCCTCATCGCCCGCCGCCCGGTTACCTCAAACGTTTATGGCGATCAGGGATAAACAGGAAACCGAGATATCGTGGAACGCGATGGTCATTTGCACGAGGTGCTCGGCGGATATGCCAAGTTCCTTCAAGAAAAGAACTTGGCGCTGGGTGCGGGAGTTCCTGCTCTTCGCCCACGCGCATGCCGGATATAGCTTCGAGCAGACGCTGGACCTGTTTCTGGCCGAAATGGGTGTGAGTGGGGCTGGCAGTACGTGTTCTCCGCCGACAAGGTGGCGATTGATCCTGCGGGTGGTAAGACGCGCCGGTATCACGTCTACGATCAGGACTTGCAGAAGGCGGTCCGTCGGGCGGCGCGAAAGGCAGGACTGACCAAGCATGTGACGTCGCACACCCTGCGCCACAGCTTCGCCACGCACCTGTTGATGAACGGCACGGACAATCCGCGAAATCCAGGAACTGCTGGGCCACAAGAGCGTCGAGACGACGATGGTTTACACGCATGTGGTGCGGGAGCTGAAGACGAAGACGCGCAGTCCACTTCCCAAAACTCGCGACACATGGGGGCGTTTCACGCCGCATCAACGCGAGGGCCAGAGCACCGGCACCTCCGCCGAGCATTTCCAAACTCGCCGGGGCTGACGTCGATTTTCAGAACCCAAAACGAGCGAGAACGCGGGCTGACGACTTCGGGCTAACCCAAGTCAAGCCGCGGGCGTTTCTGGGCCCGAGTATCGTCGCGACGTGAAGCGGGCCCTCACTGCCCCGCCTTCGCTGCGTACGCCCACCGCCACAGACTGCCAAACCGCCATTGGTCGGGCCAGTCGCACAGACCAGCCGTGTAGGCATTCCGCTCCACATACCTGACCCCTTTTTTGGCTTTTCTGACTGACCGTTTGGCACCAGCGTAGTTACAAGAATGAAAGTGCCATTCTGTCCGGACACGTTCTCTCTCCCAATCTTTCCTTTGCCACAACTCTGATTTAGAATATCCATGAGTGGTGGCCCATCAAACTCTTGCGCATAAGTAAGGAACCAAATCCGTGAGCACGAATTTGCACCTTAGCGTCGCTGAATACGATCGGATGGTGGAGCGAGGTGCTTTCGATCATTTGGACCGAAAGATTGAGTTAATCTGCGGGGAAATTCGCGAAATGAATCCGGCTGGGCCTGTTCACGACGACTTGATTGCTTACTTGAATGAGTGGTCGGTCCACGCAACAGAGCGGCAAACGATTCGTGTCACCGTACAAACCGGGCTGGACTTGTCTGACTGGCACAGCCGTCCCGAGCCCGATCTTCTGTGGGTGCGGGCGGGACGCTATCGCGATCGACACCCAACTGCCGCCGACGTGAAGCTGGCAATTGAAGTTTTGGACAACAGTTTGCAGGCTGATTTGATCGAGAAGGCGGCGTTGTACGCAGAAGCTGGTATCGTCGAATATTGGATCGTCGACGCTAAAGGACAATGCGTGCATGTTTTTCGGAGTCCCCAGGCGGGCCAGTACTTGCAGCGCAGCGTTGCCAAGGTTGGTGAGTTCCTTTCACCATTGGAACCGTGCACCAACCCCTTGGATCTTCAAGACCTTTTCGTGTGAGAAACGGTTCTCGGGCGTCCTGATGGGCGACGCGTGATTTCGAGATTCAAACGGCGACGCGATCGCGAATCCACGTCCGCTGCCTTTCGTACGAGCTGATGAACATGAACGAGTGCATCGTCAGCATCCCAACGCGCCCTTGCGGCGCGGCGAACTCGATGCAGCTCCGGGCCGCCTGGGTGAGGGTCTTCAGCCCCAGGTGGCGAGGCGGGAAGTATGGAGGGTGTTGTCGGCATCACATTTAGCCTATCAGAGTTGTTTACCCGCGGGACGGAGAAGCCCATGGGGTTCTCGGACGATCAGCCTACTGCATGTGGCTAAATCGATACGCCCTCCCCATCCGGGCGTAGTCGGCGACGATCATCACATCATACTCTCCGAGCAAGGCATAGATGTCTCTGACCCGCCCCCCCATCTTCTCGATCAGTTCCCGCGTCTTGCGAGTACGTTCCGAGGTGATTTTTCGGGCGAAACCTGACGAATACGTGCCGAACATCAAAAACGTTGCCATTCGTGTCTCCCTCAATCAAGTATATTTCAGGCGGTTAAATTTTTCCGGGTGGAAAGCTGTCCGACGCAAGCCGTCCTCCCGTTGGTCGGACTCGCGGCGGAGAAAGTCATCCGCGACCGGTATTCCTATCGACGCGACTGGATCATGCTGCGCGAAGAACAGCTGGCGGGGCGCTTGCGGCGGTTCGTCTCGGGAAGGGATTCCCGAGCTACGGCCGGCGGACGTGGCGGAGCTTCCCGGCGATCTGGTAGCTTGGGACTCCGTCCCGAGACGGAAGGCACCTTCATGCCCAGCCCGCGTCACGCCGCCACGGGGCATTCAGAGCCTTCGTCCGCCCGCGGCGCCCACGCCGTGCGCCGGGTGCATGGGCTGGCGGGGTTCCAGTCCGCGGACGTTGACGGCGTGGCCTGGTCGTTCGGGGTCTGCCGGGTTCGTTGACACGCCGCCGTACAGCTCGGCTGCCTCTTCGACGGGCGGGGGTCGTGGCGGGGTGTTCCGGCGGTTCGTCTCGGGAAAGGATTCCCGACCTACGGCGGAGCACCTCGGCATGGGCGAAC
>JBNJEM010000060.1:0-20785 GCA_051745935.1 Planctomycetota bacterium
CAAACGGAAGAACTCCCGTCAACAACTGATACAACACGACGCCGAGGCTGAAAACATCCGATCGTCCATCAACTAAGTGCCCTTCCCCGCGAGCCTGCTTCGGGCTCATGTAGTCTGGCGTTCCCGTGCAGGTCGATCCTTTTCCGAAATCCTCTTCCTCAATCGCTACACCGAAATCTGCCACGTACGGCCTGCCGGCCTCATCGATTAGCGTCACTCAGCCTGCCACCCTCGATTTTAACGGCCTGGGCCCGCTCCCAGCAAAGCTCGGCCGGCGTGCGGACCGTGCGGGACTCCGGGCACACGTCGACGGCCCGCACGATGTCGTCCCAGAGGAATTCCATCACGCGGCGAGTCGAGGGGCGGTGCGTGCCGCCCACGTATTCCATTTCTCCTTTGCGGATCGCGCAGTGCCGGGGGCGTGGTCCGTCGGCCAGCGGCTCATCTGCTTCCTCCACCTCCTCATGGTGAACCTCCACCGGCGGGACGCCCAGCTGATCCCGAATCCCGGCCAAGTTTTCCGTGCGCACGCCTCCACTTCTAAGGGTCGAGCGGACTCTGGCTAGCGCGTTTAACCGTCACTGTTGAGATTAATGGAAACCGGCCCACCGAACGCTTCCCCCGGCGGCAGCGTGCCTCGTTTCCCGGTCACCGAAGGATCTGGAACAGGTTGCTGTAGTGATCCGTCCACACGCGGATTTCCGGGTCCGGCTGCTCGACCGGGACGGAGGCTGCCTTCACGTCCGGCATTTCGAGGAAGCTGTCGTTGTTGGTCAAAAGCAGCCATTGGGAGGCGGCATCGGCAACGCCACCCTCATCGTCCGCGTCCACCTTTACCACGTTCAGGTCATGGCATGCCGCCAGCAAGAAGACGATGGGAACCAGGTCGAGGTGCCGATTGCTCGTGTGCACGGCCAGTACACCGTTTGGCTTCAAGTGCCGCATGTAAACCGCCATGGCTTCGACGGTCAGCAGGTGAGTGGGGATGGCATCACCGCTGAAGGCATCCAGCGCGATGACGTCATAGTTCCCTGGTGCGTGACGCTCCATGGAAAGCCGCGCATCTCCTTCTTCGACGCGGATGTCCGCCGGTGAGTCGCGCAGGAAGGTAAAATGCTGATTGGCGATGTCAATCACGTCTGGATTGATCTCATAGAAACAATAATGGTCCCCTTTCATGCCGTAAGAGGCCACGGTGCCGGCGCCCAAGCCCACGACGGCCACGCGCAGAGAGCGAACTTGGAGAAGATTGGTCAAGGTTAAGCCGATCCCACTTTCGAAGTGATAGTAGGTGGTCGGTTCCCGCCGTCTGTCGGGCGCGGTTAACTGGGTCCCATGAAGAATTCGCCCATTGTATAGATTGCGGCGTGCTTGGCCGGTTCCCTCGTCATGTTCAACCACGCGCAGCGTTCCATAAAAACTCCGCCGCGATACCAGATTATTATTCCGCGGTGGCTCCACAATCACCGCCAGCAACGTTACAGCGGCCAGGAACGGGATCGGCACCAACGGGCTCCAGAGCGTGTACCAGGGGCGTTCCCGTTTGACCGCCGACGCCAGGCTTCTAAAGCGGTCCGTTTCGTTTGGGGTTTGTTCCCGGTGCCGTGGACACACAACTCGTCTGGCTCTTCGCGTGCCCGAGGCCGCCAGGGCGGCGAGCAATGTCCACCAGAACAACCAACGCCGCTCGCGTTTCGCCCAGTTGTCGAGAACCACGAACGTGCCCAACAATCCTCCACCAGCTAGAAACAACGTGATTTCGACGTGGCGGGAGAATATCCGGGGGCATATCATGGCGACGAACACGCCGCCCATCGCTCCGCCCGCCGAAATGCAAAGGTAGAACAGCGTCAAATAGCGGGGCCCCGGTTTGCTGCGTACCAGTTCCCCGTGACAGAGCATGCAGATCGAGAAGAGCGCCAATAGATAAAGTGTTGCTTCCAGCGCCAGGTTGTTGAGGACGTCGGGGATGTTTCCGCTGATGCCGAGCGGTGCAAGCAACCAGTGCAGGCGATACAAGATCGGCTGCAGATTGTGCCGAAACGTGATCCCGGCGATCATCATGAAGGCGGCCAGTGTCAACACGGCGAAGAAGTTTCGGCGGTACCACCGCTCCCCGTCAAAGCAAAGAATGAAGGTGATCAGATAAAGGCTCAAGGGCACGATCCACAAGAACGGGACGACGGCCACGTCCTGACAGATGTGGTCGGTCACGGCGAGCAACCCCATCGAAGCGAAGGCGGCCAGGACCAGCCAAGAAAGGCAGCGCCGGGCGGACGGAATGCCTCCTCCCTTGGCCCCCGCGTCGCCGCTCGCGCGGGCCGGGACGCGGGGCGGATTCCAGCACGTCACGGCCACCGCGAAGCCGCCGCTCAATAGTGCGAACGCTCGATATCCATTGGCCCACAACATGCCTTGGTCCGGGATGTCACATGCCGGTTCGATCCAGAACGGGTAGGATAAAAGCGCTACCAGGGCCCCGAAATTGGAAACGGCATAAAAGCGGTATGGGGAACGCCCGTCAAAAACGCGACTGTACCAGGCCTGGATCAACGGCGCCGTTGCCGCCAGTAACAGGTATGGCAGCCCCACGTTAACCGTCAATAATATCAGGATTCGCCATTGGGGATTCCCGCTATCACGTGGCTTCCAAGCCGGTTCGGGAATGATCGGCAATACCAGAACGGCGCCCAGCAACAAGGCAAGATGAATGAGACCCGACCAGCGGCTGGATGAAAAGTGGTCGAGGAGGTGAGCATACAGGTAGCCCAGCAACAGAAATACTTGAAAGAATAACATGCAGCTGGTCCAAACCGCCGGGCTTCCACCGAACCATGGAAGGATCGCTTTACTGACCATGGGCTGGACCTGAAACAGAAGAAACGCGCTGACCAGAACCGTCGCCGCACACCAGCCTGTCAAACCGTGTCTATTGCGTCCCATTACCGCCAAACTTATCGATGAGGTTGTGGTGAGTCCATTGTTTACGGTAGCCGTTCGCGGTCTTTGGTCAGCCCATATCCGGCTTCACCACTCGGCAACCAAGATGCCCCAGTTTCTCCCGGAGATCGCCGAACATCTCTTCCGAACGGTAAACGCCGACGATGGCGCCACCCGAGCCGGCGAACTTGGCGCTGGCTCCCACCTCTCGAGCCGCCCGCACCATCCGCGCGTGCGCGCTCGGCAAGCGACAAATTGATTGGCGGGTGTCGAAGTTTTGATTCATCAGTGAGCTTAACTCGGCGCCCCGATTTTCAACCAAGGCATCCCGCGCTTGCTGAGCAAGATCCGCGCAGGTCTTCATGGCGTTTACCACCGCCGGTTCATTCTGTTCATAGCGGGCTCGGAGATTATTGTGCATCACTTCCGTGGGCTCCGCCGCTTCTTCGCTAAACGCCACGTACAACGGGGGCAATAAACTCGGGTCGAGCGGTTCATACCGGCCGCACTCTAGCCCCCGCCGCCGCGTCACGCAATCGGGGGAAAAGTCCATGAATACCAGACCACCGTAGACCTGAACCACTCGATCCTGCAACCCGGCCGTGATGCCCAATTGCGATGATTCCACACTCAATACCAGCGACGGCAACACCTCCTGAGGAATCGAGACGTGATAGAAGTCCATCAGGGCCCGCATCGTCGCCACGATGATGGCACTCGAGCCCGCCAGTCCCACGGCACGCGGAATATTGGTCTGATAGCGGATGGAGAAGTTGCGATCGTGCAACGTATGCCGACCGCGGCAGTAATCAACGAACGTCTTGATCGTTGCCTTGATCAGGCGGATCCCGCCATAGTAACCGTGCAGAGCGACATCGCGGGCCAATTCCTCGACCGACCCGAATCGAACCCGATCCTCCGCCGCCAAGACAATCTCCACGTCCTCCCACTCGTAGAGCACCACCTCCGCAAAGTAGTTTCGGATGACGACCGATAACGTTTTCCCATGATAGCCGTCCGATGGATTT
Organism: Planctomycetota bacterium; assembly: GCA_051745935.1. GTDB lineage: Bacteria > Planctomycetota > Planctomycetia > Pirellulales > Pirellulaceae > JBNJEM01. Next base: position 3,969 of record JBNJEM010000060.1, read on the forward strand.
CCCATCAGGCCGGCCCGAGCACAAGCGCGACGACGTAGTAATTCCATTCACCTCTCCTCTCGATCGAGCAACTCGCGAACAAAATCTCGCAGAGCCGGGCCGTAGACGGGGTCGTTGAGCGCGAATTCCGAGAAGGCGCGAAAATAGCTGTCGAAATTCCCAATGTCAAACCGGCGTTCATTCTCCGCCAGGACAACGCCCATGCCCTTGCAGCCTTGTCGCAGTAACCGTTGAATCGCGTCCGTCAACTGAATCTCGCCTCCCTTGCCGGGAGGCGTTTCGGCCAGGGCCTCGAAAATCTCGGAGCTGAACACGTACCGCGCCGCGACAGCCAGGTTGCTGGGCGCTTCCTCCACCGTCGGTTTTTCGATCACGTCCTCCAGTTCGAAAACAGGTTTCGCCAGCTTCCGAGGCTTTGCAATCCCGTATTGCACCACCTCCTCGGCCCGAACCTCTTCAAAAGCCACCACCACGTCCGCCCCCGACGCGTCAAACTCTTCGATCATGCGAGCCACGATGTCCGACTGGGCGTGAAGCCCAATAATGGAGTCTCCCAACGCCACCACGCAGGGCTGGTTGCCCACCAGCGGCCGCGCGCAAAGCACCGCGTGCCCCAATCCCAGTTGCCGCCGCTGACGCGTGTAAAAGTATTCCATCTCTTGGCGCTCGAATTCCAAGTCCTTGAGCTGTTCCTCGCGACCCGTTTCACGCAAATAAGTCGTCAATTGATCATCGATGTCGAAATGCTGCTCAATCGACGCCTTGCCATGAGACGTCACGAATAACAGCCGCCGGATTCCCGACAACCCCAGCTCTTCCACGACATATTGCACAACGGGACGCCGCCCCACTGACAACATCTCCTTCGGTTGACTTTTGGTGGCGGGTAACAGCCGAGTCCCGTGCCCCGCGACCGGGACGATTGCAATGTCAATACTCATGCGAGCCTTCCATCTTCATGTTCATGTAATGGGTTGCGGCACCCCGCCGGGCGAAAACACTGGTCGTCGACCGGGCTGGGTCCGGCGCTTGGTGGCTTTATCATGGCGAGTTCGGGTTGGGAGCCCCGGGCGCCGCTATTGCCGACTTGCCGGGCCGCGGTTGGAACAACACTGGCAGAGCCAGTGCGAGCCGAATTCTTGGCCGTGACCAAGCACGAGCCGCCTTCGTTCACGTGCCGTTTGGAAACAACTCCACGCGGCCTTCTCGGACAGTACCCATCCTCACTTCCCGGGTGTTGCCGCCCAAGCCGTCCCAGTGGATTCTTCCTGAAGTTCCATGCCGAGGCGAATTCTCACGAAGCGCGCGGTTGATTGCCGATCGGTTCAATCCGCCTCGCCGGATGGCTTCAACAATCAATGTGACGGCGTCGAAAGTGTGCAGCGACGCATAGTCGGGTTCATCGCCAATCAGTTCCAGGCACGTGGCGTCCTTGACGCAAAGCCGTGAGGGCTCGATCAAGACTGGAAAGCGAATGTCTCCCGCCGCGGGGCCAATGTGTTCGAGGAATTCGTGGTGCCCTACCCTTGGGCCAGCAAAAATGGGCTGGTCGAATCCACGCTGGCGAAGGCGTCGAACCACCTGCAGTGAATCCTTGACTCCGGCGATGGCGACGACAGCGGCAGGGTGGGCTGTTAAACTTTTGCGGACGATTTCATCCACCTGGTTTTCCGGTCTGTTGGAGGTACCAAATAGCATCTGGTACTCTGGCACGACAGTCAACCGATTCAGCGATTTGCGAAGTTCGCGGGTCAGCAGAAACGAATCATGGTCATTCCCTGATATGATGACGAACGGTTTGTCGGCCACCACCTCAATGATGGACGGAATCATCGCTTTGGCAATCCGGTGATCGCCGGGGGCCAATGAAAACATCCATGGCACGTTCGCCAGATTGACGGTCTTATCCGTGGAAAGGGGACTGATCAAGGGCAACCTGGCTTTGGTCACCACCTGTTCAGCCAAATGCGTGGAGGGACCATCCACTCCTCCGACAATGGCCCACACGTTTTGTTCATAAACAAGTTGCGTCAGTTTCTTGACGCCGCTTCCCCATGGATTCTCGGACCACACCGGAAGGAGGCGAAACGGTTTTCCTTGATATCCCCCGTCCTCATTGGCCCGTTTGACAGCGGCCCGGGCTGCTTGCCACATGCGTCCGTGAATAGGGTCACTGGCATCCGAGGGCCCGAAGTATCCAATGCGCACCTCGGAGATCTGGTCAAGCGCGACACGGGGTCCCTCCGGCCCTCGGTACTCCGTTCGCTGCCGACGGGCGTCGAAATACGGGGATTTCGGGGAAGGATCCGCGGCTTCTTCCGCCCAGGCGGGCCACGCGAGCATCGCGCTCAAGCAGAGGAACAGCCCAATCCCATGTCCGGGAATCCCGCAAGACGGACGCCCCAGGTGGATCCGCGGTCCAATCTTGGGACACGCTCTAGAAGGCTCTAATAAAACCATGACGGCCGCCCAGCACCAAGGAGATATTCAAACGAGGACCCCATTCATACCGGTCGCGGATGACGTTCTCCGCCGCGAGTCCGACCAACGGGAGGACGGCTTGCGTCGGGCGGCTTTCCATCCGGAAGAATCCAACCGCCTGAAATACATTACCGGCTGCGAGACGTGGGGGATCAGCGAGCGATTTCCAAGTCTTCGCGCGAGTAGTACTTCCATTTTCCGTCCTCGCATCGCGCCAGGAAGACCTTGCCTGCGTCGTCGAGCGAGGCGCTGAGTGGGATCTTTCCCGTGACGCCAAGCCACGGCTTGTCGCGATATGCCAACATGTCGCGGATTTTGGCTCGATTGAGCCCGGCGGCTTGCGTGGCCCAAATCAACATGTTCATTCCATCATAAGCATGAGCCGAATATGTATCAGGCTCCTCACCGTATTCCTCCCGGAAGGACGTCCGAAACGCGTCCAGTTTGGGATCCTCGCGGTCCGGATTCCAGGGGTACCCACAGACCACGCCTTCCGCATTGTTCCCCGCGATCTCCAGGAACGTGTCCGAGACGCAGCGATCGGAGGCAAAATAGGGCTGGTCCATTCCCATGTCTCGCATTTGATTGAGAATCACGGCGCCGTGCTCCGCGCTCCCCCAATGAACAACGCCATCAATCTTTGCGTCCCGTATTCGCTCAAGCTGCAGGCTGAAATCCTTTCGGTCCAGTTCATAGGCCATTTCGATGGCAATCGGTCTCCCCACCCGCCGGCTGGCATCCAGAATCTCACGAACTCCAAACCGGCCGTACCGGCTGCTGGCTCGAATCACCGCGACCCGCTTCAAGTCGAGGTTCTTGTACATGTGGTCCACGAGCATATAGCCCATTTTGCGGTCGTCTCCCACGCACCGGAAGACCCAGGGGATGTTGGTTTCCATCAACGTTGGGTCGAGGTCTCCCGAGTTCATCATGGGAATCTCCACCTTCAATGCAACACGAATCGCGATGTGCGTATTGGCGCCGTCAATGGTTCCCAAAATGGCCCACACCTTATCCTTGTACGCCAGTTTAATAATCTCGTTTCCCGAAGCGCCCCACAGCCCGTTGTCATTGCTGATGACGAGTTCAAAGGGGACGTCGCGGTCCAGATAGCCCCCCTGCTGGTTAGCGTGTTTGATGGCCAATTGGGTCCCGCGCAGCATTTGAATCCCGAGATCCTCCGCGTTGCTGCCGCCGCCGGTCGCCACGGAGACGGTCGGGACAATAGGGCCAATAAACCCAAGCTTCACGGAGTCCACATGGTCGGGTTCGGGTTTGGCCCGCCCCGGGCCGGTATAGACCATCTGTTCCAGGAAGTGTTCCTTATAAGGTTTCACATGGCCATATGGCTCCAACTCTTCCGCCGTGTGCGCGTATCTTTCGTCCAGCTTTAGTTCCAGATCAGGAACGCCATGGGCGCCGACCGCATCGATCTTTTTCATCGCCTCGATCGTTTCCGGATCCAAATCCATGGCACCACCGGCCGGCGACGGCGTCGCATCCCGCTTCGTCCTTTCAGCGCTCCCCTCCTTTTCAGCCGCGGCCAACGGTGTCGAGCAAGCAACGACAGCACTGATCACAATCCCGCCAACCATTCTTTGAATCGATGCGTACATCGTCCAATTCCCCCTTGAACTTCGCGTTCCGCGTCACGCGACGCGATCTTGAATTATTCCGACTCGGGGCGCAGGCCGGGGTAGTATCCGGATCCTTTGGCCCAAGCCAACCCCTTCGCGGTCCCCACCCAAACATCATTGTTGTCCATCTCGACCCACAAACAATAATTGTGAGGGATGCATTTCTTCAATTTCACGGTTTTGAGCACCTCGGTTCCCCGTTGGATCACGGCCGCGCCACCATCCGTTTCGGGATCCCTGGTGTACGTCACCCAGGTGTCGGATTCGAAGTCGGTAATCACGCCCAGCCCCTGGTCGGTCGCGTACCATGCCTCGTCGGCGCTTCGTCCCTTCACGGCGTTTCCGAAATCGCTGGGCAGCCCCGTTTCATGCTCGTAATAGCCGCGCCAATTCCGGCCGTCGTAACGGCACATGCCGAAGTAGGTGGATACCCATAATGTTTGGTCGATGTAGCTGGTCCCCGTGGTAATGACGTGAACCACGCCGTCATCTCGATAAAGGTCGATTTCCATTTCACCGTCCGGGTCAAGGTAGTCCTTCCATCGCTCGGTGGCCACGTCGAATTCCAATACACCGCTTCCCCAGATTCCCAGATAGACTTTGCCGTCATTAGCCGACACGCCGTAGTTCCAAATCTCTTCCATCGGCGCGTTTTTCTCGGTGTAAATCGTCCACTTCTTCTTGACGGTGTTGAACCGGCTGGCCCCCGCCGTGGTGGCCGCCCACACGTTATCGCCCTCAATGGCCACGCCATAAACCACGTCGTTAACCAGCCCACTATTCAACTGGTGAAAATGATCAAATCGGCCGCCACTAAAGCGAGCCAGGCCACCGCCGAACAACCCGAGCCAGAGGTCGCCGGTTTTCGGATCGACATCCAGCGCCGAAACGACGCGAAACGGCAGCCCATCCTCCTCTTTCCAGCTTTGAAACTCCCCGGTCTTCTTGTTGTAACACGCCAGCCCATCCTCGGTTCCAACCCAGACCTTCGCCCCATCCGCCTTCACCGCGAAAATGTGCTCGTTGGGCAACCCATCCTTCTTCGTGAAATGGGTCCAGTCCGTGTAGAGGTAGGGTAGGCCCCGCGCTTTTTCGCCCTTTGGAGCGGTGGCGGAGTCGCCGCCGGATCGCGGTGAGGCGGCGGGTGACGGGGAGGTCTTCCGCGCGTCCGGCGCGCTCTCTTTCGCCCACAAATCGACCGTTGGCAGGAGCCCCACCGCCATAACCACCAAGGCCATGCGTCGAATGGATTTTGCAGGCGGTAACAAAACTTGGTTCCCGCTCGCAAAACTCCTCCGGCGAGATAAAATCTTCCTGGTCTTGTCAAGGCCATTGAGTCGTGCAGTCATGGTTGTACTCCGTTGCTGGACAGTAGTCGCCTCAGGTTATCCCCGCCGCGCTCGCTCGCCCCCAACTCCCGCGTGGCGCCGCACATCGGTGCTCCCGCGTGGTTCGCGCCTTGATGACATGTCAGCGGCGATTCTCATTCAAAGTGTCTTCAAGTACTCAATCAGATCATTCAATTGATCTTTGGTCATGTCATTGGTCACGCCGTGTTCGTCATTGGGATTGAATCGAGTCCAGATTTCCTCCAGCGTTTCGGCGATTCCGTTGTGCAAATAGGGCGCGGAACCGTAGATGTTGTTCAGATGCGGCACATCGAATTCGGATTCATGGTCATATTTCATCTGGGTGCCAACATCGTGCACGTTTCGATCCGTGTAGAGAGGAGGAGGGTGGCAGGTAACACACCGGTCTTCCTTGGGAATCAGGCCTCCGTCATTGGTTCGCTTCCGATCGAACAGTTTCTTGCCCCGGTGCTGAGCTTCGGTCAGTTCAGCGCCAAAAGGACGATACCGATTCGGAGGTCGAGGAATGGTGCAAATGTAGCGATCGAGTGCCTCCAGTTCCTCGGGCGTGAATGGTTGGATGCGCGTGAAAAAGACCGCGAGTCGCGGTCCGCATTGACGTTGCAAGCTGGGGTTCGTGCCTTCCCATTTGAAGGGCGCGGTGTCCAGGATCCCGCGCAACGTGCGATTATCCACGGGATTCGCGCCGATTCCATCCGGTTCGATGTCATAAGTCAATCCATCAATATGCCCGTCAGGATGGCAGGTGTGACAAGTAAATTGGCGTTGAAACGTGATGTCGGCGTTGTGAAAGAGGCGTTCACCGTAGCGAGTTTTCGTGATTTTCCGAGGGCCGTCCAAATCGATGCGTTTAACCGATCGCAACGTTTCAACGTCGATCACGGTGAGTGAGTCGTCCAGTGCGTTTGCCACGAACGCCGTCTTGCCGTTTGGGGTAATGACGACACCACGAGGGCTGTTTTCCGTGGGGAGATGTTTAAGGACGAATTCCGTCGGTTTGCCCAAGTGATTCGGGAAGACATGTTTTCGTTCATGTTCCGTGGCCTCCTCGAGCATCGACCGCAATTTGGGAACGTCCACCACGGCAACCCGATCGGATCCGGAACTGGTGACCAACGCGAGCCGGCCATCGGGTGTCATCGCGATCCCCGTGGGATCGGGAAAGCAGAGGTTTGGTTCGTCCAGTAGTACTTGATCGACTCGCCCGTCGCGCCACGCGAGCACCAGTCCGTTGGTCAGGGTCCAGCCCTGAAGCAGCCGCGTCATCGGCACGAGATTCTTGGTCCGGCGCACGGTTGAAATCGCGAAATCGCCGCTCGGGTGCCAGCAAATGCCCATCAACAGATTCGCTCCGTGAGCGATCGGGCGATCGGCGATCGTACTTGTTTCCACATCAATCATTGTTAATTCCGACTGGGAAGGGGTGCGGAACGGCACATAATGCGAAAGGGCGTTGGTGACACAAAGCCGCGTCTCATCTGGTGACAGTGCGAGTGACCAGGGGCGGCGTCCCGCCTCCAAGCGTTTTCTTTCCGTCAGCGTTTCCGTGTCGATCACGGACAGATCATTCGTCCCGCTGTTCACCACGTACAATGTGTCTCCGTTCCCGTCGGTGCGCACGCCGTGCGGTTCGTCCCCCACTTCCACGGTGGCGATCACGTCCTGTTTCGCCACGTCGATGACGGAGAGCGTATCGTCAAGCCGGTTCGTGACGTAGGCTTTCTTTCCGGAAGGATGGAAGGTAACACCGGTCGGATGATGACCGACGGTGATCTCCCCGATGGTCTCGTGTCGAACCGTATCGACAACGATTACCGCATGGGACGCCTCGCAGGTGACATACAGTTGTTCGCCGTTCGGCGAAAGCGCGAGACGCAAGGGCGTTTTATACGTCACCTTCGACGATTTCCGCGCCGCGGATTCGGGTTGCAACGGATGGGCAATCTCCGCGAAAGCCGCATCAAAGTCGAAGGGCTTGCCATGTGCGTCTTCGTGGCACCGCGCGCAAACATCGCGGCCGGGTTCCTTCAAACCGGCACGCACGGCGGCCGGTTTATCGCGCATGATGGCCTCCACCGCGAAATCGCTTCCCGCGCCGTGACACGACTCGCATCCAACTCCCTCGTGGACCTCGTACGCGTCGGTGGTTCCACCCGCCGGCGCGTGATGAGCGGTCGCGTGGCACTTTAAACATGCCGTGGCCTTGAGCGGATCGCCCTCCACTTCCATGTCCTTGGCGATTTTCCTGGCCCTCTCGGTGCCCAGTGTCGCATACGCTCGAGCGTGCGGCCCCATTCGCCATTTGCTGTACTGGTATCCCATCTCCGGCCCTTGGTGGCACTCGGCACAACCAATCGAGCCGATGTACTGATGAGCGACCTCGGCATCCGCGCCGGGCAACTCGGCCGGCTCCATGTATTTCCAAGAGCCCGGCGTGGGATGGGCGAGGCGGTTCCACGCCTCCTCCACGTCGAACTTGGGGGACTGGAGCACGGCCACGTGAGAACCTTTCACTTTGTGGCAGTTCATGCAATCGTCCTTGTCCGGGATCACCAGTCCCGCCGCCCTCGCCGCCTCGCGGTCCACCATGACAGCCTCGTCCATGTACTCGCTACCCGGTCCATGGCACTTTTCACACTGTACGCCGTCTTCCATGTGGAACGTCTCGTCCCGTTCCCATTCCTCCGCTTCGTTCCCCGTCGCGTGGCACCCCAAACACATGGGCGATTTCTGAGGTTCCTGGGGAATGCCGCTGAGGCGAGCAATTTCCTTGGCCTCGGGCATGGCCAAGGAGGCATGGGCCCGGGAATGCCCGGACAGCAAGAACCGGCAGTGCTGGTATCCGAAGCCCGGACCTTGATGACATTTCGCGCACTGTTTCGCCCCCACGAAGACCGGGTCCCTGGTCTCCTGGGCAACCAGGGGAACCGCCATCACAAGAGTCACCATCGTCGCGACCGCGTTACGGGCAAGCGTGTTTGGCGTGCCGGGGTCGGAGACAGTCCTCCGGTCGAAAAGACGTTCAGCAAGCCCGGCACAATAACCATAAGTGGCCGACTTCAACGGACCGCGGCGGCGAGCGTCAGACTCCGTTGACGTATTGGCCTCACTCCTGCTTTGCCCTCCTTCGCGGCCTTGCCCTCGTCGCGCCCCAATCGGCCATTCATTCCGCAACGGCCCCCGACCGCAATCCGGCCTCTCGTTGCTGGGACTCGCGGTCGAGCATTCACTTCGCGATCCGTGTAGAGGACTGAAAATATACCGGTCGCGAATGACTTTCTCCGCCACGAGTCCGACCAACGGGAGGACGGCTTGCGTCGGGCCGCTTTCCAACCGGAAAAATCCAACCGCCTGAAATATAAAGTGCCACATGAAATCACTTTGCATCCTGAGTAACCTGGACCAGTTGGTTTGCAGCCACGTCGCGCAGTTCGGTCCGCTCGCCGTTTGGCCATCGAACCTCGATGGATTCCACCGTTTCGGCTTCATTAAGCCCGAAATGCAGGCGCGGATCCGCTTGGGACAGATACCCGGTCATGGGCATCACGGTTTGCATCTGACTCAGCTCTTCAGTCTTCACGGTGACCCGAGCTCCAATGGCCAGGGATTCTCCACCGGGGAATTGGGCATTCACCTTGAGCCAGTTGCCGCGATTTCCTCCGTCGTTACGCAATATGACCGGATGGTCGTTGAGATTGACAACGACGAGGTCGAGGTCGCCGTCGTTGTCAAGATCACCGTAGGTCGCCCCGCGGCCAACACGTTTGTCCCGGAAGTATGGACCAGCCTGGTCCGTGACATCGATGAAGTTTCCCGTGCCGTCATTGCGCACCAGTACGTCTTCCTCCGGAAACTCCCAGTGGGGATTCCCATTGGCGATGAAGAGGTCGAGGTAACCATCATTATCCGCGTCGAACAGCGCGGCGCCCCACCCAGTATATTGACCGCATATTTGCGTCAACTTGGCTTGTGCCGTGCGATCGTCAAAGAACTCCCGCCGATTCATTAACAAGCAGCCGTACCCCATGTCGGGAATATAGACGTCGAGCCATCCGTCACGGTCAATATCCCCAGTGGTTGGTCCCATGGAGGACACCCCCTGGCCCCCTTCGCCAAAGGCAAGCCCGCGAACCAACCCCACGTTCTCGAATCGCCCATTACCGAGGTTACGGAAAAAGTAGTTCTCCATCGCGTCGTTGGCAACGTAAATATCGAGCAGCCCGTCATTGTCGAGATCAGCCGCGGTGGCGCTCATCGCCCGCCCGTCCGGAAATAAAACCCCCGCTTCCTGGGTCACCTCCGTGAAACTGCCGTCGCCATTATTGCGATACAAGGCGTCCGGCTGGCCACTGTAGCTCAAAGGTCCAGGATACCGTTTCGCTGGATAGTAAGCCTGGAATTCGCCCGCGTCATACTCCAGGTAATTGGCGACATAAACATCCAGGTTCCCGTCACCGTCATAGTCGAACCAGGGGGAGGATAAACTCCAGCAGGCGTTATCGAGTCCCGATTCCGAAGACACATCGGTGAACGTTCCATTCCCCTCGTTGCGATACAACACGTTCTTACCGTAATTCAAGACGTACAGATCCACGTCGCCGTCGCCGTCATAGTCGACGGCGGATGCCCCCGTGCCGAATCCCTTATCGCCCACGCCGGCCGCTTCCGTTACGTCTTCGAACCGTCCGTCACCCAGGTTTCGATAGAGTCGATTGGTCAGCTTGTCACGGTACTTCCGCCCCCGATTATCGCTCACCTCTTCGTGCCAACATCCACACACGAAATAAACGTCCAACCAACCATCCCCGTCAAAATCAAACAAAACCACCCCCGCTCCCGTTCCCTCCACGATATTGCTGAGCCTGTCATCGCCAAACCGATGGTGGAAATCGATGCCTGTTTCCCGCGTCACATCCGTGAAAACCGGAAATTCCCCACCGGCAACCGGTGTGCCACCGAAGACCAAAACCACGGCTACCAGCCGAAGCAGGCCCCATGTCATTGATACGTTACGCATGCCAGATTGAACATTATGCATGTTGTTTCCCACGTCCTGCTCGCCCTTCCCCATTTCAAGCCCCCCACCTCCTTGCCGCCCGCCGTTGGCGTCGGCTCCAAAGTAAAACCGACGCTCGTCCATTCAACCCCTACAGCCGGTCCCCCAATCGATTCCCACCTCGAGACAATTCAGTTGGCGAATTATCTCAGGCACCTTAAATGGCGCCGCTATCGGCCCGTTCCGTTCCCAGCCCGCCGCCGTGCCATGAATTCAGCCTTTATATTTCAGGCGGTTGGATTTTTCCGGGTGGAAAGCGGCCCGACGCAAGCCGTCCTCCCGTTGGTCGGACTCGCGGCGGAGAAAGTCATCCGTGACCGGTATAATATGTACCTCATATCAGTGTTCATTATATCAGTGTTCATTAGCGCATATGAGCGGTTTGTGCTTGCACGCCGAAGCCCGGGCTCTTGGCCTCCCAATATTCAATATTCAATATTCAAGACGTCCGTTTTCCTCCAGCTCATCTTCGCCCGGGATCCCATCCCACAACGCGCCCATGTCCACCCATTCCACGAACCTCCGCCGCTCCAATTCCGAGAGCGGTTCCACGTCACTTCCATCGTTTGGAATGGGTGTTGCCTGTTGCTCGGCCGCGTTTCCATCCCACGGGCGGGCCAGATTTCGGCCGAACAAATGCCATATGAGCGGACTGGTTCGAGCTTCTCCCGGCGTTATGTATCGCCGTGGACCGCTCTCCGGGGCGCCGCGGTTCGACGCACTATCCGACCCCGCCGTGGGACGTTCAGCCAGCAGATTCAAATACGCCCGATTAAAATGCGCTTGGTCACCTTGCGAGACCGGTTTCAAGCCGCCGTCGAGGCGCGGCGGCGCGCCACTCGAATCGTGGCAACCGACACACTTCTGTTCAACGATCGGCATGATGTCGCGTCGGAAATCCACCGTGCGGCGACGCTCGGCGGGAAGCATCAACGGAATCGAACTCCGCTTCATCGAGTCGACGAACGTGTTCTCGGGCGTTAACTCACCATCCTCGTGGCAACCGATACACCCGCGAGGTTCTTTATTCTTCGCCCAGACCCAGTCGCAACTGCGAAGAGCCACGCCATTCTTATCCACCGTTTGCAGTTGCACCGGCGTGTTTGCCGGTATTTTCACGTTAAACGATCCGTCCGACTTGATGTCAACCTCGCCCAGTATCCTCCGTTGCACCAAGGGGGGCAGACCATTACACGTGGACCCCGGGCGGCGCGACGTTCCCGGAAGCGGCTCCAAGTAGCAATCCGAGTCGCTCGCATCCACGGCGACTCCTTCCAGCAACCGAACTCGACGCGCCGTTCCCGGCGGATGCCACGCGCGGTCACTGAAGTCGTTCACGTTCACGTTCAAGCAATACAGTTTTCCGTAAGGAGTTCCTTCATCCACCACGCTGGATCGGCCATCGGATTCTCGTCGGGCACGCACCGCCATGGCCTGTACTTCGTCATATTCCGCGGTGTCCAGCAACTTCTTCGCCCTGCCCGTCTTCGGGTGGAACAAAACGATCCCGTAACCCGAGGCGTCCGCTCGCGGGCGCCGCGATACAATGACATGACCGCCCGGCCAAGGGCTCGGATACCGATACAAATATCCGTCCGACGGCGACGTAACCGGGCGGTACCCGTGCAATGGCCGACGAAATGAAACCGCGGAAAGCTGACCCGATCCATCGCCTCCGAAACCCGATTCGACGAAGAGAACGAGCCCTTGGTCGGTCACGCACGGCATTCGTTTGACCAACCGCCCGCTCGTATCGGCGAACAACGCGTTGTCCGTGCCGTCAATATTCACCCCGAAAAGACCAACTCGCCCCTTGCCACCACGCCGCAACGTACCGCGTTGCCAACCAGCGTAAAGCAGGCGACCGTCGCGCATGAGAAAAGGATCCGCGTCATCCGACAGATTGTACGTCAACCGTCGCGTTTGAGACCCATCCAACTTGCACGAGTACAAGCTGCGCGCCACGCCCGAGCCATTCTCGTTCATCTTGCCGGCCATGTCACTCACGAAAGTCAGCTGGTACCACGGCTCGGTCGAAACGATCGTGAACAGCGTGGACTGGTAGCCCGGTTGGCGGCAGTTGCCGCTGCCATGCGTAATTCGACGCACCTCCCCCGTCTCGAACTCCATTTCGTAAATATTCCATTTGTCAGTCGCTGTCCGCTTGCCCGCGAACAACATCCGCGTCGCATCAAACGAGATTTCCGGATCCGCCGCGCTGTGGAATCCTTTCGTCAACACGCTGAGCGTCCCATCGGTCGACACCCGGACAATTCGCCCGCGTTCCGCCGGACATGGGCTTAACGGACTCGCCAGCCGAGCGGGCTCATCGGAGGCGGCACGGCGGGGAACTTGGGTCGCCACGAAAGGGATTTCAGCAGCATCAACGGAAGGCCCAAAACACGTTGACGTCAGCCAAGCAATCACCACAACCGGCACGCCACAGTATCGGCTACGAAAATGTCTCGCACGAACCCCCGCCGCCGCTTCGCGGACCCAAGTCCGCTGCCACCAAGCCACCGGCCGCGGGCATGCGTTCACCCGCTTTGCCGCCAACGCGATACCCAAAAACACGGGCACCCCGCCCACCACCTCCCCGGAAGCCCACCGAGGACAAAAAAACACCAGAACCGCTCGCCAAAACCGACATGCCAATGTCATCTCACCGCCCACGAGGTCGAACGTGAACCACGCTCCCCATTGAAAATCCGTAAACTTGATCAGATATCACATATACCGGTCGCGGATGATTTTCTCCGCCGCGAGTCCGACCAACGGGAGGACGGCTTGCGTCGGGCAACTTTCCATCCGGACAAATAAATCCCACCGCCTGAAATATACCGGTCGCGGATGACTTTGTCCGCCGCCAGTCCGACCAACGGGAGGACGGCTTGCGTCGGGCAACTTTCCATCCGGACAAATAAATCCCACCGCCTGAAGTATAAGAGGCCGGAAAAGATACCAACCAGAACGACCAACTCTGTTACGCAGTGTCGCTTTGCATGAATTTGCTGTCAAGCTGGCTGCTGGCCCCGCGGGCCGTCGCTTCTCGTTCGCCCCGCCGCCATTATACCGGTCGCGACCGGTCGCGGATGACTTTCTCCGCCGCGAGTCCGACCAACGGGAGGACGGCTTGCGTCGGACAGCTTTCCACCCGGATACATCCGACCGCCTGACGGATACATATAGTGTCGTATCCATTGCGCCCTCCCGCATGTCCTATCGATGTGGACAGGGGCTCGCCCACCACCACGTCGACTCGGCGCGGCAAGCGTACACGGCCCCCTAAAACAGCCCCCGTCATCCGCCCACGCAGCGGGCCCCCAGATTTCCCCTCGCCTTTCCTTCTATAGCACATATAGCACACTTCTACAGCACACGCTGTCGGCCATCCGGCGCCCATGCGACCAATCCGTTGCGTGGCCCCCCTCTCCGGGACTACTCCGCGCACTCGCATGGCCTGCCCCGGGGCAGGCCAAAGCCCCTGAAATTGGGTAAACGAGCGGCAGTAGGCTTACAGTCGTTGTTGCGGGTCCTCATTTCAAACACTGGACCTCTCCCCACCCACCCCGTGACGATCATCGGCGGCGCTGCAGGTGCCATGACAGGCCCACGGATGGCAGTACGGCCCCACGGATGAAGAAACGGAAGACGCCGCGCGGCTTTTTTCACCCCCGAGCCCCGTCCGCCGTGTTCCCTTTGGTCCTTTCAGTCCCTGAGGGCCTTGATTCGAGGCGGGCAAGGACGCAAGGCGCAACAAAACGGGCTACAAGGACCTACAGTTTTTCCCCATCCCAGGCCTGCCCCCACTCACGCCGAGCCTCACGGCATTTTGGTACGTATCGAAGCGGCCGCGGGTTCAATGTGGGCTGGCCCAATCATTGGGCATTAGGGAAATCGGGCTCGGCATCACCATTCCCCTTCACTCCAGCCTTACCCCCAGCCGCTCGTTTTGCTGGAGTGAAGGGTTAGCCTCGCCCAGTGAATGACCGTGAACGACTGTAACCTTTGGGCAACACGGGCAAGAGTGCTGGTTTTGCGACACGTCTTGCGACACGTCTTGGGCCGTTACTAGCAGTCTGTTCCGAGATATGGCTCCGAGATATGGCGCATGGTGCCACGAGTCCATCCCCGGCGCCTCCTGGCGAGTCTCGGAGGGCCATATCATCGTACTCGAGGCGATCGGAGGACGATCTTTATCGACTGATCCCGAATCGTTAGCCATAGCCAAGTTCGCGCAGTTCCGCTTCGCCCATTCCAAAATGATGGCCCAATTCGTGCAGCACGGTAATCCGAATTTCCCGGCGTAACTTTTCCGTGTCAATTTTCCCGTGTGCATTGCTGGCGCGATGCAAGATTCCCTCGCGAAAAACATGGACCGCGTCGGAGAGCACGCCGGAATGCAGAACACTTCGTTCTCCCAAGGGAATGCCGGTGTAGAGGCCGCAGAGCTGCCGGCGATCGGGAACTTGCAGTTGCCGCAAGACATTGGGGGCGGGATAGTCGTCGACATACATCGTCACCTTATCCAGAAGCCGGTGGAGCGGCTCGGGCAGATCAGCCAATACTTCGTCCAAGATCCGATCGAAATAATCACGGCGCGCGGAGTTCATCTACAGTGTCCTTTCGTTGCCGTTTCGTTGCCGAGCCCATGCGTCTCATTCGTGACCAAGGGCAGGATAAGCATGGCACGATCGCGTCACGTGTGCTACCTTTCCACGTGGCGGCGTGGCGCGGCTCCGGAAAGCGGCGGTAGGCCCGCTCATGCACCACGGGGGTTGTGCGGGGAGTGAACGGGGGGAAGCGACCATACCGGTCGCGGATGACTTTGTCCGCCGCGAGTCCGACCAACGGGAGGGCGCTTGCGTCGAGCCGCTTTCCACCCGGACAAATCCGACCGTCTGAAGTATATCTCATTCAAAACACAGGCATGTGCCGCCCCAAACCAGTCATTGGGCTCGACGCGAGCACGAATGGCACCAATTGGCGCGTGATTTCCGGCGTGAACGGCCGGGAGGCGGTATCCGGTCGCCGCCCGCCGAATGGGTCACGCTTGTCCAACAGCGGCATGATAACTTGTGACGGAAAGCGATTGGCACAACATGAAACTGATGTCACGACTGATCACGGCTCACGGTGGTACGGTTTTGCGGGGGATTTTGATGGGGGGGGCCGATATCGTGCCCGGCGTATCCGGCGGGACGGTGGCCTTGATCGTCGGTATTTACGAACGGCTGGTCACGGCAATTAGTCACTTCGACCTCGACTGGCTCAAGCTGTTGCGAGATCGGCGATGGAGGCGGGCCGCGCGGCATATTGATTTGCCGTTGCTCATCCCGCTCGCCCTCGGAATCCTCATTGGCGTTATCCTCATGACCATACTGATGCATTTCCTGTTGAGCACCCAAGAGACCCGCCAGCTCACGCTGGCCATGTTTTTCGGTCTCATTTTTGCATCGGGCGTCATCGTGTCCCTGATGATTCACACGCGAACGCGAGCCGGGACGGCGGCGTGCGTGCTAGTGGGGCTCTGTGGCGCGGCGTTGGCCTGGTGGATAGCGGGACTCGGCACGGGATCATCGGACTCCCTCCACTTGGCATACGTTTTCTTCTCGGGAGCCGTGGCCATTTGCGCCATGATCCTGCCTGGAATCAGCGGCGCGATGATCCTGGTGATTCTCGGCGTCTATATCCATTTAACCGAGATACCGGGAACCCTGTTGCGCGGGCAGGCGGTGAGGGATGGATTAACCACGCTGCTCACCTTCGCCACCGGCTGCGGCGTGGGACTGCTTACCTTTAGCAAGATCCTGCACTGGTTACTCGAGCGGCACCATGCCGTGACCATGTCCATATTGTGCGGTTTCATGTTCGGCTCACTTCGCAAACTATGGCCGTTCCAACGCGACCTCACACCCGATATCGAGAAGATCAAGCTCAAACGGTTCGAGCCAACCATGCCGACGGAGCTCGACATGCACGTCATCGGTGTTTTCTTGGTGTTCCTGGCGGCGGTTGCCTTGGTTGGGACCGTCGACGGGTTCACGCACGGCCACCTCCAGCGGCTGTTTGGCAAGAGCAAGCGATCGGCCGAGAACCACCCGCCAAGCTGAAGCGAACGGCGGAGCAGTCCCTAAGGCGGCAGGGCCGCCAACCCAATAGGGAGACCGCACAGGTGGGCTGATGAAAAACCCGAAAATCGGACAAAATAGAACAAGTGGGTTGTCCCGAGTTTGTCGCGCGTGCTTGATTGAAGAGTGGAAGATTTCGCGA
>JBNJEM010000061.1:0-20432 GCA_051745935.1 Planctomycetota bacterium
GCCATGAAAAAGCCGATCGCCATGGTGCTCAGGATGCCGGTCTTTTGCCAACCCGTCACCCCTTCATTCGACAGCAACGCAGCCAAGGGAACCCACCACACGGCGAACAGAATGTACTGCAAGAACATCATCGTGCTCAGACGCAGATTCGTGTTGATGGAATACTGACTCTTAGCGGCCTCGGACATGTCTTAAGCTCCCGCATGTTTTGTGTGAGGTCTGAAGCTCGCCCGCGACTCTCGCAGGTCGAATTGTGTCACGTCGAAGATCGTTATAGAGGATTTTGACCGTTCAACGCCCGAAATGCAACTCACCAGCCCCCTTTCGCTACCGGTTTTTCGGGGGTTTTGGAATATTCGCGACACTTTTTCCGGCTGAAGCAGGGGGCGATCTGGACGACGAGGGTTTGCAGAGAGCCCTCTAAAGCCAGCGGGCCGCCGTCCGCTGGAAGAATCCATGAAGATTCAACCCCGCCGCCGAGCGGACTCCGGCGCTGCGGTTGCCTAGTGCGGCCTCGCTCCGCTCGGCCGCGACCAAACACGGATCCACGAGGATGGTTTTGCTATGACTTCCGAGCGTTGCCACCGGGCCCGAAGCCGAATCCGAGACCTGGCGAAGCGCATCTTGCTTTTTCAACAACTTTTCCCCAAGGGGCGCGCGGGCGTGGTGAGCCACCAAGTACTTCCCTCACCAAGCTTTCGACAAATCCGAAAAACGCCCTGGTGATTCGCCGGCATGTCCTGCTAGCGTGCGGGGCTGATCTGGGACTCACGTAAAGGATGGCCCGCCGCGATCGCGACCCAACGGGGCGGGACGGAGCGTGTAAAGCGTTTTTTCAACCGAAACCATTCAACCGACAGCGGTATGAGAGCGCGCCACTGGCAGGACAAGCCACTGGCGGGAAGAGGGGGAATCGTCGATGGATCACGAGCAGCGGAGCGTTGTCTCCACATCGGAGCCGGAAACGGCTGATCAGGCCGCGCTGGATGCGACGAGCGGACCATTTGTCGGCCGCTGGAACCACTTGGTAAGCAGTACCAGTTGGGAAAAGGGGCGAATCATTTATCAATGGCGCGCGGCATTGCTCGACGCCGGCGTGCCTCCCACCGAGTACTCGGACGAAGCCTGGAGCCGCCGCGTGGGAGGCGTCACGGGCCAACACGTCGGACGATTGCGTCGCGTTTACCAACGCTTCGGCCAGTCCCACGGCGAATATCCTGGATTGTATTGGAGCCATTTCCAAGCCGCCTTGGATTGGGATGATGCCGAAATGTGGCTGGAGGGCGCGGTGCAAAGTCGCTGGTCCGTGTCCCAGATGCGGCACCAGCGATGGGAAGCCATGGGAGCCGTGGCTGAAGAAGAACCGCAACAGGACGAAGTGGTGGTCAGCGAGCTGGACGAGGACTTTGAGCCGGCCCTTAACCAGCCGCCAGGTCAATCAGCCACCTCATCGGAAGCCAGTGCCACGGGAGACGTCGAGGTTGGCCCGCGAGAGGAAGGGCCAGACTTCGCCGACAATGACCAGGAACCAACGACCGCTTCGCAACCCGACTCTGGCGCCGCGGTGTACGCGGACGGGCAGGAGGGACCGACCGCCGAGTTCGTCCGTCCGTTTGCTGATCTGAAGACGCTGCCCGAAGATCTAGCGGAAGCGTTTGAAGCTTTCAAACTAGCCATCTTGAGTCACAAGATGAACCAGTGGAATGAGATTTCCCGCGAGGATGTCCTCGCCAGCCTCGAAGCCCTGAAGAAACTCGTGATGGCGCCATCCGAGGACGCGTGATGGCGGGGTTGGCTGGCGATGATTCACGTCCCAGTGCGTGGTGCGAGCGAGTCGGAGGGCCATCGTACGTAGGGCCACCGAACCTATGCAGCGACGGCCGAGCGTCTGCGGCACTGCATCAGTTCCACGCCCAATAACTCCTCCGCCAGTCTTCGATAATCCTCGGCGCCGTGCGACTTCGGCGCGTACTGAAAAATTGCCTGGCCAAAACTGGGAGCCTCGGCGAGGCGAATGTTGCGACGAATCCTGGTCTGAAACACCTTCGCTTGAGACCAGCAATTGGAACTTTGCGATTGCGACTGAAAAAACGTTTCCACGTCGTTGCACACTTCCGCGGCCAAACGTGTCCCGTTTTCGTGCATGCACATCACCACGCCGGTCAGCGCCAATTGTGGATTCAATCGCGTGGCGACCAGCTGGATCGTCTGCAACAGTTTGCTCAAACCGTGCAAGGCCAGGTAGTGAGGTTGCAGGGGAAGAAAAACCTCGCGTACCGCCGTCAACGCGTTCAAGGTCAAAACGCCCAGCGATGGTGGACAATCAAGAATCAGATAATCAAACCGGTCAGGCTCCGCTGCCAGCTGATCGCGCAACAGCACCTCCCGCCCGACCTCATTGGCCAACTCCATTTCGGCGGCGGCCAGGTTCAAGTGGGCCGGCACCAGGGACAAGTCATCCCCAAGGGATCGGCGAACGTGCTCCAGGGTCGCGGAACCGGACAACACGTCGTAGATCGACGGCTCGTCATCCCCCAACGAGACCCCGAAGTGCAACGAAGCATGGGCTTGGGGATCCAGATCGATCACGCACGTCCGGTGCCCGGCGGCGGCAATGGCCGCCGACAGATTCACGGCCGTCGTGGTCTTACCAACTCCACCCTTCTGGTTGATTACAGCGATGGAACGCATCGACAGAATTCCCTTTCCGGTCCTCGACCAAGCAGCGCTTGGCGAGTGCCTCCAATTATCGCGTCTTCGTGACGGCCCTTCGACCGCGCCAAAGGCCAGCCGGGCGCCGGCATGCGCTGACTTCCCATCCTGCACGCCACTGGCCTGATGAAAACCTCCAAGTCCTGGCAACCCTTTGTTGCGTCTTGAAGCCTGGCCCGTGTCGAATCAAGGCCCTCGGGGACCGAAAGGACCAAAGGGAACACGCAAGGCGGGGCTCATTCGGGAACGAAAAGCCGCGCAACGGACGCAAGCAACCCTAGTGGCCCCAGTCTGCCTAAATTCCGAGATTTTCATCAGCCCAGCACTCGCCCCCCCATGACGCCAATGTCTGACACCCATGTCGTCACGCATTTCCAGTACAAACGGCCACGGCAGCGTGGATTATGTCCCCTCGCAGTGCCCGTCCCCCCCGCTCCGACAACCGGTACAAACGGGCCAACGTCGGCTAACGGCCGAGCGATTATAATCGAAGGGCTTCGGTCAGGGCTAGACGATTCTGGCCCATCGCAAGGCGATCTCGAAAATATATTTCAGGCGGTTGGACTTTTCGGGGTGGAAAACGGCCCGACGCAAGCCGTCCTCCCGTTGGTCGGACTCGCGGCGGAGAAAGTCATCCGTGACCGTGACCGGTATAAAGTCAAACACGGATCCGCAACTGGGGCTTGGCCGCGGTCATTTCCCAAGTTACCGTTACGTGATGACACAGCGCTTGTTTGCAACATTAATGTGGGACCCGAGTACTCATGCGAAGAATTGGCAGTCTGCCGCAAGAGCGCGACGCCCGGCGTTTCGCGGCCTATTTGGTGACACGGGGCATTGACTCGCACGCGGAAGAGGATGCCGATTCGTGGGCGATCTGGGGCCGGGATGAAAAGCGGATCGACGAGGCACGGGGCGAGCTCGAAGCCTTCCGCGCCAATCCCAATGACCCTCGCTATGAGGGGGTCGAACAGAAGGCGGAGTCGATTCGGCGCGAGGCGGCACAACAGCGTCAGGAGGCCCAGAAGAACGTGATCGAGATGCGCGGCCAGTGGAAGGTCCAGACCGCCCAGCACGGGCCCCTTACAGCGACGCTCATCGCGCTCTCGGTTCTGGTGACCCTGATCGGAGGGTTTGGGAACGCCCTAAAAGTGAGGGGGAACAGCCAAAAGGGGGTAGGAGGAACCATCAATCGGCAATTGGCTTTTGTCAACCCGGACGAGTATCGGCTCGGTGGTGCCAGTTCGTTAGGATCCTTGCTCAAGGGGGAGTTCTGGCGGGCGATTACTCCCATCTTTATTCACCTGAGTCCGATCCATCTGGCATTCAACATGATCATGTTCTTCCAGTTTGGGCGGCTGGTGGAATCGTTACGCGGCACGGCCTGGTTTGCCCTCATGGTGCTGGTCATCGCGGTCATTTCCAACGTGGCCCAAGCCACGGCGCCGGATACGCTCCCCGGCCCCCTTCGCGGCAGCCCTTTATTCGGAGGCATGTCGGGCGTGGTCTACGGCCTCTTCGGCTATGCTTGGCTGAAATCGATCTTTGACCCGAAACCGCAGCTCTATTTGAGCCAGGTGACGGTCATGATCTTGATGGGATGGTTGTTGTTGTGCATGACGCCGGCAATCGGAAACGTCGCCAATGTCGCGCACCTCGTTGGCCTGGTGGTCGGCGGCGCCTTCGGATACGTGCCGACGTTGTGGAATCGGTGAAAAATCAACGCGTGCGTGATGGCCGACCGGTTGTTGGCTCTCACGAACGGTCAGGACTGGATTCCGTCACCCCGGCCGGGGACGGCCAGTACGCGTCCGCTCCCGGATCGTGTCACGGTCGCCTGGCAACGGTATAACTCAAACTGTAAGCTTCATGTCTCGACTAGCTGGTAAAGCCCGGCTTTCGGGGCCTTCGCGGCCAGGACGGCACCCGTCACGGGTTCCAATTCGATCCACCTGCACACGACCTGAAACCAGGGCTTTTCCAGCGTCTGGGCCGTTCGAAGGACGTGAAACGTTTACACTTTGAGGTATAACCTGGCAATCATAGGACGTTCTCGATCTTGGATCCTACAGAAACCGTACACGTGGAACTTGGCGCCCGAAGTTACGACATTGTAATTGGGTCGGGCATCTTGCGCGAGGCCTCTCCCGAAATCAGCCGGGCGATGCAACTTTCCCATGCCGTGGTGATCACGGATGATAACGTGGAAACACCGTATGCCATTGGGGTGGCCGAGAGTCTCTCGGATGCGGGGGTGGCGGTTGATTTAATGGTCGTCGATGCTGGCGAAAGCAGCAAGTGTGTTCGAACGGCCGAGCTTCTATGGAAACAGCTCCTGGACGCGAACGCCGATCGCAAGACGGCGGTCATTGCCGTGGGCGGCGGCGTAATTGGCGACCTGGCCGGTTTCGTGGCCGCCACCTACACGCGAGGGCTCAGGTTTGTTCAAGTCCCCACCAGTCTGCTGGCGCAAGTGGACAGCAGTGTTGGCGGCAAAGTCGCCATCAACCTGCCTGGCGCCAAGAACATTGTCGGGGCGTTCTGGCAACCCGCCGCCGTTGTGCTCGATACGCGGGCGTTGTTGTCCTTGCCGCAACGCGAATATCAAGCCGGTCTGGGGGAAGTCGTCAAATACGGCGTCATTCGCGACCTCCAGTTTTTCGAGTTCTTGGAGGAGCACGTCGACCGGATTCTGGCTCGAGATGACGAGGCGTTGCGATACATTGTCAGGCGTTGCTGCCAGCTCAAAGCGGAAGTGGTCCACGAAGACGAACGGGAGGAGAGTGGGCGGCGCGCCATCTTGAACTATGGACACACCTTTGGCCACGCCTTGGAAGCGGCGACCCGCTATACGCAGTTGCTTCACGGAGAAGCGGTTTCGATCGGGATGGTGTGTGCCTCGCGCTTGGCCGAGTTGCTGGGACTGGTTGATGCCTCTCTGACCACGCGTCAGAAGGAATTACTGGCCGCCTTCTCCCTGCCGGTTGATGTCCCTTCTGTCGATCTTGACGTCGTGCTCGATGCCATGCAACGCGACAAGAAAGTGGCACACGGCGACCTGCGTTTCGTGCTGCCCACCAGGCTGGGGCACGTCGAATTGCGCCAGAAAATCGACTCCGAGCTGGTCCGCGCGGCGATCGAGCGTTAGCGTCCCCTGGGGTTTTCAATCCGCCGATCATGTCGGGTCGTGCCGGCGCGTTTGTCCAACACCTTCGGCGTATGCGCTGAATCGTGGATTCTTCCCAGGGTGGCGTTTCGCGGCTACCCCGAAACACCGCCCTGGTCATTTTTTTCTCTGGAATCTTGAGGGGTTGTGCCGGGAAATCGCGATTGTCTCTATAGGGAGGCAATGGCCGATGAACGATCAAACCACCACGAACATGGACGGCGGCTGGAAACAGATCATCACCGAGCTGCATCGCCAAGCCCTGCTGGCCCAATCGTTGGACGAGCTGCCCAGCCAGATCTAACCGTCCCAGAGTGGATCAACCGGATTGACTGCATTTGGACCTTCTGAATTCTCCCTACTGCTCGACCGTTGCGGCCGCAACCACGTTCCCCACTCCAAGGATCCAGAGACTAAGACCCCATAACAAAACCATCCAGATGTCCCGTAATCCAAGGGGTTTTGGCTCTATTTTTTCCAGAATGCAGAAGGACTGGACGCGGACGCATTGCCGGGGCCGTTAGCCCGGCCAGGAATTTCCGAGGCCATGAAGGTATTGAAGGTGTTCACCCTGCAGTTGCATAACGATTGAAGTAGGACAGGTCTCCAGGCCCGTCTGTTGGCGCGCGAAACCGACTTTGATTCACTGTCTGCAAAGTTCACGAAACGTGAAGTCTGCAAACATCCGCAAGATGACCATTTTCCACTGTGATAGACGGGCCTGGAGACCCGTCCTACGCATTCCTTTTTGCAACGTTGGGGTTCACTCAAAGTGACGTGGAACGAGACCGGTACGAGAACCGTTTGAAAGCGTTACGGGACCAACGAAGTTTCGAATACGAGCGGGACGAGGCGATCCGGGCACGCGAGGAAGCAGTTCAGGCACGCGACGAAACCCAGCGACAACTCGCCGATGCACAACGAGAGGTTAAGCGAGAACTGGTCAGGCGGATTCAACTGGCCCAACGGCACCCGTGAACGGCTACCCGCGAGGTTCCAATGTCCTGCTATTGTCGACCCGGGGTTGCATTTGTGGTCATGAATACCGCCCGGGCGGTCATCACACCCGGATTATGGTGAAACCCTTTCCGCCCGCCCCGGGCGGGCTACACCTTAGGGACCGCTGTAAAACAACTTACCGATTTCGGCGGTCCGTGGCTATGGCCGCAGTCGTCAGGCTGCATCGACGTATAAGCAAATACGCCTGCTTCGCCCTCATCCGTGCTATCCGAGCCATCGGTGGTTTCTGCTCCCATCACGTCGTTCCCCGCCCCCATCGATCCATTGTCTACGCGGCAATAGGTCAGCAGGGACATTTCACCACGGATCTCACCGATGACACGGATCGGGTGCGAGCCCATTAGCGGATACATCGAATAATCCAATGGTGGCCAAGAGTCTAGAATCAGGAGGTCTGATGCCAGCCCTTCGATCCATTGTCTACGCGGCAATAGGTCAGCAGGGACATTTCACCACGGATCTCACCGATGACACGGATCGGGTGCGAGCCCATTAGCGGATACATCGAATAATCCAATGGTGGCCAAGAGTCTAGAATCAGGAGGTCTGATGCCAGCCCTGCTATCACGTTTTGGGATCAGGCCCGTCACGCCAGCAGGAGACCTCGCACCGGGCGTGCGGATATGATATTCTAAAGGTGTTGAGTTCGTGCCGTGTCAGGGCTCTTAAAGACCATTACAAGACCAATCGGATTTCCTGGCGTTTCAAGAAGTCTTGGAAGCGGAACCCGGGTTTTGTTACCGGTTGTTATATTTCAGGCGGTTGGATTGTTCCGGGTGGAAAGCTGCCCGACGCAAGCCGTCCTCCCGTTGATCGGACTCGCGGCGGAGAAAGTCATCCGCGACCGGCATAAAAAGGGCGCCGCGCCTGGTGAATCCGGAGGCGAGGTTTGACCCGGCACGCGTTGGACCTGGACCAGATAGTCCGTTTTCCAACGGTCGACATCAACACGGGCAGGTATCGAGTGCATGGCACGGGGTATCTTCTTCAAAAGATCCGCGACCATGGACCCAGTCGCGGTACGCCGGAGCGTGCCGTGTTACCTTGAGCACGTTGTCTTCTTGCCCGCTTTGGAATCGATCGGTGACTCAACACGCTTTTTCCACTGACTCCGCGGAGCGACAAGCTCTTCGCGATCTTCTCACGCTGTGCCTGATTCCCGGCGTCGGACCCCGCACCCGTCACGAGCTGTTGCAGCGATTCGAGACCACCTCGGCCATCCTGTCAGCGCCGGCGGACGAGCTACGGCAGGTGCCTGGCGTCGGTCGGGAGTTGTCGTCGCGGATTGCCGCGGCGCGGTATGAAATCGACGCGGACCGGGAAATTCAGCTTTGCCAACGGCATGGCGTGGGGATTATCGCCGAGGCGGATTCCCATTATCCCCGGCTGCTCCACGAAATTGCCGCCCCGCCTGGAATGCTCTTCTGGCACGGTGATTCACGGCCCTGTGACGAACTTGCCATGGCCATTGTCGGCACTCGCCGTGCCACCCACTACGGGATACGACAGGCAGAGCGATTGGCCATGGGACTTTCCGCGGCCGGTTTGACCATTGTCAGTGGATTGGCCCGAGGCATTGACGCGGCCGCCCATCGTGCCGCCCTCAAAGCCCAAGGCCGTACCATCGCCGTACTGGGCAGTGGGGTATTGAACGTCTACCCTCCAGAACACACCGCCTTGGCCGAGGAAATTCGAAACCATGGCGCGGTCATCAGTGAACTCCCCCCCTTGCGGAAACCGATGAGTGGCACGTTTCCGATGCGCAACCGGTTGATCACCGGCCTGTGCCTGGGCGTCCTGGTGGTGGAAGCGGGTCAACGAAGTGGCGCGTTGATTTCCGCCTCGCACGCCGCCGAACAAGGACGAGAGGTATTCGCCGTCCCCGGCCCCGCCGACAGCCGCACGTCGCGCGGCTGCCACCAGTTGATCCGCGATGGCGCCAAACTGGTCGAGTCAGTGGACGATGTCCTGGACGAACTCGGCCCACTCGCGGATTCATTGCCACGCCCGGATGGAGGCGTACTTCGCCATCCGGCTGAACTAAAACTCAATGACCAAGAACGACAAATCCTCGACGCGATCCGGACCGAACCGACTGAAATCGACCTGATTGCCAACGTGACGGACATTCCCATCCATCGCGTTCTAGCCACCATCAGTGTACTGGAGATCCGACACCTGATCCATCGCGTCAGTGGAAACACGGTCGTGCGTTTGTAGGCTCATCGTTTATTCCGAACACCCGCGACCCCATTGGTGTCATTCGTGATTGTCTCGAGTCCTTTCACTTTCAGGAGCGTCGCCAAGGGGAGTTGAGCCTGAAGGCGATTCCCGAGCCGCGGCATCAGGGGTCCCCGAAGTACATCGAAACACAAAGTGAAGAATCGTCTCCGTCTCGGGTGTTTTGGAGGGCGCCGCACGCATCCGACGGACGGACTTCCGCACCGCTTCGTCGATCGTTTTATCGACGGGAAAGGAATCAACTTTGATTGGCTGACCACCGCCGCCCCCCAACGCATCCAACCCCTTGGGGCGAGGCGTTCCTTGTTTCCGATCGGTTTCCGGCCCTGACGCGGGGGCCGAAGAATCATCCTGGCTTTTCATGATTGGGGCCCCTTCGTTGTCAACGGCATTCGCGATGGTTTCCTTCTTCTCGCCACGTTCCTCCGCCCGCGATTCTTCTCTGCCGCCCGGTTCGGTGGCGTGTTTCATCTCGAGCTCGACCTTCCCGCCATGCGTGTCGTCCGAACGCGTTCCCTCCACGCCGTTTTGTTTCGCGGGAGACGACTTCGCCAATGCGGCGGATTCAGATTCAGCCGGGGGCCGAGCATCGGCGGGTGCGTCCCGCCCCACGTTATTTGTATCAGGCTCGTCGCGGCGGGCTTCACTGGAACGGGGCTTCGGCACATCCCTCTCGGCGGCTTCTTGCCGCGCTGGCACGTGCTGATCCAGTTCCATCTTCGTTCTCGATCCTTTTGCTTCCTTGTCGGCAGCCGTCACTTCGGATTCCGATTCTTGTTGAGCGGGCGCCCTTTCAACAAGTGGCTCGACCAATCCTCTTGCGTGCTCAAGCTCTCGCGTGGAAGTCTTGGAAACCTCGTTGACCCGGATATCCGACCGGCTGACAAGCCGTTCCAATGATCCGCGAAGTGTTTGCTTTGTCCCTTCCACCAAGATTACCCGTCCGTCCGGGGACGAGTAACTCAGAGGCGGCCCCCCCTGGTTTTTCCCGGGCAGCTTCCGCCCCTGGGCGGATGATACGTTCAGTTCTACTTGACCATCATCTTCAGTGCCCAGTAATCGGCGGACGGCTGCCCCCCACACCTGGCCTTCTTCCTCGCCGTTTCGTTCCGATTTCAACAGTTCCATTTTGGCGTCATGAGATACGCTGACTTGGACCCACAGGCTCTCGTTGGCCTCCAATTCCCTTGCAAGTTGCCGGGCGGTTGTCGCTCGGGATGTGACTCGGGAGTCGCCAGCTTCATCGCCCGCATCCGTTCCCATCGCGGGCTCGGCGAGCTCCTCGGCCATCGGTGGTTGGGCGGCAAGCTCACCGGCGGCATCCGAGTCCTTCGACATCTCCTGCCTCATGCCGCCGCCCATGCCACCCATCCCCCGACCGAATCGCGGTGCCGCCGGGGCGGGTTGGCGCGAGCCCCTTGCGCTTGGCGTGCTTTGGCTTCTGGCGGCTGCTGGTTCACGCTTCTCCAGCGTCCTTGGATGGCTATGACGAGCTTTGCCGCCCTCGGAACCGGCTCCTTGTCCTTTCCGCCGGTCCGGACCGGTGGGGTCGCCCGCCGTGGAGCCTTCGAAAGCGCGTTCCGTCTTGCCGGCTGATTCCTTCTCGGCCAATTTATATCCATATCCATGTTCTTGTCGTTCAAGTGACGAGGCGTCAGAAGCAGAACCATACCGGTCGGCGAAAGATGATGAATACCGGCGCGCGGGAGAGCTGGCCTTTTTTCGCGAGCGTTGCGTTTCCGCTCCCGCAACTCGATCATCAACAGGGGCGCCGGTAGCCTTGCGAGACATGTCGCTTGCTCCCGGGGACGACGGCTCGTTTTCCCGGGCTTCGCCCGCCATGCCCAAAGCGTCCGAGGCGTTCTCGCGATCTAGCGTTTCCGCCATCCTGTCCGAAGACTTTGCATGGTCCTTCGCCGGCTCTCCCCTGCCAGCGGGCGTCCCGGCGCCATCGGTCATCTCACCGTCAACCCCTTGCGCCACTCTGTGTTTGGCCCGAAACGACAATGGATCATCGACCAAGAATACAGCGACCAAGAATACCGCGGCGACCGTTGCGATCAGCGGGACGATGAAACGCCAATGTCGCTTCCGTGGCGGGCGCTTTTCAGTCACGGCTCGATCAACCTCATCAGAACCGCCGCGACGCGACGCCAATTCCGCTGGATTCGCCTCCTCTTGCCCCAGCAGCATCCGTCGTTCCGCCTGCCGCAATACACGCTCCGAAAAACCCTCCGAAGGGCTGGCAACGGGCATCGACTGCAGCGTGCCCCTCAACGCACGCAACTCTTCGTAGACCCGCTGCAGCTGAGCGTCATCGCGCAGCTGTTCCTCGACGCGTGCTCGCTCCTCGGCGCTTAGCTCGCCATCCAAATAAGCACTAATCAGATCGTCGGGGAACGGAGATGTCATAACCACACCGGAATATCTTTCAGTCCGTAAAACTGAGTTCCCGCTCCCGAAAAGTCCCTGGGCCAGCGAAAACCTCAGCGGTTTTGTTTTGGCTTCTCTAATTGATGTGCACGTGTAAAGCGGAAGGTCGGCAGGTGTTAGCCCGCTTCCATTTGTCCTGGAGTTTCGGAGAGCATCCCTTGCAGACGGTCACGCAGGTGGAGACGGGCACGATGCAACCGGCTACGAACCGTCCCCAACGGCAGGTCCAAGATCTCAGCGATCGTTTCGTAACAACACCCTTCGATATCGCGCAGCACCAGGATCGCCCGGTACGGTTCACTCAGCGTGTTGATCGCGGCGCGAACTTGCCGCACCTGTTCTTCGCGGAGCACGTGATCGCCGGGCCGCGCCCCCCCGTCGACCGGTTCGTCGCCCGTCCGCTCCCGATGTTCGTCGATGGACAGGTCGGTTCGTTTGCGGCGTTTCCGGCTGACCGCCACATTGAAGGCAATACGGTACAGCCAAGTGTAAAAAGCGCTTCGGCCGCCGAACGTCTCCAACTTGACAAACGCCTGAACAAACGCCTCCTGGCACACGTCCTCCGCCTCCTCGCGCGAGCCGACCATGTGCAGCAGCGTGTGGAGCAATCGGACCTGGTACCTCCGAACCAACTGCTCAAATGCAGCACGGTTGCCAGCGAGGGCTTCGGCAATCACTTGTGCGTCGTCGTTCACAGTTACTCCAATTTACTCCGACGCTGTTCCGATCCAAGAAGTTCCGCCGCTCGTTCCATTTCGGCGTCACGGCTTTTTGCGTACCGCTCATCATCTTTCTTCTCGCCGTCGACGTCAAATAAGTCGGCGTCAAGTAAAGTACGCACAATTGAGCGGGCAGGGCCAACCCGAAGCCGTCCCGCACCCATCCAAGCCGCCGCTTGCCGCGGACCATCCGTCCGAGGGCTGAGAATTGGGCCACGGGCCCACTTTGCCCGCATAACCGCCCTAGCCCTCCAAAACGCGCTTGACCCAGCCTATGAGGGAGCGCCGCATACCATTTTGGGAGGCGTATCGAGAACAAAACACCGGTGAATCGACCTGGGTAGTAGTTGGAGAGCGTTGTCCGCGTTCGGGGCACCAGGGGCCCGGCGAGCGCCAATGGCGTGCCGAGGGGTATGTCCCAGCGGGGAAACCGCCCCAAAGACCTCCTAATAACACTTTGTCCCGCGGTAACAATTCGCGCGGCACTGGCTCCCCTAGTGTTTTTATACCGGGTCGCGGATGACTTTCTCCGCCGCGAGTCCGACCCACGGGAGGACGGCTTGCGTCGGGCAGCTTTCCACCCGGACAAATCCAACCGCCTGAAATATACCTACCTGGCAAGGTTGCACCCGCAGAGCTCCGATTATCCAACCCTCGGATTCAGCCGTGACACGACAAAGCACTACGGGGTCGAACCTTCGACAGCGGCCGGCAGGGCGCTCCCTTTGGGACGGGAGAGCACGTATATCCAAAGCCCGATGACGCCGGCGAATAACGCGACACTAATGGACTGCGAAATGGTTAATTTCAGGTCAATGGCAAACAAACCAGGCTCGTCCGCCCGGATCATTTCCAGCAGAAACCTCGTGACGGGGTAGATGGACACCAACAAGGCAACGATTTCGCCATCTCGTCGTCGAAACGGATAATAGGCCCACAGAAAGAGACCAATCAACGCGGCATTCATCGAGCTGAAGAGTTGAGTGGGATAAACGGCCGTGGCGCGCGTCGGCAACTCGGCAAATTCCCAGCTGACGGGCTGTCCATCCGCGAGCATCAGTGACACTCGTGCGTTGGGGGTCGCTTCTCCGTGTCGCATGCGGTTGAACGCGGTCTGATTGGGAAGGACAATCCGCTCGATCCGGTCACCTTCCTGGATTCCCGCGCGATCCCCCAAACCGCCCGGTCTTACTCGCGTAACCGTGTAGGTTTTGTCGGGATGCGCTTCGAATCGCATATCGAGCAGCGTGCCCTTTTCGATTTGGTCGATAAAGGGCGGGCTTCCCGGCGGGAAAGTGACGCCCAGGATGCTCCCGCCACAGATGGCGCCCCAGCAACATCCGTTCAAAAAGCAACCGATACGTCCCAATGCCAATCCCAGCATCCCGGGCGATGCCAGCAGATCCGCGGTGGCGAGTACTGGAAGTTTATGTTTTCGCACAAACCATATGACCGCCAGGGATGCGCCAATAAAACTGCCGTACACGACGAGGCCGCCGTCGGTCAGCTTGAGCACATTGACGAGCGTTCGACCCCAGGTGGGCGCGGAAAAGCGCTGCCAGTACTCGATCACGTAGAAAACTCGAGCCCCAACAAAACCGCTCAGCACCATTAAGAAGGCCAGTGACAACATGGAATCGGAATGGATCCCCATTCGTCGCGATTCGCGCAACAAAAGCAATACACTGGCCACGATACCCAGCAGGACCATCACACCATAGCCCCGGATTGGCACGCCGATGGGCACGCCCGCTGTCGTGCGTTCTTCCACCAATGGCCCGCCCCACACGATCGCCACCCCCAGGACCAGGAATAGGGGAATCTCGCTCAGCACTTCGCGATTCCAGCCATGGCGGCGAGCGCGGCCCCCGAGCACCAACAAGCCAAACACGATTAACAGGGCCAAGAGCCACCCTGTTCCAAACAGAGGGACTCCGAAAAAAGGGTCGGCATGAGGAATATAGAATAGCGTGGATCGCACAGCGGTATCCGTTTCTTTTGTTACTCAACGCGCAAACGTGTGAGGCTCTTTGAGCGGCCTGGACGCTGGAAAAGCCCTGGTTTCCGGTGATTTCCAGGTGGATCGAATTCGGGCCCTTTCCGGCCGCGGCCATCTCGCAAAAAGACCCTCGGAGCCGGGCTTTACCAGCTAGTCATCATGTAAACTTTTCAGTTTGAGTTTGAGTTTGTTAGAGCCTATGAATCGCCCCCGATACGACAATTATCGATCAAGCGTGTTGCACCGACTCGAGCGGCGATCAGCGCCATTGTGTCGACCGTGACCGTGTCAACGGGCAATAATGTTCGTGGGTCGACCAACGTGGCATATTCGATCTCCGTGACGCCACCGGCGACGAGTACGGCTCGCATTTCGTCACGGATCGTCTGGGCGACGCGTTGCCCGCGACTCGCGAGTTGCACCGCGCGCTGTAACGCGAGATACAGGCTGCGGGCACGTGCCCGTTCTCGCGAATTGAGGTAGCGATTGCGGGAACTCAAGGCCAGCCCATCCGCTTCGCGGACAATGGGGCACACGTTGATCTTCACCGCTACATTCAAATCCCGCGCCATGTCCTGGATCACGCGAGCTTGCTGGTAATCCTTTTGGCCGAAGTAGGCCACATCCGCCGCAATCAGGTGGAACAACTTGAGAACGATGGTCACGACCCCGCGAAAGTGTCCTGGCCGGAACTCCCCTTCCAAGGGGCCCGCCACGCTGGGAGGCTCCACATGCGTCGAGAACCCCTCCGGGTACATCGTATCCGCTTCCGGCGCGAAGACCAAGTTGGCTCGTTCCTTGGCCAACAAAGCGAGATCGGTATCAAGCGAGCGGGGATAGCGTGCAAAGTCTTCCCGAGGACCGAATTGCGTGGGATTCACGAAAATGGTCACCACGGTGAAATCACACTCGGACACGCCGCGGCGAACGAGACTCAAATGTCCTTCATGCAGCGCCCCCATTGTGGGGATCAGGCCAATGGTCCGCCCCTCTCGTCGCACCTTCCCGACCATCTCGCGCAGCGAACCGGGGTCCCGGATCACGCGAGGAGCATCCAAACGGTTTTCAGACACGATGTTCATTCCACGGCATCGAGTTTCGTTTTCACGTCCCAGGGACGCGCTCAGGGCCCCTTCCCGTTTCCTCGCATCGAGTTGACGTCGAGTTGATCGAGTCGGGCCCGCAACCGCGCAACGGTCCAACCCGTTGACGGATGAATCATATCCGCCCCCACTTCGCACGCCGGTTCGAGAACGAAACGGCGCGCGGCCATGCGGGGATGCGGAATGATGAGCTCTTCCGTTGTCATCACCAGCAGGTCGTACAACAGCACGTCAATGTCAATCGATCGCGGTCCCCAACGTTCCAATCGCTGGCGTCCCAACTCCCGCTCCACTTGCTGGGCTCGTGCTAGCAGTTGCAAAGGCAGCAGATCGGTCGTAATCCGGATGACCGCGTTGAGAAACGGTCCCTGGCCCGGTGGGCCACCGACAGGGAGGGTTTCCTGATAGCGGCTGATTCCCCGCAACGTCACGTGGGATGCCCCACAAAAGCGATGGATTGCTTGATCCAGTTGCACGACTCGATCGCCGATATTCGAGCCGAGACCAATCAAACAGTCCGCCATTGTTCATCCCGCTCCGCCATTGCTCAATGCCGCTCGCTCGGAGCGGCGCGAGCGTAACGCCCCTCGCACTACACTGTCCGCTCGCGCTCTCGATCAGCCCGCCGTACGATACAAAAGAAGGGGCGGCGGGGGACCTGGTTCCGAACGGTCCCCTAGCCGCCAACCGCATTCAGCTTCCCAATCCGTGCGCTGAATGCACCTCGGAAACGCCATCCAAATACCTGGGGGGGACCTCCGAACCACGACCAAGGCCGTCGACAGTCGCTCCCATCAGTCGCCGCCCCCCGAAATGACATTGCATCTCGCGCGATGCTGCTTGTTTCACCCCGCGCAACCTCCCCCGCCGCGAAGCATCGCGTTCAACATCAACACCCGCCACTCAAAACGTCAAAAGTCTGGAAGTCTAACGTCTGGGGAGCGCTGCCGTAGCCCCCTTGGTTAACGCGCCACCCCCAGCCAGGACCTCTCGGTATCAAGCCCAACACACCCCGCGCTGACCGCTGGCTTTCCATCTCGCGGCGGATCCATGTAACGCCACGGCAACCCACTCGCAACCTCGTTGAACTTCATACCGATAAAGAACCCATTGTGTCGAGTCCGAACGGATTGTCAAGCAACCTCGAGACGAATTTTTTGAGAGATGAATTGTTGCTTTGAATAAACGCGTGCGTTACGGTAGCAACGGGGTCGAAACGGCGCCGCGATGAGCAACTTGTGGAACATCACCACGATGACCAACCTCGCTTTCAGAAGTTTTTGCTCAAAGTGTAAACGTTTCACGTCCTTCGAACGGCCCAGACGCTGGAAAAGCCCTGGTTTCAGGTCGTGTCCAGGTGGATCGAATTGGAACCCGTGACGGGTGCCGTCCTGGCCGCGAAGGCCCCGAAAGCCGGGCTTTACCAGCTAGTCGAGACATGAAGCTCGCAGTTTGAGTTTTTGGCAGTAGAATCGCGTCGATTGTGGATTGCATTAGAGGTCACTGCTTAGCCGATTGGCGTACGTCGGGCTTTTTACAGCCCGTCACGAAACGGGGGGTCTCGCTCCCAAAACGCCTTGGGTGAAAAGAAACCTGACTGGTTTTGTCATGGCTTCTTGCCTGGCAGCCGTGAATCTGGCGAGACACGGCGAAACTCCCCGTCAACCGACGTCAGTCTGGAAAGGCTGACGTACATGGTTGCCAATCGGCCACGGTGTTACGGTCTTGGATTCCCATGTACAGGCAGCGCTAGAAACCATCGTGGATAAAAAAAACCAGCACGCTTCGCGCGGCGAGACGACGACGGACGAGCTATTGGAAGTGTTGCGGGACCGTTTATCATCCCGCTCGCCCGCGGCTTCCAGTGGCGACCACACGGAATTGTTACTTCGTTTACTCGGGACCGAACCCTGTCGGCGGCTAGGCATTTACCATCTACCCGCTGGGTTTCAGCTGAGTGTCATTATTCCGGTTTTTAACGAAGCGGAAACACTTGAGCGAATCGTTGATCGCGTGCAACGGACTGGCCTACCGTTGGAATTGGTGCTTGTGGATGACGGTAGCACGGATGGCACGCGTGAGGTCTTAAAACAGTATGAGGAAATGCCTGACTGCAAAGTGGTTTATCATACCAGGAACCATGGCAAGGGGGCGGCATTGAAATCGGGACTGGCGGCAGCGCGGGGAGATGTCACGGTCATCCAGGACGCGGACATGGAATATGATCCGAGCGATTTCCGCCTGCTTCTGCAGCCCATCGTGGAAGGGGAGGCCGACGTGGTGTACGGCAGCCGGTTCAACCACAATGATCGCGCCGTCTCGCCCTGGTGGCATCAGGCAGGCAATCAACTGATTACGTTTTGCGCGATGCTCGCTTCCGGCTATAAGTTCAGCGATGTCGAAACCTGCTACAAGATGTTCCGCACTGAACTGATCCGAGACATCGTGCCGACGCTTCGCGAAAACCGATTTGGCATCGAAATCGAACTCACATTCAAGTTGCTGAAGCAGCCGGGGGCCCGCTTTCATGAACGTCCCATTCGCTATACACGCCGATCGTACGCGCAGGGCAAGAAAATTGGTTGGCGCGACGGCATTTCAGCACTCCGCTGCATCGCGAAATACTCGTTGTTCAACTGAACCATGTTCCGGCCTTTTCGTGATTTTCGGTAACTTTTTAGCGAACTGAAGTAAGGCTCTTCCAGGCAATGAGGGTTGGACAACGGCCCTGTGGAGCGCGCAGGCCGCCGTCCGCCGTCATGGATCCTTGCCGGTCCAACGCGCGGGTGAGCGGACTCTGGCCTTGCGGTTAAACAGGGTACGTCATAAGGGATTTGTGGTCACGAAGCTAGGATTCTACTTCAGACGGCTAAAGTGTTACGGTTTTCGGAGGCCTCAAAGACCAGGCCGCGTGTTGGATCTTCGACTTTGGATCCCCGGCCGGGACGGGTGAATGCCCCGGCGGAACTTGACGATGGCCAAGCGGTGGTTTAGGGTGAAAATAGCAAGGAGAGGCGCAAGGGCGGGCCCGGTCCGATGGCCAGCGGCGGCGCGACGAGCGGCGTCGGGCAACGCTTCGCGTGGCGCTGGGATTAGGCAGGTGATGCAGCGACGGGGCGGCCATGCCGCGATGGCGACGGAGGAACGGGCGAGTTGGGAATGGGGGTGTCGGCAACGGCGAGGTAAAGTGGAGTTCCGTTATGACTGTCGAGAACAAGACGGCAACGGTCACGGTCAACGCGGCATTCTTGCAGGAAATCAAGGAAGTCGACGAGCAGTTGTGGGAGTTGCTGCACCGGGCGAATTCGTTGTGCGGCACGCCGCGGCAGGTTCGGCATCATGGACGGCGCGTGGTGGAGGTGTTATCGGAGTTGCGGGACCACCTGGGCATGCACTTCGCCTTGGAAGAGGCCTACGGTTATTGTGAAGATCCCGTCCATGTGCCTCCGGAGTTGAACGCGATCGCGGGTGAACTGCGGGAAGAACACCAGACGCTCTTCATGTTACTGCGCGATCTGGTTGACGAAGTGGATGACCTCTATCGTCAACGGTTGCTTTCCCAAAACAGCGCTCGCGTGGTCAAGCGTTTTCGAGTCTACTACACCCGGTTTCTACAGCACGAAAAACGCGAGAATGAGCTAATTCTCCAAGCGGGCGATTGGCGGATCGGGATGGGAACCTGATCTTCGCCAGGTGTGAGATGCCGCGGACGCGGGCGTGTTTTCGAAGGCCCCGGCGGCTCCCACTTTCAATCCAAACGGAGTTCGTTGTTGCGGAAAACGTGTCCG
The DNA here is from genome assembly GCA_051745935.1 of Planctomycetota bacterium. Classification (GTDB taxonomy): domain Bacteria; phylum Planctomycetota; class Planctomycetia; order Pirellulales; family Pirellulaceae; genus JBNJEM01. The sequence goes on from JBNJEM010000061.1 coordinate 19,182, forward strand.
GCTGGACAGGCTGAAGTCGGAGCCAACACGATTCTGATTGGTCATGGGGAATGGCACGAGGCGAAAGCGTATGAGCCACCAACCGGCAATCGGGCGACCGATGGAAATCCTGCTCATCGAAGATGGGCTTATGGATGCTCGCCTGACAATCGGCGCGCTTCGCAAGGGTGATTTTCGTCATCGTCTGACATTGGTCCGAGACGGTGAAGAGGCCGTGCAATTCCTGTTTCGGGAAGGGCGGTTCGCACAAGCGCCACGGCCCGATCTCATCTTGCTGGACCTCAGGCTCCCCAAGAAAAATGGCCTCGAAGTACTCAGTGAAGTCAAGGCGAATGAGGCGCTTAGGGATATCCCCGTGGTCATCATGACGGCGTCCGAGGCAGAGGAGGACCGGGTACAATGTGACACGATGAACGTGGATGGCTACATTGTCAAACCAGTGGACTTCGACAAGTTTCTGGTGTTGGTGCGAAAACTGAAGCGATTCTGGTTGGACGATGTCATTTTGCCCTGTGCCGATTAGCGGTTCCCGCCCCCAAGATTTCCTGGATGAAAGGAAACCTGACGGGTTTTCTTATGGCTTCTTGGCATTTGTCGCGCGTCTTCGCTCCGGAAGCCGAAGGCCGTGCCACCCGCGCCGTGACTATCGCCAGCGGTGTTCCTGATGCCACGGTGGGCACACGGATGGCAGGACGAACCCACGGATGAAGAACAGGGGTAATCAGATATTCCGCGTTCTCCCGCTGCTTGCCCGTTACCGCCTTCAATCGCCTCCGTGCCGGCCATCGCAGGTTGAAGTTGATCTTTCCTTAAAACCCGATTTTCCTGTCGCGAAATCTTCCTGTCGAACCGACCGTTGAAACCGTCCAGGATTTCCAGAAACTGATTGCCGCCAGTCCACTCCGCCGGCTCCACGGCGCGCATGTCGCCTTCCATCAGCTCACACCTTGCACGGTAAGGAACGACAGGAAGATTATACCGGTCGCGGATGACGTTCTCCGCCGCGAGTCCGACCAAGCATCGCAAAATCAATAATTGTCGCATGATCGGGGCTGCTGGGCGTCGGCCCAATGCCCTCGGCTTGTCCGAGGGATTATTACGTTCCTTGCTACATAACGCGGTTGCGTGCGCCCCTTCCCGGTTTCGGTCCGTGGCGGCTGAGGCCGCCACGGACCGAAACCGGGAAAACAATGAGGGGGCCACCCATTAGCGAAAAACGTGAAACTCCCCGGGACCAGCCCGGGGCATCTC
>JBNJEM010000062.1:0-20354 GCA_051745935.1 Planctomycetota bacterium
ATGATATCTAAAGCACCAGCGATCATCGTCGTGCCCTGGTCGCGAAATCTTCCACTCTTCAATCAAGCACGCGCGACAAACTCGGGACAACCCATTTGTTCTATTTTGTCCGATTTTCGGGTTTTTCATCAGCCCACATTCGGGGTCTGCTTCATTCGCGCGGTGCGAAGATGGTCGATTTTGGGGCCCGCGCGAATTCAGTTGACCGCGAATACGGGGGGAAGTGTACGCAGGCGTCCAGTAAGCGGCCGAAGTCCGAACACGCACATTCGGGGTCTGCTTCATTCGCGCGGTGCGAAGATGGTCGATTTTGGGGCCCGCGCGAATTCAGTTGACCGCGAATACGGCCTCGGTCGTCAGTTCGTCGGATGCTCGCAGTGTCGGCATGAATTGATCTTGGAAAAGTCCAGGTTTGGGGCTTCAATAGGGTAAAATGGCGGACCCTTCTTAGGCGCCCATGGAGTGAACAAATACCCCTCCTTTGGTCTCGCGCGGACCAAGTTATGACCAAGGCCCTAATCGCGCAAAGGGCGGCCATCGGCGTCGGTCACCGAGCCGGCAAAGACCAAAATGACATCAATCAGCTGCCAAATTCCACAGCCGCCGAACGTGATGAACATGAGAATGCCCAATCCGATGTGTCCTGTATACAAACGGTGGATCCCGTAGAGCCCGACCAACGGCATGAGCAAGCCGAGAAGCCCGGCCACCAAGCGAGATTTTTCGCTGACCGGAGGGGGCGCGTCGTGGACGGGAGCGTGATAGGCATTCGAGGTGGCGGCGTTTCCCGGCGCCAGTTCCGGAAACATTTCCGGGGCCCAGACCCAGTGTGCTTCGTTTTCGGGGGCAATTTGGCAGTGGCTGTGAATTCGCCCTTCATAACGCCATTGTTGGAGTTCGGCGTACGAAACAGGCCCGTAGGTCTTTCCGTTTTCGGTTCGGACGTGCCAGAGCGTAGCTTCCGGTGGCGGGGCGTTACCCCCCGTTGGAACTCGTGCAATCCCATGGCATTGGGGGCAGCGAACTTGTTTTCCGGTGGCGGCGCCGGAGACTCGCAGCTGCTGGGAGCAGTGGGGACAGGTCATTTCAAGTTTTTCGGACATAAGCGACCTTCACTAGCAAGAGGGTTTTGGGCTGCTCATCGATGGACACGGGGTCGTAGTAGTTGGCGCGAGTGGGGCCGGGGCTGTTTCGGTTTCATGATGGCGTGATGAGCGCCGGTTACATGACGGAGCTCGCCGCTGCGGCGTATTCGGTGCCGGCGTGGCAATCTTGGCCCGGCCGACTTCAAGTTGGTTGCCGCGGGGTTCGCCCATGTACTGGCGCGGAGTGGGAAAAAAGGGCATGGACGGAGCCGGTGCCCGCCGAATTCTTGGCCGTGACAAAACACGGGGGGGCTTTTCGGTGGGCGGGGCCGATGGGGTGCTGGAAGGCGAAGGGTAGAGCGATGCGCGTACATCGGTCCTTGGCTGCGGCACGAACCCTCGACAGGGTGCACTCTACTGCTTAGAGTGGAGTTTTTATACCGGTTGCGGATGACTTTGTCCGTCGCGAGCCCGAGCAACGAGAGGACGGCTTGCGTCGGGCCGCGTTCCACCCGGACAAATCCGACTGCCTGAAGTATAGCTGAGCTGGCGCTAACGTTGAGCTTGGCGACGGGTTAAGCCAGATTCCTTCTCGGAGAAATTCCTTCTCGGAGACTCGAGCGCTGGTTGTGTTCCTTTGCGGGTTGCCGCCCATGCTTGCCCACCGTGTGATTCCCTGTCTGGACGTGGACCAAGGCCGCGTGGTCAAGGGGACGAACTTCATCAACTTGCGCGACGCGGGAGATCCGGTGGAGGTGGCCGCGCGGTATGAGGAGGAGGGGGCGGATGAGTTAGTGTTTTTGGACATCACGGCGAGTCACGAAAAGCGGGACATTATACTGGAGGTGGTTCGGCGCGCGGCCGAGCAGGTGATGATGCCGTTGACGGTTGGCGGGGGGGTGCGCACGGTTGAAGACATTCGGGCCCTGCTCAAGGCTGGAAGTGACAAGGTATCGATCAACTCGGCGGCCTGCCGGGATCCGGCGTTCGTGGCGGAGGCGGCGCGGCGGTTTGGTCGTCAGTGCATCGTGGTGAACATTGATCCGAAGCGGGTTTTTCGTGATGGTGGGGAAGTGTGGGAGGTTCACATTAACGGGGGCCGCACCCCGACTGGCCTGGAAGCGATTTCGTGGGCGCGTGACGTTGAGCGGCTGGGGGCGGGGGAAATCGTGTTGACCAGTATGGATTGTGATGGGACGAAGGATGGGTTTGATTTAGAGATGACGGCGGCGGTCAGTCGGGCGGTTTCGGTGCCGGTGGTGGCCAGTGGTGGAGCGGGTTGTCCGGCACACTTGGCCGACGCCATTCTGCTTGGTCGCGCGGACGCGGCGTTGGCGGCGAGCATTTTTCATTTTGGAGAATACAGCATTCGCGAGACAAAACAAGTTATGTTTCAACGGGGTGTTTCAGTTCGGTTGCAGGGAGAGAGGATATGTCGCTAGCGGACTCGGGTGAGTTGTTTCACGGAAACGGCAAGGAAAGTGAAGTCGAGGTTGGCGATCTTGAAGATCGGTTTTTGGCGACGCGGCAGGAGCTCGAAGTGGACAAGTACTTTCGAGCTTTGGTGAAGTTGGAGGGCAGCGATTTGCACATGAAGGTCGATCAACCACCGATCGTTCGCGTGCATGGCAAGCTCAAACAACTGAATCGCGGTCCGATTGATTTGGAGGAGATGTGTCGCTTATTGTTTCCGATGATGAACAAGCGACATCGAGCGATTTTTGACAAGCAGGGCGGCACCGATTTCGCCCACGCAGTGGATGTGGATGGCGAGATGTGGCGATTTCGCGTCAACATGTTGACGCAGATGGGCAAGATCGGCCTGGTGGCTCGTCGGGTAAGCAATTGGATTCCCGACTTTTCCGGTTTGAATCTGCCGCCGATGATGGAAGAGTTGTGCAAGTTCGACCAAGGCATGATTCTGTTGGCGGGCGTGACGGGATCGGGCAAGACCACCACGATTGCGTCGATGCTCAACTGGATCAATGCTCACTACAGCAAGCACATTTTGACGTTGGAGGATCCGATCGAATTCGTCTACAAGGAGGACAAGTGTCTGGTCAACCAGCGCGAGATTGGCGAGGACGTGGTGGACTTCGCGGTGGGAATGAAGCACGCGGTGCGGGAAGATCCGGACATCATGCTGGTGGGGGAGATGCGCGACCAGGAAACGTTCATGACGGCGATTCACGCGGCGGAGACGGGGCACTTGGTTTTCGGAACCATCCACGCGTCCACCGCCGCCACCACCATCGGCCGAATTCTGGATTTGTTCCCGGAGGAAATGCATAGCGCGATCCGGAGCACGATTGCGTTCAACATGAAAGGCATTGTCGCGCAGAAGTTGCTTCCCTCGATTAAATCCGGCGTGGGGCGGGTTCCCACGGTGGAAATCATGCTGTTAACGCCCACCATTCGGAAACTCTTGTTGGATGCCAATGATGAGAAGCTTCCCGACGCCATTCGGATGGGGGCCGAGGAGGGGATGCAGGATTTCACCATGAGTCTCAAGCAGTTGGTGGATGAGGAACTGATCGACCGGCCGACCGCGTTTGAAGTGGCGCCCAATCGGGAAGCTTTGAAGATGGCGCTTAAGGGCATCAACGTTTCGCAGCCTGGAATTTTGTAAATGTCTCGCACGACGTTCCTCTTATTGATCACCCTGCTGTTTCTGCTGCTGACCGGTGACACGGCTTCAGCGCAGGAGTGGCCGAGTTATCCCAGTGACCAGCTACCTGGACGGGGTCCAGGTGGCTATTTGGCTTGGTACAAACTGCTGAGTTGCTGGATTCTGGTTCTATTGTGGGTGCATGCCGCTGACTGGCTCAATCGCGACAGCCTGGAGACGGGAGACAGTATTGGTCTTCCTCCGCGTGTCTGGAACCCGATCGTCGTATTCAGCTTTCTGGTTGGATTTCTAATCGCACTGACGGTTCCGATTTTCGCGATTGGAATCACGTTGCTGATCGTCGCTTACGCGGCGCCCTTGGCCACGTACGTTCTGATGCGCAACGGTCGGGTGCCCCAAGATCAGCGGGTCATGACCCCGGCGCACCTGAAGCGCTGGTTTGCGTCGCTGGCCAGTGGCAAGAAGAAACAGAGGGACAACTTGTCGGTCCGCGAGCAGGGGCCGGCTGTTCAATTGACCGCCTGTGGGGGCACGGAGACGGAAAACCAGGCGAATTTGATCATGGCGCGCCAATCGCCGGGGTACGTGTTGGTCAAAGAGCTGATCGCGGATGCCGTGGCCCGTCGCGCGGACCGCGTGATGTTGGACTACACCCAGGAAGCGGTGGGGCTACAGTATGAAATCGATGGGGTATGGCATAAGGTGGAGCCGCGAGAGCGGGAGGCCGGCGACGTGATGCTGGCCGTGATGAAAAAGATTTGCGCGTTGAAGATGGAGGAACGTCGAGCGCGGCAGCAGGGGGAATTCAGGGTCAAGTATGGTGGAAACAAGTACACCCTGCAATTGCTTAGTCAGGGAACCAAAACCGGGGAACGGGCCATTGTCGAATTGATCCCCGACAAATCACCGTTCACGTCCCTGGATTCACTGGGCATGCGCGAAAAGATGCGGGATGACCTGAAAGGCGCGTTGGGGGATGAACAGGGCCTGGTGCTTTTCAGCGCGCTGCCCAACGGCGGTCTGCAGACCAGCTGGAACGTGGGCCTGACCGCCACCGATCGCTATCTTCGCGATTTCACGGCCGTGGAGGACAAGGCCAAGCCTTTCACCCACGTGGAGAACGTCGAAGTGGCCACGTTTGACGGGCCCGCCGGGCAAACGCCGGACGATGTGCTCCGCGGCATCTTGCTACGGGAACCCGACGCGGTGGTGTTGCCCGACTTCGTCACCGGCACGGCCGTGGACACCATGTGCAACTATGCCTTGACACAGAACAAGCTCGTTGCCTCCAGCGTGCGGGCCAAGGAAGGCGCGGAAGCCATCTTGCGCGTGTTAGCGCTGAAGCCCCGAGACGTGGAGAAATTCGCCGAGTGCTTAACCGTCGTGCTTAATCAGCGGTTGATTCGCGTGCTGTGTGAAACCTGTCGTCAAGCGTACGAACCCTCCCCCCAACTGTTGCAAAAGCTGGGGATTCCAAAGGGGCGGGTGGAAGTGCTGTTCAAGGAGTACCAGCCTCCGCCACCGGGCTCGAAGAAGCGCAAAGGGGAGCCGGAAGTCTGTCCTGACTGCGGTGGATTGGGCTACAAGGGCCGAACGGGGATTTTCGAGTTGATCAAGGTTTCGGATGAAATGCGGCAGGCGATACGGAAAAAGCCTCGCTTGGACGTGCTCCGCCAGCTGTCTCGCAAAGCCGGAAATCGCACCCTCCAGGAAGAAGGGGTGCTGCTGGTCGCTCGTGGCGTGACAGCCGTCAGTGAACTGCAACGCGTGTTGAAGCAATAGGAAGCGTCCCATGCTCACTCTCGTTCTACTTGTCATTTTCTTGATCGTGGCCGCGGTGATGTGGTTCCAGGGTCTGTGGAATAGCGTGGTCACGCTGATCAATCTGTTTCTGGCCGTCATGGTGGCCTTCAATTATTTCGAGCCCCTGGCCGATATGATCGATTCCCAGGATCGGTCCTATACCTACCTGGTCGATTTCCTGGTGCTCTGGGGCCTCTTCGCCCTCTCTTTCGGCCTGCTGCGGCTGATGACGGATATGTTGTCGCGACATCGAGTGGTGTTCGACTTTTGGACGGAAACGGTGGGCCGCAGCGTGCTGGCCATCTGGATCGCCTGGTTGTTCGTGGGGTTCGTTTGCGTGTCACTCCATACGGCGCCCCTGAGCGCGCATCCTCTTGGTTTTCAGCAGACCCCCACGTCCGGCAACTTCTTGGGCATGGCTCCCGGGCGGCAATGGCTGGGATTCATCCAAAGCCGCTCGATGGGCGCCTTCTCCCGGGGGGAATCGAACCCGGAGCATTTGTCGCCGCGGCCGGAGGATGAAGAACGGAACGTGCGCGTGTTTGACCCGGAGAGCCGTTTCATTTTGAAGTATTACCAGCGACGCAAGAATTTCGAGGATGAACCAAGCTACCGCGTCGCACGTTGATATAGATATGACCATGACGCAAACATCCACTGAAACTCGCGACCGTCCGCCGTATGACCCGGATCCGGACATTGAGTTCCACGGGCAACCGCAGGCGCTCGCTTTGATCACGCTGGCCTTCGGGCTTTTGAGTTTTCTGGCTTGCTTCCATGCCATGTTTTGGAGCTTGCCGATCCTGGCCGTCCTCCTCGGCCCCATTTCCCTCTTCACGCTCGCCCGGTCCCCTGAAAAACTCGGCCGGAAAGCCGCTTTAGCCGGTATGTTCCTGGCCATTCTTTTTGGCTCCCTCACCGTCAGCCGGTATGTGTCGCGGCAGCGGTGGGTGTCCAAACACGCCCGCCGATACGCCAACCTATGGCTCGAACGGATCCAGGAGAACAAGCTGCGGGAAGCCCATCAATTGCACCTTCCCCAGGTCGGTCGGGCTGGCGCGGGGGTCTCCTTGGATCAACACTACAGGGAGCAAGAACCCCTACAAGAGGAATTGGAGGGGTTCTATAGCAGCGATCCTTTGAAAACACTCGTCGAAGTCGCGCCCCGGGCGACGATCGAGTTCGTGGGGCAGACCGGTTATCAACCTACCGCCTCCCACGACGACGTCGTGTTGCGCTACGTCGCTCGCTATCAGGAAAATGGCGAACCGAGAGAGCTGAAGATGGATCTCGTTATGCGCCGCGAAGTTCAGTTCAAGCAGGGCATAAGCAGTTGGTACCTCCTTGATGTCAGGGATGTGGATGAGGCCCCATGAGCAGCGTGGGAGGACTCAGGGTCCGGTTCCTTCCAATACGAGGGACGGGCCAAGCCGGACATCCAATCAACATCCTTGGAACGCCCTCTAGCGGATCTTCCAGTAGATTCTGACAAGAGAACGGCCCTTAAGGAGCTGTAAAGAAATAACTTGTCCGTTTCCCTTCGCAATTCCGTCCGTTTCCCCGCAAATTCAGGCTCTTGCGACTCTCAAACGGACAACTTATTTCTGAACGACTACTAAGTGGTTTCATATCAATGGGGTTTGCGTTGTTCCGTGCGCTTCTCTCTAGTGGACACTTGGACGCCTCGGTCGACCATGGACTTGGGTAGGGTCGCGCCGGCGGCATCCAGCAGCCCCTGAACACTTGGCTGCGGTTTTGGGATAACGTCCCCCGATCTTGCAATCCGTGTTGGATTATATTCATTCTCATGTGATTGTGACGGCATCGCGGCGGACATTTTTTTGTGTCCCATCTTTTTGTCAACTGTCATTTCTGGACCAAAACACGCAAGACAAGAATATCGCATTTTATCCAAAATATTCAGTGGCTACGTTTCCGCCCGTGAAACACGCTAACCGGTTGGAACCAAACAACCCACGCTAGAATAGGGCTGGAACATCCGTTGAAGGAAGGCTTTTCCAGGCGCGAATGCCACGGGCTCCTGTGTCCAGGCCGTGTAGCGGCACCCGTGAACGGCTGCCCATTACTCGCCCGTCTTTCGATTCTCGTTCGCAGGATCCGCCGCATGGTCGGGATGCGGCGTGTTGGTCCGCCAGTGCTGGAACACGAAGATGATCAATACGAGACCCGCGATCGGAAGAATAAAATAGACCATCGCGGTCGTGTACTGGTCCAAGGCACTGTGCTCGGTGGCTTTCAAATAAAGAAACATGGTGTACGCCACGTAAAACACCAGAAACGCGAAACCCTCCCAACGCTCGATTGTCCACTCGGTGTAGAAGATGGGCCAGGCGGCGAGGGACACGGCGAACATGATCGGAATGTCAAACCGCAGGGCGGAGGCTTGCACGAGAACCGGTTGTGGCGAAACCGTCGCGCACAATCCGAGCACCAGCAGGAGATTGAAAATATTGCTGCCCACCACGTTTCCCACTGCAATGTCCCGCTGATTTCGAATGCTGGCCAGCAAGGACGTGGCGATTTCAGGGAGTGACGTGCCCACCGCGACGATGGTCAAACCGACGATCAGTTCGCTGACATTCAGTAGCCGAGCGATTTGAGTGGCCCCTTCCACAAGCCACCGGGATCCCAACACGAGTAAGGCCAACCCGGCAACGATGGCCACCAGATTAAGGACCGTCATGCGCGTGGTTCGAGTCGCGGGAGGTGGAAGATCACCTGGGTATTCCCGTGCCACGGCAGCGGTCCTGGCCCGGCTGCGGAGAACGGAGATCACCGAAAACAACACGGCGCCGCTCAACAAGCCGATCCCTTCAAGTTTTCCGATCTCGCCATCCAGACTCATGCCCCACACCAATCCCGCCGCCGCGATCATGATCGGAACCGTGAATCGCACCAGCGACCTGGAAACCAGCAGCGGAGCCACTAGCGAGGCGATTCCCAGGACGAGCAGGATATTGGAAATATTGCTGCCCACCACATTGCCAATGGCCAGATCCGGCTGGGGCGGGTCGGAATACATTGCTTGTACGGTCACCGCGACCTCTGGCGCGCTGGTTCCATAGGCCACGACCGTCATGCCGACGACCAGCGGTGTAATTCCCCATGCGACGGCCAAACGCGAGGCGCCTTTCAGCAATATCTCGGCGCCTATCGTCAGGCATGCCAGGCCGCCGATCAAGAAGAATGAGATGGATAGGGTGGTCGTCATGCAGGTTCCCCCGAGCTGTGCTGAAACATGTCAAACCATTCTATCGATTCATCCGCCTGAAGCAGAATAGCCGAGTCGTTGTCGCGGACTACCCACGATACGCGTTGGTTCAATCGCCAGGCCAAAGCATGCTTGCCCACGAGCTTGAATCATGACGAACTTTTCCAGCGAACGGCGGCTGGCGCCCGGCAGCAACGGCGTGTCGGAAGCGTCGTCGCAAGGCTCCAACGTCGGACGGCTAGGGCGCCTCCCACCGTCGATCATGCAGCCGGCTCAACTCTGGATCATACACGCGCGGCGGCCGGTTGACTACTTCCCGCTCGCTTGTTGTCGGCGCGCGAACACCCGGAATAACCGTTCACGGGCAAGAGACTGATATCCGCGTGCCCGTTGCACATCTTGAACAACGACATTGGTTCTGGTTTCGGCTGGGTGACCTTCGCGCGCCGGGCCGTTGGTTGCCCAAGGACCAGCCCGTTTTGCTATTTGGACGCGGCCTCGCTTGATTCCATTCGCTGTTGCGAAAGTTTCCGTAGACGCTGGCGAATAAGAGTGCGGTAGTGTCCCGTGCCGGTTTCATTTGGGGGCTTTCGCTCCGAACCAATGTCTTGCCACCGCACCCCTTCGGGCAAATCCGACACCTTGGGCATCAGGTCCCTGGCAGCGAGATCGTCGGCGAGTTCCGACAATAGCAACGTACCGTCCAGTACCTGTTCCGCGAATCTGATTCCGGCGGCGTTTGCCGCTAGGTCGCGATAACTGAAGCCACTTCGCGATCGCGAGTCCGCCAGTTCCTTGGCGAGTCCGGCGGATTCGGCTGCCTCCGCGCCCACGGCCACTGTCAAGTAGGCGGACAGAAAGAAATGTCGGGCCAGATCTCGGCGGCCTAGCAAGGTCGGTGCTCCCAATGTTCGCTGGCGCTCACGCCGGTCCGTCCTGGATTCCACTTTTCGGCAGAACTCAGCCGTAATGGGGTTGCTCAAGAGTATGTCGGAATCATCCATGGCGATTCCCAGCCCCAACAAGAAGGCCGAAGGGGCTGTTTCCTCGGGCAACTTGATGGCCGCTCGTGCCGCTCGGCGAATGTAAAACTCAGTCAATTCATCCTCCGAGATTTGCGTGGACGGTCCATGAACGTCCAGTTGCCGTGATCGCGCCGCGCGACGCACCCCTCGAACCACGCGTTGCGTGGCCCGGGACAGCGACGTATCCGCTCCGATTTCCAACTGAAACAGGAATTGCCGAACGGATTTGTCCTTGGGGAGCGACGTCGACAAAGCCTCGTAGATTTGCTTCAGCCGGCCGCGCGCGGCGGGCGAGAGATTGGCCACGGAATCGCCCCTTCCCGAGCGAATTTCGTCCGATACCAAATTGATGATCAGCGTGTTCACGGGATCAAAGCCAATGCGAAAAGATCGGTGGATGGCCTGGTCGTCCGCCAGTACCGGCCGCATGACACTGGTCTTGTCCATGCTATGCACGGCGCCAAGATAATGGCCAATCTCATGCAAAAGCACTTCCGTCCGTTCCGGTTCCGTCATGGAGGCCGCCCATTCTCGGATCAAAACATGGGACTGGAGCATCCCGTGGGTCACGCCCAGATGCACGCGCTTCTTCTTCTCGTATCGTCCCGTGAACCCAATGGCCAAACAAGCAGGGTGAGGGTCGGTCTGGGCGCGAAAATCCGCCAAGCTGTGCTTGAAGTCCACGGAATCGCTGCCCGAATTCCAAGTATCGACCGCTACGATTTCCAGGCGTAATCGGCAGTGGCGCTGCAGAATCCGCGAGACCCGTTGAATTCGCTTTCGCAACAGGGGTTCCCAGACTTTGCGTGGTCTGGGATCCCGATTATCCACCAACACCTTGACGGGCAACTCAGCCACATGGTTCGTCACCGCTAAGCGGTCGGATGACCGGACGTCCAAGGGCTTCTGTCCGTTCAAATCGACCCTCCGCAAGTTCAGCGTGCCTTGTTTGGTCCGCGAGAAGAAGTACGCGGAATTCGCATCAAGGCGGTACCGGACGAGTTCGTTATCCCTTTCGTAAAGCAACTTGCAACCATCCCGGACGCGCATGACCACCTGTTGGCCCGCTGGGATCGTTATTCGGTTTTCATTGTCGTTCAACACCAAGCGGGCGGAGACTTGCTCGCCACCTCGGTTCGCCAAAACCACGACATCAGCCTGCGCGGTTGCCGGGTGCCAGAGGACAAACAGTGATGAGATCACTGCAAGGCATCGCGCGCCCGTACGCAATCCCTTCAGGGACAATGGACAATTCATGCTAAATAACGATCCGATAAGATGATGATCATTCGAAGAGCGGGAACTAACCGACAGCGTCTAGATCCACGCCGCGCAGTATACTCAACATTGACCTGCAATTCGCGCTAAACGGGCATAAAACCAAAAAAAACACGGGCCGCGCGAAGATTGTGGCGCGAAACAGGCGGCCGCAACCGATTCGAATGGGGGGCACCGGGAGCTTCTTCGCTGCCAGCCCATCCCCGCTGGGTAGGTATCGGGAGCTGGTGGCATTCCACCTTATGTAGGGGGCGCTGGCGCGATGGAGACTCGGCGGCCGGCATGAGCTCCGGGGCTCCCGTTTCTCCTCCAGGCCTCGGATGTAGAGGCGGAATGTGCGACGGATCCCGTTCAGGGTTGAACTTCGACGTGATAGTTGTAAAGCCGCTTGCCCTTCAACTCTTCCACGCGCAGCCAGAGCGATTCTCCCAATAGCTCTTTTCCATTACGCAACGTGTAGGTCTGTGTCACCTGGCCCGGGCCAATATCGAACACTTGCATCCGCATGCGGCGGCGTCCTGGAATGAACAGATAGCAGTTGAAATCGAGTCGCTGATCTGTTTGGTTGATCAGATGTTGCTTCACGATGAGCTTCCCGTCTCTGTCAAGCCACGTGTCAAGCTTGGCTGCGAGATCCGCCATGCCCACATGGATGGTGCGATGAACCTTGAATTCATATTCACGATCGGCAAAGACGTTGAAAACAAGCGAGACTGGTTGTGGTCCGCTGCTCGCATTGGTCTGCAGCAGCACGTCAAAGTCGCGTTGAAGTTCTTTATCGTTTCCTAGTTTGAAACGCAAGTACGAATTACGCGCGTCCCATACATCCGGCACCTGCAGTTTCATTGTCCCTCGCACACTTTGATCAAACGTGTTCTTGAACCGGTAGTTCGACGATTGGACGTGCCCGAACTTGCTGTCCAACCGGTCAGGGTCGAACGTGACGTTTAGACGCCACCGCGCGACAGCGAGATTAAGCCCTTTAACGAAAGTGGGAAGGGGTCCGACCGCCACGTCTTGCGATTGGTTGCTGGAGGATTCGCCGGCGTTCGCGAGGGCCGTTTGTCGCCCCCAAGGGTCGATTTGAACCACGTCTTCCCCCAGGTAGATCGATTCCGTCACCGCGTCTTGATTCCAGACAGCCAGTATCGCTTTACCATCACGAGCGAAGACATGATTGGGACTGCCGTGGGGAAGCTGTAAGCTGCCCATGTATTCAGCGCCGCTCAGCATTCTCGAGGCAATGCACCAGGGCGGAAAAAGCTCATTGGGGGTTCCGTCCGTGTTGACCAGTCCGTGTGATGGATTAAGCACGTCGCCGGCGAAAATCGCGTCCACGCCGTTAACCTTTGCCGTGATCATTCTCAGGATCAGGTCGCGAGCACGGCTGTGGGTATCGTACGTGTCGCGGGGCAAGGGACGCAGCGTGACCCAATGCGGCACGTTTTCCATCTCCGAATGCGTGGCATGGGTGGAAAGTTCCTCATGGGTAAACGGAGGCGATTCAGTCATGGCCAGAAAGTCCCACGGGGGCGCCGAGCACTCGGGTACGTCGTGCATCCACTGCCAGGCTACTCCGAGCCGTACCCGTTGTCCAAATCTCCTCAAGTGCGAACGAAGTCTTGAAAGCTTGGGGGTGAGACCATGATAGTCGACGAAACTTTCGTTTCCATCCGCGCCCAGTTGCCACCACTGGATCTTCAATGAGAACTTTGCCAGAAGCTTATCGATCGTCGACCGCCACATGTCGGCTTCCAAGACTGCTTCGGCGGCGGTTAGGCGTTCCTTCTTCCAAAGAGCCTTTCGGGCTTGCTCGGACGGAGTGTCAAGTACGCCAACCATTTCAATGTCCGTGTCACTGAACCGATCCGCCAAATCGGCAAGACGTTGGCTTTCACCCTCCGCGTCCCGGGGATCGTACCAGATAGGGTATTTGACCCAACTAGCATTCGCGGCCTGCAATAGCGAGACCAACGCGTCATCGGAAAGCTCGGAGTCGTGCCGGGGTATCGACCACCCGAACTCGCCCTTTCGCTGCTTGTCCGGGTTCTCCAAAACCACCAACGGCGCGGTGCGTTGCAATGTCGCTTTGTCGTCGTTGCCCAGTGAAGCACGGACGGTAAAGAATCCGTGGCCGGGAAGCCGTGGGCACCAAGTGACCCGTCCCACGTAGCCTGAATGGTCATGGAAGGGGAGCGTATGGTCCGAGGACAGCAGCGTATGGTCCGAGGACAAACGAGCGTCGAGGGCCGAAAAACCGTCGAATTGAGAGTACTTGGACAGCTTCAATTCGTCGCGTGCCAGCGTTTGGCCATTCACCCCCACGAGTTCAAATCGCACCGGCGCATCCGGTCGCGGCATGCCCGATACCGTACAGGTAATTCGTGCCGGACCGGGCTCGTGATACAGATTACCGGCCTGGTCCGTTTCAAGTGTCATGTCGGGTAAACGCGCCAAACGAATGTTGTCGAACATGGCGGCGCCGGTCAGATCCGATTGCATGGTTGGAACGAGGTGCAAACCGATCACGGCGAGTTCAACGTCTGGATCCTCCGGGATCAGTGGTCCAATAACCAGGTCCCGCCACTCCGAGGCAGTGGTCAATTTCTCCGACGTATACGTTTCTTTCTTTCTTTGTTCTCTATCCAAAAAAGATAGGCTGAAATACGCCACATTGTGAGTCAAGCCTTCGGTCTTGATTTGTCCCCGAAAGACGTAATTGAAAAGGGAGTCGATTTCGATCGGTGGACTGTAGGCGATGGCTCCGCCTCCATCCAGTTCAACGCGCAAGCAGCGCGATTCGGCCGATTCCGAATCGTCAATTCGAATGTTGACGTATTCGGGGAATCCCGTGCCTTTCCGCCGGGTCCAGTTGTCTGGCCATTTGTCATAGTTCGTGTCGCATGCTTGATCGAAACTCGTTTCAAATACGGTCTCGGAGTAGCGGTGCTCGATGGCGGGATCCACCTGAGTCGGCAAAAAAAGGAAGGGGAGCCAGATCATCATGTTCGACTTTTCGCCGCGAGTGGCGTGAAAACACATGAACGGAATTGAAGACGACAGGTTCGTGGGCGCGTTGGCGAAAGGTGAACGCTCCGGGGGGGTGCCGCGGCGGGGCACTCCTCGCACAAACCATACCGTGCCCCGGAGCGGCAGCGCCTGGTGACTCGTGCCGGAAAGAATGGGTTGCCGCCATGCCGTTCCCGTTCGCGCCGCTGTATCCGTATCCGGCTTCGCCAACTGCTCAAAAAAGTCTTGCACATGACAGCGGGCTGGGGTACCGGCAGCGTTGAATTTGACCGAACAAATGTGGGATCTTCGGTCAGCTGTGCCAGAATCGGTGTTCAACATCCGCGGAAAACGCGGGATAATGGGAATGTGCTGGCCGGTACGGAAGGCACCGCGCGCTTATTCGAGCCCCCTCTGATTGCCGTGAAGATCACTGGATGCCACGGTGGCCGACACGATGGCCGCGGTTTCCACTCGCAAAACGCGGGGTCCCAGTGAAACGGCCCGCCAACCCGCCGCTTCCGCCTCCCGGCATTCCTCTCGCGTGAATCCACCTTCAGGTCCGATTGCTAGATATGCGCTCGTTTCATCCCCATCGCCATTGCGCGCCGGCTCCCCTTCAGGGTCGGCAATCCATTTCACGGCGGAATCCGGAGCCGAAGCCAGGAAATCTTCGAAACAGGTCAATGTCGAAACGTCCATGAGCTGGTTCCGACCACATTGTTTGCAGGCTTCGACAACGAATCGCTCGAACTTCTTTAACGCACCCTGATTGGGATGGGCCACGCTGCGGGCGGTTCTCAAGGGCACCACCCGCGTGACGCCCAATTCGGTCAGTTTCTCGATGACCCAACGCTGCCGATTGCCTTTGGGCAAAGCCAGGCCCATCACCGTTTTCCGAACAGGTTCCCGGCTTACCGCTTGACTACCGGTCAAGACCACCTCGACCTCGGACCGCCCGATGCACGCAATACGCCCTGAAAACTCCCGGCCCTTTCCATCAAATAGGGTGATTTCATCCCCCACGGTCGCGCGCATCACATGCTGGAGATGATGGGCTTCCGCACCCGTTAGCGTGGCACGATCGGAGGTGATCGGAGGCGCGGCGAAGAAGCGATTTCCCATATCTGATATCGACATCCAGAGGCGCTGGTTGTGGCGAACGAACCGCTGTTCGACAAAGTGGATCCCGGCAGCATACTTTCGCATCCCGGGTCACGCAAGACGAAAGCCCTGCCGCTCGCGGAGGGGATGCAGCGCGGGCCAACGGCGGGGAAAGGCTCCAAGTCAGCGGCCTGTATGCCCTCGCGGCTTGTACCCTGCCGGTGTTGAACCAGCGACGAAAGGGACCGAAAGGACCAAGGGGACGACGTCGGTGACCGGCCAACGGCCAAAATGGAAGATGGTAAACGGGTAAGCAGCGGGACAACCCGGAATGTCTGCTGCTTGCTCCTTTTCTTTCTTCATCCGTGGATCCGTCCTGCCATCGGTGGGCCTCTTGCCATTTCGTGCAAGGTAGCCGTTCACGGGTGCCGCTACACGGCCTGGACACGCAAGGCCCGCATGGATGCCACGGGCTGGTCCCGTGGCATTTGCATCTCGAAAAGCCTTTCCTCAATATGTGCAACGGACATGCGAACGTCCGCGGATATCAGTCTTTTGCCCGTAAACGGTTACCGTGCAAGGTTTTACCCATAATGGCGTAACTGCCCCGGTTTGCCCAATTTTCGAGGAGCATCGCCTCGGCGCGAGACAGAGCTGGTGACCCGGGATGGCTCGGCGAATACCGCCTTTCCGTTTTCGGTGTCGCCCGCGATGTCCCGCTTGGTGGGAACTGACCGTTCAACGCTTCAATCATGGCGGAAGCCAGATGGCCGTCAGCCCCCGATTTCTTGCCCGAGACCGGATACGATTTGAGTTTACCGCAGGGTTATGCCGATTAGGTAAAGAATGACGACGCGCCGTTGGGGGTGGAGGCGAGAGAATGAGCCGCCTCCAACACTCCGTTCCAGGACGTTAGCGTTTGAGTGCAAGGATGTGCAGGGATGTATGAAACACATTGGGGATTGCAAGAATCGCCCTTTCGCGGCCAGACGGACGCTCGCCATTTCTATTGCAGTCCGAGCCATGAAGAAGCGCTCGCCCGGTTGGAGTTCTTGATCGAGAACCGGCGGCGGTTGGGATTGGTGGTTGGGTTGCCCGGCAGCGGGAAGACCATGTTGTTGAAGGTGCTAGCTCGTCGGTTGAGCACGCATGGGGGGCCGGTGGCGATGGTCAACCTACTGTCACTTGATGCTTACACCATGCTCTGGGAGCTGGCCACCCAGCTGGGGTGTCATCCCCCTCGGCGTCAGGCATCGTTCCAGCTATGGCAGAGCATCACGGATTGCATGACCGCGAATCGTTACCAGCGGCTCTCGACCGTCATTCTGCTCGACGACGTGGATGAAGCGACGCCCGAGGTGTTGACTCACCTGGTGCGTCTGGTCCGGCATGAGCCTTCTGCTGAATCGAGCTTGACCATCGTGTTGGCGGCGGATTCTCGAGCGGAGACGTGCTTGGGACGCAGGATTCTGGAACTCGTCGAACTGAGAAGTGAGCTTGAATGTTGGGCGCCGGACGACACGATAAGTTACTTGCGCGGCAGCCTTCAAAGAGCCGGTACCACTCGCCCCGTGTTTGCCGAGGATGCCGCTTCTCGCCTCCACGAGCTAACGCGAGGCGTACCGCGCCAAGTGAGCAATTTAGCTGAGATGGCGCTGGTGGCCGGGGCGGGGCGGCATCTGGAGCAAATCGACGCCGACACGGTCGAATCGGCTTACAATGAGTTGGTGCTGGGCCATTGAAGTAATGGGATTACTGACACCTTTTCCGCTTCCGTCCACTTCTCTCTCTTGACGGATGTCACATTTTGTGACTATATTGTAGGGGAAAGTGGCGTAGAGGGAGCCATGCACATCATCGCTCGACCGGCAATTGAGCAAGGAAAACGACGCCACCCTCAATGTGGCAGATGGCTCGACAACTGGTGGCGGACGGCGAGTCAAGCTGTTTGGCGAAACCTTCACGACGTCCGGGTGGATTATCCCTCGGCCGACCAGGTCGGCAGGTGTCTCGTCTTCGACGCACCGGGCGCGCGGCGGCTGATCTGCAACGTTCACTACGCAGGTGACGCGCGGCAGGGTACGCTGTACGTCCGGCAGTTTCTGACGCACGCCGAATACGACCGGGATGACTGGAAGGATTTCTGCTGCTAACAGAGGAAGCATGATGTCCACAACTTACGAAGCGTTGCTTCAGGAATTCGTCCCTCGTCCGATTACATCGGCACGAAGCTATCAGCGGACCTTGAAGCAAATCGACGGTTTGATCCGGAAAGCCCGTCGAAGCCGAGCCGAGGAGGATCTGCTGGAGCTGCTGGCGACGCTTGTCGAACAGTACGAGATCCGACAGGGCTACTTGAATCCCGTTTTGTCCCCGCGCGATCGGCTTGCCGGATTGATCGAAGCGCGGCAACTCACACAAACCCAATTGTCTCGCGGTTCCCGCGTGCCACGCACAACCGTCAACGAGATCCTTCGCGGCAAACGCGGCATCAGCAAAGCAAATGCCGTGCGGTTCGCGACCTTTTTTGGCATGCGGACGGAGGAGTTCATCGCGGAATGACTCGGGTTAGGCGAGCGAGGTTACGTTGCCAGCCGCGGGTCGGCTTAACGCAGTTCGATGGCGTCCGCGTCGCGCTCATCTTGGGCCCTGCTGCTGCTTCACGGCTTCCCCTTTTTCTGACTGGAATCAAACGGAGACAGATAAAACGCAACCCAAGGCGAGCGTCCAACTTTCAAACCCAATGGTGCCCGATCCTTTACCCTAACGTTGCAAACAGTATATGTAGGACGGGTCTCCAGGCCCGTCTTTTCAAGTACGAAATCGTACTTGATCTGGTGTCCGCGGATCTCACGAAATGTCAGATCTTCAAACAACCGCAAAAAGACATTTATGCGCTGTAAAAGACGGGCCTGGAGACCCGTCCTACGCCGTCTTTATGCAACCCCAGCCTGGGGTGAGGAAAAACTCCAAGTCGTTGCCATCCATATTGTTGCGCCGTTCGCCTTGCTGCCGCAGGGACGAAAGGACCTAAGCGAAGAGGGTGGGTGCGATCAGGCTTGAAACGGAAGCGATCCGGTTTCTTCCCTTTCCTTCTTTCTGACCCCTTTTTCCCTCGAGATAGGAGAGTGGTGAAATGACACAAGCGGAGATTCAGGAAGCGTTGGATGAAATGGTGGAGCGGATCGTGGCGCGTTTTCAACCCGACAGGATCATTCTGTTCGGCTCCTACGCCAAGGGCCAGCCCACAAGTGACAGTGACCTCGACTTTCTCATCGTAATGCCGGTCGAGGGTTCCCGCCGGCAGAAGGCCAATGAAATTGATCTGGCCTTGGCCGACCGTGCCATGCCCATCGATCTGATCGTACTGACGCCCGAGCAATTCGAGCGGGAGAAGGATTTGATTGGCACGATAGTGTGCGAGGCTGCGCGGGAAGGAAGGGTGATCTATGAACGAGCAGCCTGAGAGCCATGCTGCAATCCGCGGTTGGGTAGCGAAGGCCGAGCATGACCTTCGCAACGCGGAATACGTGTTGACGCTCACGGAGGCCTGCCCGACCGATACCGTCTGCTTTCACTCCCAGCAGTGCGCCGAGAAGTATCTTAAGGCGCTGCTGGTGTAGCATGGCATCGCGTTCTCGAGGACACATGACCTGGTGGTGCTGTTCAATCTCGTCCCGGGCAACCGCGGGCTGGGTCTTCGCGTGGAACATGTGCAGCCGCTAAATCGCTATTCGGTTGAGGCTCGCTATCCGGGAGATTGGGACCCCATCGATATGCGGGAAGCGTCCGAGGCGGTGAAGATGGCCCAAGGCGTTCGAGAGGCGGTCAGAAGGGTGTTGCCGAGGGAGGCCCTGACCTGAACACGCTGACGGCGCTATACCACCTGGTCACCGGCGGCGCGAAGGCGTCGGAGTATCCGGGCGTGGCGGAACTCGTCGGCAGCGGGCCGGAACCAGACAGTCTGATTTTCCGTCTTTTCAATCATGCTCCGTGCTACTAACGCCCAAGATCGTCGGGCACGCGCATCCATCCTGGCGGCGACGCGGCAATCCGCCAGATTCCCGGCGGCTGCGGCACGAGTTAATCGAATCTGTTACAATGGAATGGTTATTTGTAACACGCTAACCATCCGAAGTGGGCCGGGACCGTGAAGCAACGGTTTGCAATGCTTCCGGGGTGACCCGCAGTCGGTCCCTCACTGGCAAACTCGATACTTTCTGTCCTACGTTCTGGAGCGAAATACAATGCGAGATCCCAAACCATCGTGCCCGCCGCGGCGGATCACCTCTCGGAAGACGGATAAAGAACAATTGGTGCGTTCGCGGCGTGATTTTTTGAAGCGGGCGGCTTCACTCTCGGCGGCTGGGTTGTTCGCCCCCAGCGCGCTGGCTGCCACCAGTGTCCCGGCGGCCCGTACGGCCGCGGACCAAGTACCGTTGGGGGAGACCGGTCTCAAGATCAGCCGCCTTGGGTTCGGCACCGGAAGCCGGAGCGGGCGAGTGCAAAAGGCTTTGGGGCAGCGGGTTTTCAACGATCTGATTCGTTATGGTTACGATCGTGGCTTGACCTATATTGACTGCTCCGAAGGCTATCAGACTTTTGAATGGATTGGCGAAGCCATTAAAAAGCTGCCGCGGGAAGAACTCTTTTTGCAGTCGAAGATTGGTGGTCGGCCCGAAAATGTGCTGAAGGTCATCGATCACCACCGCCAGGTGTACAACACCGACTATGTCGACAGCATGTTGATTCACTGCATGGTCAAGGAAGATTGGACGGACCAATGGAAGCGAATCATGGACGGTTTTGACGAGGCAAAAGAGAGGAAGTGGATTCGCGCCAAAGGGGTTTCGTGTCACAGCTTGCCGGCCTTGCGCGACGCGGCGGCGTCCGACTGGCCGGAAGTCCATTTGGTGCGAGTCAATCCGCAGGGCAAGCACATCGACGGTCCCGCGCAAACGTGGAACAAGCCAGGCGGCGACATCAAGCCGGTGATGGAACAGATCCGGACGATGAATGCCAAAGGGCGCGGCGTGATCGGAATGAAGATTATTGGCAATGGTGACTTCGTCGACGCGAAGGATCGCAGGAACTCCGTTCGCTTCGCCATGGCTCACGATGAGATTAAC
This sequence comes from Planctomycetota bacterium, assembly GCA_051745935.1. GTDB lineage: Bacteria > Planctomycetota > Planctomycetia > Pirellulales > Pirellulaceae > JBNJEM01. Next base: position 20,295 of record JBNJEM010000062.1, read on the forward strand.
GCCGTTGTCATCGGATTCAAGAACCGGAAAGAAATCGACGAGGCTATCGGGCGCATCAAT
>JBNJEM010000063.1:0-20198 GCA_051745935.1 Planctomycetota bacterium
TGCTCCAGGTGCCATGATAGGCCCACGGATGGCAGGACGGACCCACGGATGAAGAAACGGAAGACGCCGCGCGGCTTTTTTCACGCGTGAGCCCCGTCCACCGTGTTCCCTTTGGTCCTTTCAGTCCCTGAGGTCCTTGATTCGACGCGGGCAAGGACGCAAGGCGCAACAAAACGGGCTACAAGGACCTAAAGTTTTTCCCCATCCCGGGGCTCGGCCCCGCGGAGAATCAGACACTGGGAGATTTTAGCGGATGAGCAGTTCTTTTCGGGATATTTTGGAGACCTTCGAAAACCAGCATGCCGATCGAAACTATAAGATTGAGATTATTTGCCCTGAATTCACGTCCGTTTGTCCCAAAACGGGGCAACCAGATTTTGGACAGCTCACGGTGACGTACATTCCCGACCAGCGCTGCGTGGAATTGAAGAGCCTGAAGCTCTATTTGCAGCAATTTCGTAACGAAGGGATTTTCTACGAAAACGTCACCAATCGTATTTTGGACGATTTAGTCGCCGTGCTGCAACCACGCCGCCTGAAGCTGGTCGCTGAATTCAGTCCGCGTGGTGGCATTCGCACCCGCGTCACCAGCCGTTTTTTCCAGGAAGCAACCCCCTGATGGCAAAGCGGACCACGGATCAATAGACGCCGGGATGGGAACCGAGGGCGTGCTGCTTTGTGCGCGGGCTGTTGAGGGGGTTGGCGGATCGTGCTGGGGAAGGATTCCCGAGCCACGTAGGTGTCCCTTTGGCTGCTTCCCCGTTTCTCAGTAGCTTTGGTGTCCGTCGCGCTGCAACCACTGTTGAAAGAGTTGGCGGCATTCGTCAGGGAGGATGTTTCCGATCACTTCCACGCAGCTGCCGCCGCGACGCAACACGTCATGGGCGGGCAGTTGCAGTTCATTAAAGCCGGCTTGCCGCGCGTCGCCGATCGCCGCGCCGAAATAGACCACTGTCACGCGGGCCCAATGCAGCGCGGCGATGCACATCGGGCACGGTTCACATGTCGTGGCCACGATGGCACCGTTCAAGTGAACTTGTCCGGTACGTTGGCAGGCTTCCCGCAGGGCGTTGATTTCAGCATGAGCGGTGCAATCGGGCGTGGCCAGGACCGTGTTATGTTGGCAGGCGATCACCCGCCCTTCGCTGGCGATCGCGCATCCGAACGGACTCTGCCCTGCTTCTATTCCGGCGCGAGCGCTGTTGATTGCCCGCCGCATGAGTTCCTTTTCATCCACGGCCTTTCCCCTTTGAGCCCAATGCCCATTTCCGCCGTGTCCGATCAATCCATGATGCGAGCGGCGACGTCCCGAACCCGCTCGAACATCACGTCCAAATACTCCGCGGCCTCGTCGACGGGCATGGTCAGAGGTGGACTGACTCGCAACACGTTTTCGGCCAGCGGTCCGAGCAGATGGATGCCTCGTCCCCGCGAATCGCCTCGATAGCAGGCCTCGACGCACGCATTGGCGACCTCGTTAGCCGAGTGGCCGTCGATCGCCTGGCATTCCACGCCCCAGACACAGCCTTCGCCTCGCACGCACGAGACCGCCCTGGTTTGTTTGAGTCGTTCGAGTCCTTGTTCGAGCACCGACGCCAATCCTTGACCGGCTGCCAAAACATCTTCCGTTTCGAATTCATCAAGCGTGGCAAGCACGGCGGCACAAGCCATCGGATTACCGCTCCAGGTATCCGAACCGGCGGCGTAATCCAGCGTGCCCAGCACATCCGCGCGCCCCACGGTGGCACTGACCGGCACCCCGTTGCCCATTCCTTTCCCCAAACACACGAGATCGGGTTCGATCCCGTAATGCGTATAGGCGTACATGGGTCCCGTACGACCAAAATTGGATTGGATTTCGTCCAGGATGAACACGATATCCCGTTGGCGGCAGAATTGTTCGAGCAGCTGCAGGTATTCGGGTTGCGGATGGTAAGAGCCGCCGCCACCCAGGTAGGGTTCGGTAATCAAGCAGCAGATCCGATCGCCCAGTTCCTCGGCCGCTTGCTCCAGTTCATGTTCATAGCGTGTCAGATCCAAGGGGTTCTTTCGTGCCTCGATGTCACGACATTCGGCAAGGGGAAAGGAGAGGAATCGGACGCGTTCATCCCGTTCTGGATCCGTTTCGCTGCCGGTAACGGCATTCGCCAGTCCTTTTTTGCCGTGAAACCCGCGTCGCGTGGCCAGGATCATGTCCCGGCCCTCCTGGCGACGCATCGCCGCCCACAGGGATTTTTGGATGGCTTCGCTACCGCTGGCGGCCCAGAGCACCTGTTCCATGCGCCCCCCTCCCGCCTGGGCACGCATATTGGCCACCAGCCGCTCGCAGCAGGTCACTTCCAAGTTGGTGACGGCATTGTACGCCGTCAGAGGCATGGCTTCGGCGTAGCGTTCGTCGGCTCCCGTGTGCTCCAAGGCCTCCAACCGCAAATAGTCGAACAGACGGCGCCACCAGCGGACCGGGTTGTGTCCCAGGTTAGCGACCAGCACGCCGGAGGTGAAATCAGCCAAACGGCGTCCTTCCGGCGTCCAGTGATACGCCCCGGCACTGCGGCCCACCACGGCCAGCGACGGTGTATACGTGCGCTGGCCTTTCGGCTCGACCTGTCCGAGCGCCTCGCGGGCACGATTCGATTCCAATTCACCCGCATGCCACGGTGGATGGTTCCGGGCATTTTGGGTCGGCGTTTTCTCGGCAGCCATGGCTCGATTGTCTCCTGACTATAAACCGTCACTAATAAGTCAAAAAGAACTTGTCTGGTTTCCCGTCCCCGGAGTCTTTTGGAAGCGGTAACCAGGTTTTGCTTCCGGCTGTAAAAAGCGACAAACAAATAGCCGGTCTCCCCGTCCCCGGAGCTTTGGAAGCGGTAACCAGGTTTTGCTTCCGGCTGTAAAAAGCTGGCTTGAAACGGACCCGGCGGCGAAGGCCATCTAGATGCGCGGTTGATACAGCACTTCCCCTTCGCCGGATCCGGGCCGATACAAGACCAGCCCTGCTGAAGGCTCGTTAACGCGCGCGACACAGTCCGGGGTTCCTCGCACGTGTTCCCGCAGAATGGCTTCCAGTGCCTGCACGGCGGCGACAACCTGCCGGTCGGCCTCGAGGTCGTTGTGATCAAGCCGCCTCATTTCCTCGAGCCGCTTGGCTCGTTCCTCGTTTCCGCCACCCAATTGAACGTACGCCACTTCGCGCGCGAATTCCTCCAGGACCTCAATCCCGTATCCGCGCCGCGTTCGCTCACCGGTCGGTTCGAGGAAGGCGCCGTTGTAGTGGTTATTCAGGGAAATCTTCATGGCATGTGGCGTCTGGCCCTCAATGGTGCATTCCACGCCGCGCCAGCGGCCGTGACCGTTCCACACCCCATTGTCGAAGCGAAATTGCACTTCCTGTTCGACGTAGCCCGGAAAGTTGTCCGGGGTCACCCAACTTGTATGAATGTCAAAGGCGCCTTCACGTCCGTCATGGTAATGGTACACCAGCCGCATCTGCACGGAATCCCAGGTCTTGCCCCGGGGATCGTCCACCAATCCGCGCTGTCCGGTGGCCGTCACCGAATGGAGCGATCCGCCGAAGGTGAAATCAATCAGTTTGATGTAGTGAACCGCGACATAGGTGCCCGGGTTGCGTCCCACGATCCATTCCGCGAACTGTTTCCCTGAAATCTGTTTCGGTTCCAGCAAGGTGCAGTAGCCGCTGTTGACATGCTTCAACTGATCATCGACGACCAACGTTCGCAACCGCTTATGATCCGGATCAAAAAGCTTATGATAGACGACTTTGGCCAGGACGCCCTTGCGCCGAGCCAGTTCCTGGAGTTGGTCGAGCTGGTTGAGGGACAAAACCGATGGCTTTTCGATCAATACGTGCCGACCCGACTCGAGGACGGTTTTGGCCGTGTCGAAGTGCCGATCGTCGGGCGTGGCGACGCAGACAAAATCGACGCCGGTTTCCAAGAGTTGGGCCGTGCAGTTGGGTTCGACGAAGCTGTGGAATTCTCGCATCGTGGGCGGGGCGGAACGGCGGTAGGCCTCGGCACGCCGGCCCGTGCGACTGGCCACCGCCGCCAGTTCCACCTCGACCACGCCAAAACGCCGATCGTGGAGGCCGTGGGCCCGCGCCGATTCAAAAAAAGGCCCATAGGTCTCGTCAAAAATCATCCCCATGCCGACCATGCCGGCCCGGAGCCGTTGCGAGTTTGTTGATGAATCATTCATATCCAAGACCATACATAACCGGGAACGGGCCTGCAATCCAAGACGGCGGAAATCGGCGATCGCCCGTCCGCGGCATGGATCCGGGAATCGATTCCCGTGGACGCCCCCCCTTGCGGCATACCCGCCATCATTTGACAATGGCGGCGGTACTGGAAGCGTATCCATTTAGCCATCTGAAGCAGAACAACTGTAAGCTGGTTGTCGTCAGGTGCCGAGACGATGTCTCGCTTTAGTTGCGAGGCCAAGGCCCGCTCAGCCGCTCTCCATACACCCCCCGCGGATCCATGCCGCGGACGGCGGGGTGCACGGGGCTGGCGTGAATTTTCGGCGCGTGGTTTCCTGACTTCGCGTGGCTCAAGTATTCCCTGGAATCAAACCTTGTGGATCGGGAGTTGCTCATGTCCGCTCAGCCGCATGTCATCATTAGTGGATTTGCCGATGAAGCCGCCAACGACAAAACGATCGAACAGCAGTTCTCGGTTTTCGCCGCCTTGGGGTTGCAATACTACACGGTGCGTTTCGTCGATGCGGGGAACGGCATCAAGAACGTCATGGACCTCGGTAAATCGGAAATCGCCACGTTGCGTCGATTGGCGAACGAATACGGATTGAATGTCTCGTCGATTGGATCCCCCATCGGGAAAGTAAAACTTCTGGACGTCGATGACGGGACCCAGAATCCCTACGTGCCGTTCAAACAATACCTGGAAAAACAGGTCAAGAAAGCCTGCGAGGTGGCTCACGCGTTCGAAACCAAGCTGATTCGCGGTTTTTCGTTCTACCACCCCAAGGGGGCCGACCCATGGGAACACATGAATCAGGTGGTGGACCAATTAGGTCAGATCGCGGAGATGTGTCACCGGAGCGATTTGACCTTTGGTTTGGAGGTGGAAGCGAACTTGGTGGGACAAACGGGGCAGTTGCTCAGGGACATTCATCGCCAGGTCGACCACCCTGCGATGGTACTGATTTTCGACGCCGCGAACGTGGTTGTACAGGGCTTTTCCCCCGACGAGGTTTTCAACGAATACCTGGCGATGAAAAAGGGGTTGGGCTGGCTGCACATCAAAGACTACCGCCACCCGAAACCAGCCCAGCGCGTGGGCCATGTGGATGAAGAGACGCTGAAGCACTTCGTACCGGCCAACATGGGAGACAGCGGTCACGAGGCGATTCTTCGTGACTTTGCCGGCTCGATCCCCAGTCTGGAACGAAAACTCAAACGACGCGGAATTCCTGGTGTTTTCCTGGATTTGGAACCTCATGTGAAAGGGGGTGGTCAGTTTGGTGGCTTTAGTGGCCCCGATGGATTTGGAGTGTCCCTTCGCGGGCTCTGCCGGACGCTCGACTACGTGGGCCTCGATTATCATCTCCGTGATTTTGACGATATCCTGGCGGCTCGCGGATTCTAAGAACTTATAACAAAGCCATGCCGATGCCCCGTAACCCAGGGGTTTTGGAAGCGAGAGCCAGGTTTTGTCACGGGCTGCAAGGCGGGGGCGAGACGCGAGTTCAAGTCCGCGTGGTTGTTTCATGATCCGTCTGGAACTGGTGTTTTACACGCCGCCAACGGCGATAGTTGAACCCGGCTAGCAGGACCAATCCGCCGCTCGCGGTTAGCGCGAGTCCACCCGCCATGGCTTGGAGACCGAGCATCGACGAACATTTGGTGATCGCCGCCCCGCCGAGGAGTGACAGCACGGAAGCCGCTAGTAGCGAACGCAGGGCCCGTACAATCAGCTTTTTTGATTCGCAGCGATGGATCGCTTCGCGGCTGGTCGTATTGGCGACTTCGCGCATCTTGTTTAGGTCGTTGGGCGTTTCCGTCTTGCAACGCGGCTTGCTGGAGGCCGGTTCGGCGGCGGGCTTGCATTCCGGGGCCTCGGTGTGCGTGGGGGAGGCTGGTTGAGGTTCGGAGGGCCGGTGTTCCGCCGTGGCGTCTGGTGTCGCTTTCCGCCATTCGTTGCCTGTTGAGACGGCGGTTGTCCAGTGGCGCTCGGCGGAAGACGCGGACTTCGGGGCGTCCGGGGGCGCGGTTCGTTTGAGTAGCCGGTCCATGTACTGTTGAATGAATCCTTCGTGATCATCGAGGGGTGGATCTGGCTGGTGGTGCTCCGCCGCATTGGCCGCTTGGGGGCCGGCCTGTTCCTGGGGCTGGAACGTTTCTTGCTGCTGCCAAGTGGGAGGTTGGCCCGCGACGTCGTGCCGCTGAAGCCCTTCGGACGTTTGAGTAACGGGAGTCTCGTGGTCGTGTTTCAGCACCTGGGATTTCACTTCATCGGGGAGTTGGCTCCATTGCATCGCCGTGGTTTGACTGCTCGGTGATTGCTCCGCGTTTTCCGGTTCAACCCCGGAAGCCGGGTCATCAAACTCTCCGTCCCGCTCGCCTTCAACGGGATTCGGACCGACCAATTCCCCGCTCGTGGCGTCTTGCTCCACGTAGCCTGGTTCATGACGTTTTTCCGGGTCGGTTTCCTCGCGCGGCAAACTGCCCTCCGCCAACACGCGATCCAGCTCGCCGGCCTCCGCGGAGGGCGGTTGGTCGAGTTCATCTGGGTTGGCAACGGCATCGCCACGGGGTTCGGTGGTGAACGCCTCGCGGGGTTCGTGGTGGTCCTCCGTTCGCGCCTCGCGACATTCTTGCAGTCGTGCCCGTTTTCGTTCGGTTCGTCGCAGGGCTTCTTTAGCTTCATGCAGCTGTGTCAACAGCTGCTGTCCCTCTTGTTGCTGCGACCAGATTAGAGATTCGGCTTCCCGCATTGCCCGTTGGTGTTCGCCGATCAATTCATCATATTTTTCCTGCAGCTCCCGCAGCGAGGTGGATCTCTGGGCTAACTCATTCTGTAGGCTTTCTCGTTCGGTGTGCCATTCGCCGCGCACGCGCTGGTGAGATTCTCGCTCCTCTTGCAGCTCGTTTCGAGCTTCTTCGACAAGCTCACGCCACTTGGCACTTTCTCTTGCCTTGGCTTCCTTGTCTGCCTCCAGCGCGTTATCGGTTGGTTCCTCTTCGGCCTCTTCGGCTGAGGTGTCAACGAGACGTTGCTCCAGTTCAGCCGCCCGGTCCCGCAGGGCCTCAACGCGTTCGTTCGCTTGGCGCAACGCGTCATGGGCTTGATCCAATTCAGCCTGCAGCCGCTTCTCTGCAACCTCGTCCGCCCGTGGCGATTCGCGTTGTTTTTCCCGGTCGGCTTCAAGTTCGGCCAGCATAACTTCTTGTTGTTCGCGCAGCTGGCTGATTTCCTCGCGCAAGGAATGCTCGGTGTCCGACGTTTCCCCAAGTTGTTCACGTGCTTGGTCCAGGCGCGACTGGAGCTCGGCCGTTCGATTGTTCGAGGCTAAAAGTTGTTCTACCGATTCGTCAAGCTGCCCGCGAACTTCCCGCAACTGTTCCACTTGCTTCTGATTGTCAGTCACCGCTTGCTCGTGGGCATCCTTCAGGCCGACGAGGTCCTGTTCCACGGTGGACACGTGAGTGAGCAGCCTATCTTGCTCCGCCAGTTGCGTGGCATATTGATCCTTCAGCTGGCGAAGTTCCTCCCGTAGCAAGCCAATCAGCTCGCGATACGTGACCTGCTCTTCAACGCCTGTTCGAGGCAACCGCTCGGTTTCCTGGAATGGTTGGCCCCACGTCGACCGGCGCTGTTTGAGTTCTCTCTTGAGGTCATTATGGTGTTGCATCAGGGCGTCACGATGCTGGTTGCTCTCTTCGACATGCGCACTGAGCATGGATTCCAGGTGTTGGCGTTGTTGACGACATTGTTCGCACGTCGCGTTCGGTCCGGCAGGTTCCGACTCAACCGTGCGGCGAGGATCGTCAGGGCGCCCGGAGAGGTCGTCGCCGGAGAGAGCCCGGTCGGGGCCGGTGGAGGCGTCATGGCCATGATCGCGGGACCGGTTCGTCGTCGACGGTGCCGCGCCGCGCCGTGCCGCCCGCGGAACGGTCCCCGGTTGACCATTGCTCGCGGGGGTGGGGAGCACCTCCAATTCAATCGGCCCCAGATTCAAGAGGTCGCCGGGCTGTAGCCACCCCTCGGTAAACCCCGCCCCGTTGAGACTGGTGTTGGGTGACAGGCGACGAATGAACACGCCGGCCCGGCCTCGAAGAATCATGCAATGGAAGGGGCGCACGCCAGCACAAAGCAACCTCAACGTACAGCTGGCATGGGAACCAATGGTGCATTTGGGGGAGTGGATGCGGAGAATGCGGCCGCGATGCTCGCTCGAGTGAACCTTGAGTATCAGCGGGCCATTGACGTCGCCCAACAGATAACTCAAACCGTTGCCAGTAGCTAAAGTGCCGACCATGGGCGTCCTCGTGTTGGTTTTTACAGCCCGTAACAAAACGTGGTTCCCGCTCCCAAAACGTCCCGGGGGAAAGGCGGGGGAAAGGCAGGCTGACTGGTTTTGTCATGGCTTCTTCGTTTGCCTCGGCACGCCCGCCTCCACGCCATGCGGAGTTGCCCCATCCAGCGTACTCAAGCCGTACCCCCAAGGCATGTAGCTTACAACTACGCTCGCGCCAAACCTCATCCCCCCCTGAAAAAGGAGCAAGACAAGCCGGTGCGGACCGCAAATCTTGCCGGATTGCCCAAAAAACGGTGCATCCACTTGCCGGATTTGACGATTATCGGATAGCAAACCTTGACGTCGCACACCGCCAGCAAGGGCGGAGACTTCGGCAACGCTGACCTACCCCGGTCGCCTGGCACCGCGAAAGTGTCCCGTACGTCCCCGGGGCGGCAGGGCCGCCAACCAAACAGGGCCGCCAACCAAATGCGAGCTACCGCTCGAATAGGGGTAGCCCGCTCCCGTTGGTCGCTAGAATTGTGTGAAGAAATGCAAGCTTCTCGCCGTTATACTTCAGGCGGTCGGATTTGTCCGAGTGGAAAGCTGCCGGACACAAGCCGTCCTGCCGTTGGTCGGACTCGCGGCGGACCAAGTCATCCGCGACCGGGATAGGAGCATGGAGAGCCTTTTTTCAGGGCTGACGAGTCATCCAAACGCTGCGGACCGTCCGCCATAAGTGTTTTGGTTAAAATGACTTGAAAGGAAAAAGGAGGCACCTACAATTTGAGGGACAAAAAAAACAAAGGGGAACCGAGACGATATCCGAGTTTCGTACTATAGTATTGGTGGCTGCAATGATAGAGAGCCAGCCCGAGTGGTGATCGACAACGGTAGGCGCTGGCAAAGAACAAGGCACATTGAGGTTTACGGTCGGGGCAAATGCCCAGCGGCACTTGATGCCCGTTGGTCGGCGCCCCTAGCCCAGAGGTAAGAAACAATGGGACGAAAAGAGGCGATTCTGAAGTTGCGACAAGTACTGCTACACCGCCGGGATGCTCTCCGCAAGGCACTCGCCGGAGACCTGAGCTCACTCAAGGAACTGCGGGAACAGAGTTCCGGAGACATGTTGGACGCCGCGCTTGACTCGGCACAAGACGAAATCAGTTGCCAGCTGGCCGAAGTGGAGAGTCGTGAGCTGACCCAAATCGAGAATGCCTTGGAACGTATGCGCAACGGCACGTACGGGATCTGCGAAGTAACCGGAAAGCCGATACCTCTCGCACGGCTGCAGGCGCTTCCCTATGCCACCATGTGTATCGAGGCGCAACGGGAAGCTGAACAAGAGGGAAAATCCAGCGGGGGGCGAGACGCGAATTGGGACCAGGTAAGCGGGACCAGCGCGGGGGATCAAGACCTGCTTCTCAATGATATTGAGATGGACGTTCCCTGAAGCCCCGACTGGTGGTAACCGACTGATACAGCCGCTAACCAAACAGGCTCTGGCTTCCAAGGTGTTGTGGGGAGAGTGAATGCGAAGGGTTTCGTGAGGGCGTTTCATCGTTCGGGGGGCAGGAGGCCATTAGCCCCGATCGGGTGGTCCGCGGGCGGAGCTGGCGGCGCGAAGCCGCTCCACTGAGCGGCCAATCCTGAACGGCTCCCCCCCGCGTTGTCGCGGGGAACATCCCATCACGGGCCACCCCCCACAGCGGTACATTACGGCCGGGAACAAAACAGAGGGGCTGCTCCCAACACGCCCTGGGTGAACGGAAACCTCACTGGTTTTGTTACGGCTTCTTCATACAGACGAAGGGATTGAGCGGATGAAGATATGCTTTGTGCCTGCAGCCTGGTTTCGATCAGTCGTTTGCCAATCCATCGCAATGGCCGGGCTCGGGCTGCTCATGGTACTGGCGCCTCATACATGTCAGGCCCAATTCTCGCTCGCCACGCAGCCTTCCAAGGCGGACCGCGATCAGCTGTATCAGGACGTGGCGAAAGAGGTGGAAGCGCTGGAACGTCGTGGGAACATCCTGAGAAAAGTGATCCAGCTCGCACGGCCAACCGTGGTGCACATTGAAACCAAGAAAACACACACGGAGAGACCGCGCAAGTCGGTGGAAGAGGCTGGAAGTGGCGTTATTGTCAAGTATAACGACAGCTATTACGTGCTGACCAACCGGCACGTCATCAAGCATGCGAGCCTCGAAAACATTCACATTGGACTGCACACGGGCCAGATCATCCTCCCCACTCGCATTTGGGCCGACGTGGAAACCGATGTCGCCGTCATGGCCATCGAGGCCTCCGACCTGACCCCCGCTCGCTTGGCTGACAGTAACGAAGTATCGATTGGAGATTTCGTGCTGGCCGTAGGCAGTCCCTTTGGTCTGAGCCACTCGGTCACCCATGGCATCATCAGTGCGAAGGGACGGCGGGACCTGGAACTCGGCGTCGAAGGGGTTCGGTACCAAGACTTTTTCCAGACCGACGCGGCCATCAACCCGGGTAACAGCGGTGGCCCCCTGCTGAATCTACGCGGCAAGGTGATTGGGATCAACACGGCGATCGCCAGTAGTTCGGGGGGCAGTGAAGGGATCGGCTTTACCATCCCCATTAACATTGCCATGTCGGTCGCAAAGCAGTTGATCGATCAGGGAAGCGTCGTCAGGTCGATGTTGGGAGTCTCCCTGGATTCCAGGTATGACGAGGCATTGGCTCGAAAACTTGGACTGTCACAGCGCGTGGGCGCCCGCGTCAACCGAGTGAACCCCGATACGGCGGCGGAAGAAACGGGCATCGAAGTGGGAGACGTAATTCTCATGTTCGACAATGTCCGCATCGAGGACGACGACCATCTCGTGAACCAGGTCAAGCTAACGCCTGTCGGCGAGGAAGTGACTCTCACCGTGCTCCGAGACGGCAAGTCGATCAAACTCACAGCCGTGCTCCGGGCCCAAAAGAACTGAATGACCAAGGATCATCGCGCCGGATCCGTTCGGGAGAATGTCGAAGCACGAATGACGAAGGGATCGCAATCAAGGCCCGCCATCATGGACGATGTTATATTTCAGGCGGTTGGATTTTTCCGGGTGGAAAGCTGCCCGACGCAAGCCGTCCTCCCGTTGGTCGGACTCGCGGCGGAGAAAGTCATCCGCGACCGGTATAGCGTTGGTGTTCGCCGCCTTGAGGTTTCTCAAGAAAAGTAAAGCGGCATTGGTTCGGGATTTCGGTATCCGGATTTCAACGGCCGGGGTGCCGCATCCTTGCTTGCTGGTTTGGCGGCCCGTATTGACATCGGAACGCGGTTCGAGGTTGCCGCCGCAACCGATCGCTCCGCTTGTTCCCCTATAGCCGCTTGCCTCCGCATGGATCCAGGAGCGGGGATCGTATGCCCCGCAACACGTGTGTTGTTCCGCAATCCGTCTCGCTATGGTTGATTGAGCTGGGCATTGGGCCGGGCCACGCCGGTGGTTCCACTGAGTGTGACGAGCCGTGAGAGCAACTGCCGGGCGGCTCCGCTGTCAATGGCGTCCACCGCTCGCGCCACTCCCTCCTGCAAGTCCGCACATTTCCGAGCCGTCCATAAACCAGCCGCCGCGTTGGCCACCACCATGTCTCGAGGGGCTCCCTTGGCGCCGTTGAGCACCTCTCGAATCATGGCGGCACTCGCCTTCGGGCCGTCCACTAACAACGGCTTTAACGACATTTCCGACAAGCCGAAGTCCGACGGACGCCATGTCAGCTGCTCAACCCGACCGTTGGCCACCAGCGAAATGTAGCTTTCCCCTCCTAGCGTCACTTCGTCCAGTCCGTCGCTCCCAAACACCACCGTGGAGCGTCGCGTTCCCAGACGAAGCAGCGCGGCGGACAAGCAATCACGGAGCGTACCACGCCCGACCCCCAACAATTGGTAGGCCGCGCCGGCTGGATTGCAGAGGGGGCCCAACAGATTGAAGATTGTCGGCATGTTCAACCGGCGACGAACGGCGATCACGTTTTTCATCGACGGATGCATCAGCGGCGCGAAGCAGAAACAGATCCCTAACTCGTTTAGACAACGCTCAACGGTGGCCACGCCCGCGTCGATGTTCACCCCGAGTGTGGAGAGCACATCGGCCGACCCCGATTTGCTGGTTATCCGACGGTTCCCATGTTTGGCAACGGGAACGCCGGCGGCCGCGATGACCAGGGCGGCGGCCGTGCTGATGTTAAACGTGCCCGCGCCGTCCCCGCCCGTACCGCAGGTATCAAGAACCTCTTCACAAGCGGATCGGATCGGAGTCATGTGACGGCGCAGAGCCGCTGCCGCGCCGGCAACTTCATCCACCGTCTCACCCTTCTGGTGCAGAGCCGTCAGCAATTGGGCCATTTCCTCTTCTGAACATCGGCCCCGCATGACCGCGTCCATGACCTCCAACGTCTCGTCCAAGGTGAGGTCCTCTTTGGCCACAACACGTTGAATTGACGAGCCAATCATGAAACGTTCCCAATTCCGTGTCCCAGTCTATATTTACCCCCCCGAAGTGACACAATGCTGGCGGGCTCGTGCCGCCATGGAACATCAGGAGGAAACGGCGTGCCGGCCTGGGGCTCGTGGGGCACGCCTCACCGGGATGCAGCCTCGACGCCGCGATTCGCGTGACGGACTGTCCAACCCAACCCAGTAAACTTGCCCCCAACAATAGTGAGTCGTGGCCGTGAGTTCAAGGCGCGAGGGTAAAATCGGCGGCGCGATGGCGCGAAGCCGCCAAGTTTGTCTTGTTATCGCATACCATCGCCAGTACAATCGGGGGACCTGTCCCGTGCACGGACAGACGCGACGTGGGCCGCGAGCGGCTCCCGGGATTACGTTCCAGCTGTTAAGTGGTGTCGTGGCGGGGCGTGCCAAGCGTAGCCTCGATGATTTCGTCGACGGGAGAGGTTCTGGTCGTTTGTCCCGGCTTCCCCCGAGGGTTGGGTGCCGCTAGCAGAGCAGCGGCAGGGACACCTGGATTTCTGGCCGTGACAAGACACTAACTGAGTATTTGGTTCCAAGTAGTTTGGGTGAACAAAAGATGCCAAGGCAGGTGATTATTGATTGTGACCCGGGAATCGACGATGCCGTCGCGCTGTCGATGGCTCTTTTTGACCCCCGCCTGGAGGTGGTCGCGGTCACCGCCGCGGCGGGCAACGTTCCGGCGGAGCAAGCGAGCCGTAATGTCCAGGCGATTGTTGAACAGCTCGATCCTGTCCGTTTTCCTCGCCTCGGATCCGCCACGCCTCCAGAACACTGTAGCGGTTTCAGTTCGACGCATTTGCATGGCGAGGACGGGCTCGGGAACGCGGGAATTGCCGTCTCGCGGCTCCATCACCAGCACCCCTCCGAAAAGGTGATTTGCGACGCCGTCCGAGCGGCTCCACATCGCGTCACGCTCGTCTGCCTGGCCCCCCTGACCAATGTTGCTCGCGCGTTCCAGCGGGATCCTGAACTCCCCTCGCTCATCGATCGAATTGTCATGACCGGCGGCACGATAAACGGAATTGGAAACGTGACGGCAGCCGCTGAATTCAACATGTATTTTGACGCCAACAGCGCGCGAACCGTGTTTCAGTGTCCGATGACCAAAACCCTGATCCCCTTGGATGTCACTCGCGCCCTGAAATTCACGCTCGAGTTCCTGGATCAGATCCCTCACGAATCCACGCGTGTCGGTGCTTTCCTCACACGCATTTTACCCTTTTATTATCGCGTGTACCATCAACAACTGGGACAGGAAAGCGTGTTTCTGCACGATGTGATCGCGTTGGCGGCGGTTTTGGAACCGCAGCTTTTTGAGTTTGAGGAAATGGCTGGCGACGTGGAGACCCGCGGTGACCTCACGCTGGGGGCGACCGTCTTTGATCGGCGTACCAACCTGCGATGGCGGCCGAATATGGACGTGGCCGTGGGGATGGATGGCAACAAGGTATTTGACGTCATCCTGAAATCCCTGGCGCTCGCCGGATCCGCCACGGCTTGAGAAAGCTCGTGCTTTGTCACGGCCAAGCATTCGTGTGGGACGCGGTGGCAACGGAGAGCAACGCTTGGTCGCTCGCGTCACGCCGCCTCGGCGGCGGAGGCCTCCATGGCCACCATAGGGAGGGGAGGGGCGGTACCCGGGTTCTCTTGAAACCGGATTGGTGCTACGCTAACGCGTTTAATGGAAATTCAACAACCTCATCCCGAAAGTGGACTGTACTCATGGCAAAACCAAGCCGAAAGCTCAAGAAGGCCAATCACGGCAAACGGCCAGCCAACGCGAAAGCTCGTAAAGCCAAACGCCGGAGCGTGAAGACATAACTTGACGTTGACGAGCGTCGCGGGACAACTCGCGAGAGCCCACCGGGCACCGGGGCAAGAGAGTTGGACGAGGGGCTTCCGCTCGGGCAACCTGATTGATGGGGATTGCGAGAAGCGCCCGCGTCGTGTCGTCCATTCCGTTGGATATCCAGCGAGTCTTCATCTCTCGTAACGAGGTAGAGGTCGATAGTCGTGTCAGCCAAAGCACTGCTCTACGATATCTCCAAGATTGACTTTGATCACGTCGTGGCGGACATCGACGCGATTCGCCAAGTGAACCCGCAGCGCTATGAAATGGAACAGCTGACGGCGATTGTTTATGAGAGCTTGGAAGAGCAGATTTGCATCGGATACAAGGATGTCACCACTGAAGAGTTCTGGGTTCGCGGACACATGCCCAAAATGCCGCTCATGCCCGGCATTGTCATGTTGGAGGCGGCCGCCCAGATCAGTGCCTATTTTGCTCAGAAATACAACTGCCTGGGCGCGAAAATGATTGGTTTCGGCGGTTTGGAAGAAGTTCGCTTTCGGGACCCCGTCATTCCGGGGGACCGGCTGATTCTGATCAGCAAACGGTTGAAAGCCCGCCGCGGGCGCATGATCATTTGCCGATTTCAGGGCGTCGTTGGCGCCCGGATCGTGGTGGACGGGATTCTCAAAGGTATTCCCATCCCAGTCGATATGCTGTCGGCCCAGCGGGACAACGGGACATTGGGACGCTCCGAACAAACCGATGAGGGCGGCTCAACACGGGACATGCCCAGGCCCGGCTAACCGGATCTCGGCGGAAAGGCAGTCGGGACCATGTGTTCCCCTGGGGCGGCGGGGGTTCGGGCGGCGGGGGTTCCCTTGGCGGTGGGAGGAGATGGCCATCATGGGCCGCCGAGCTCTACGAAAGATCGCCCCGAATCTCGACCTGACCCCGTGGTTTCTGGAGGAAGATAAGTTACCCGAAACGCTTCCCTCCATTTCACTTTTTGGCCGCTCCGCGCCATTGGAAATCGAGATCGGCACCGGCAAGGGCTTGTTCTTGCGGCATGCAACCGCGGCGTGCCCGGACCATGATTTTCTAGGGATCGAGGTTCGCCGCAAGTACGCTCGGTTCGCGGCGGCAGCCTTGGCCAAGCGGGGACGGGCCAACGGCAAGGTCATCCATGGCGAGGGAGCTCGAATTCTTGCCCAACGCGTTCGAACAGCTTCCATACCCGCCATCCACGTTTATTTTCCGGATCCGTGGTGGAAGAAACGGCACCGCAAGCGACGAGTGATGA
Organism: Planctomycetota bacterium; assembly: GCA_051745935.1. GTDB lineage: Bacteria > Planctomycetota > Planctomycetia > Pirellulales > Pirellulaceae > JBNJEM01. Next base: position 16,093 of record JBNJEM010000063.1, read on the forward strand.
ACGAGGGATTCTTGCGGCACGTACAACGCGTGCTCCATCCACGCGGGGTACTGCACTTTTGGACCGACGTGCGGGAATACTACGAATCGACACTGGATTTGATCGGCCAGGTTACGGATTTGCAGGGGCCGGAGGTCCCACCAGAACAACCCGCCACGCACGACACGGACTATCGCACCCATTTCGAGCGGCGCATGCGCCAGCACGATCTCCCCGTCTACCGCGCCCTGTTTCGCAAGCCGTAGAGCGTGCCGTGAAACGTCGTACAATGCCCTTGCGAGGCCATTTATACCGGTCGCGGATGATTTTCTCCGCCGCGAGTCCGACCAACGGGAGGACGGCTTGCGTCGGGCGGTTTTCCATCCGGAAACATCCAACCGCCTGAAATATACCGGTCGCGGATGATTTTCTCCGCCGCGAGTCCGACCAACGGGAGGACGGCTTGCGTCGGGCGGCTTTCCACCCGGAAACATCCAACCGCCTGAAATATACCGGTCGCGGATGATTTTCTCCGCCGCGAGTCCGACCAACGGGAGGACGGCTTGCGTCGGGCGGCTTTCCACCCGGAAGAATCCAACCGCCTGAAATATACCGGTCGCGGATGGTTTTCTCCGCCACGAGTCCGACCAACGGGAGGACGGCTTGCGTCGGGCGGCTTTCCACCCGGAAGAATCCAACCGCCTGAAATACATTCACAAGGAACCGTTCCGACCAACCGTTCCGATCAAATGCGGGTCGTTTCGTACGTCCGCTCCTGGCAGGCCGCGCCACGACGTGCATCCTCCAATGCCAACTGGTAAAGCTGCTGCCCGCACTCGGTGGGATACTGCCCGGTAATGCATGCTTGACATAAGTGGCCCGCCTCAAATCCGATGGCCCGTGCCACCGACTCCACGGGGACGTACCGGAGCGAATCGCACCCCAACCAAGCAGCCATCTCTTGTTGGACCTCGGTGTCCAACTGCCGGCCATTCAGGAATCTGGGCGCGAAAAGCTCCTGAATTCGGGACATATCAATCCCGTAGAAGCATGGCGCGATAATCGGGGGACAAGCCACGCGGACGTGGATTTCGCTGGCCCCTCCCAGATCCCGTATGCGGTCCAGCAGGACCTGCATGGTGGTGGAACGAACGATTGAATCCTCAACCAAAAGAATCCGTTTTCCATCCAACACTTCGCGCAACGGGGTGTACTTGGTTTCCACCTTCTTCTGGCGATGCTTCCCGCCTTCAATAAAGGTGCGGCCGGAATAGCGATTCCGGATCAGCCCTTCGCGAGCTGGAATGCCCAGCTCATAGGCCATTGAATCAGCTGCTGGTTTGCTTGTGTCCGGAACAGGCACCACGATCGTCTTGCCGTCGCCCAATTCGACCTGTCCCTCAGCCTGTTCCAGTCGCGCGAGCTCCACCCCCAGCGCTGTTCGCGATAAGTACACGCTCCGTTGATCCAGGGTGCTGGCGACATTCGCGAAATAGACCCACTCGAAAAAACAATAAGCGGGAGGGCGTGGCTCCGCATAACGCTGAATATCAAAGCGACCGTCGACGATCGTGATCGCGTGGCCCGGCGGCAACGGCGCGATGCTCTCCGGCTTAAAACCCAAATTCAACAAGGCCACGCTTTCACTGGCCGCCGCGAACAGCGTACCTTGTTTCGCATAGCACAGCGGTTTGATGCCCAAGGGGTCGCGAGCGACCATCATGTCACCACTTGCGTCCAAGAAGACCAAACTATACGCGCCGTCGAACCGTTGACTGATATTCCGCATCACCCCGACGAGTTCCGGCTTGCCCTCGCCCGACAGCTCGCGGCTAATCTCATGCATGATGATTTCCGTGTCGGTCTCGCGGGTCAGATGGTGATCGCTGCGATTCAATAATCGATCACGCAATACACAATAGTTGGCAAGCTGGCCATTAAACGCAAAGCTGAACCACTTGTGCTTCTGAAGATGGTGCCGTTCAAAAGGCTGAGCATAGCTGCGATCGTCCTTGCCACACGTCGCATAACGAACATGCCCAATCGCGGCCGGGCCAGCGTACGCATTCAACAGACTCTCGCACTTTCCTGTGTGCGATAATCGAAAGACCTCGCGCACCGTGCCAATATCCTTATGGGTATCAATCAGCTGCTGACGTTCGCTATTATACGTCGTCATGCCAGCCGACAGTTGGCCTCGATTCTGGATGTCCAGTAACATGCGAGGCAGAAGCCGAGCCACCTCGCCCGGGGCCACCTCATCGCATACGAAAGAATCGTCGTCGCCGGGGAGTTGGTAAATCGCGGCAACTCCGCATTCGTCGTGAACTTCGCTCATGTCCGCCCTATATCGGGGCACGCCCGAAAACGAGACGTCGCACCATCAGAAACGATACAAAGGAAATGGAACACTTTTGGATATCTGCTCGACGGAAACGCCCCTCATCTCGTTCCGCCGTCCGGTCCCAAACCGGATAGCGGGGCCCGGCAGTACGGCTTGCGGGGCACGCAAAAATAACTTGCGTAATTCCACGCCTCTCCGAATCGTCCGGAACACTGGCTCCGCTCGCGATCCGCGTTTTCTGGAGAGGAAACGCGTCTTGCCGCTCGCCGAGCCAAACCCGACCGTTTCAAGTATATTCAGGCTCGCCTGAATCCACAACCAACGCAATGGGGTGGACGCATACCTGGCTGGCCGTACACTCAGTGGAACACGCGGTTCCAATTGGAAGATTTCAATCAAGAGCGGTAAAACAAAAGCATGAACAATCTTGTACGCCGAGAAATTGCCACGACAGCCAGCACGATCGTCGTAAAAGTGGGAACCCGGGTGGTGACTCACCAAGATGGAACGCTCGACGAGGGCCAGATCGCGCGGTTGGGCGAGGAACTCTGCCAATTGATTCAAATGGGGCGCCAGGTCGTGCTGGTCAGCTCCGGGGCGGTTGGGGCTGGAATGAGCCAGTTAAAGCTCACTAGCCGCCCGCAAGACGTGGCCCGGTTGCAGGCGGTGGCGGCGGTTGGCCAGGCCAGCCTCATCGAAGCGTATGACCGGACCTTTCGCAAGCATGATCGCACGGCGGCCCAGGTTCTACTCACGGCGGACGATTTGGATGATCGAACTCGCTACTTGAACGTGCGAAACACACTCCGCGCGCTGCTCGATTTCCAGACCATACCCATTGTCAACGAAAACGATACGGTGGCGGTGGACGAATTGATGACGACCTTTGGTGACAACGATCGCTTGGCGGCCCTGGTCACGAACTTGTTGCAGGCCCCCTTGCTTGTCATCCTCTCGGATGTCCAAGGGCTGTTCGACGGCGATCCCACCGAAGATTCATCCCGTTTGATTTCCACCGTTCATACTTTGGATGCCTCCGTGCTGGACTACGTGCGTGATCGACACGGTGGATTTGGAAAAGGGGGCATGGCCAGCAAGCTCAACGCGGCGCGAATTGCAACAACGGCCGGCGAAAACGTCATTATCGCCAGTGGGCGGGAACCGAACGCGTTGCGGCGAATCCTCGAAGCCGAACCGGTGGGAACACTGATTCTCGCTCAAGGCAAGTCGATCAGTCCTCGCAAGCGATGGATCGGGTTTTCCGCGCAACCCTGCGGCCGCATCACGGTCGACCGGGGCGCTCAACACGCCATTGTCCAGCAGGGACGCAGCCTACTTGCCATTGGTGTCGTTCGGGTGGAAGGTGAGTTTCGCAAAGGGGATCTCGTGACGCTGTGTAATCAGAAGGGAGTCGAAGTAGCCCGCGGCCTGTCAAACTATCACGCTGACGACCTGCAACGCATTCGCGGACTGCACAGCGACCGCATCGCTCAAGTGCTCGGCCACCGCCCTTACGAAGAGGTCATCCACCGCGATAACATGGCCGTGTTCCAATGGTGATCCATCCTCGCCTGGAACGGATTTCCTGTTGGTTCCCGTTTCGTGTTGTCCTGGTGGCGGGCGTCCGGCCGAGCCGTCGTGCTCACGACATCTCGTTATACCCGTCGCGGATGACTTTCTCCGCCGCAACTGCCGGACCCCAACGGCCTTGCGCCGTTGGTGAACCAGATGGAAAGCTAGCGACCGTCCCCAGAAACAACCTTCCTGCGAGCGGGAAGGCCGA
>JBNJEM010000064.1:0-20065 GCA_051745935.1 Planctomycetota bacterium
GTACCCCCACCGCCCAGTAACCAATCCTTATCGGACCAGGCCAGCGCCCGACTTCGGACGTACGAGTGCCCTGCCCGTCCGGGGGGGCTCGTCGGGGGGTTCGGAAGTCCGTCTGAGGACCGACTTGAAGACGCTTTCCGCTAACCAAGGCTCCTTTCACGGCGTCCCCTGGTTTGTTAGTGTAAAGTATAGGCGCGGTAAAAGTTACGAGTTCTGACAAGGCGGGGACAACAAAGGTCAAGGGGGGCTACGCATGAGGGCATATCGATCGCTGGTGATGGGCATGGCTCTTGCTTCTCTTTGGATTGTTGGCGTCGCCTGCTGGCAAATTGACGGAAAAGTCGGTGATATGAGCCACGACACGCATGATGAAGATCAACAACCGTCGATTTCGAGAGCCCCGGGCGGGGGGGCTGAGTCAGGGAGCGGCGAAGGGAAAAAGGATGAACGGCCATCTGGCCAACCAGCTGCCGAGGATGGCGCCATGGCCGAAGCCAGACGGCAGATGGTCGAACGGCAATTGGCGGCTCGCGACGTGACCGACGAGCGGGTGTTGGACGCCATGCGGAAGGTTCCCAGGCATCTTTTTGTTCCCGAAAACATGCGTTCTCAAGCTCATGCCGACGGGCCCCTGCCGATCGGACATGGTCAGACCATCTCGCAACCCTACATCGTTGGACTCATGACTCAGCTGGCACGGCCGGAGAAGACCGATGTGGCGTTGGACGTGGGGACGGGGTCTGGTTACCAGGCGGCAGTTCTCTCCTTGCTTTGCAAGGAAGTATATAGCATCGAGATTGTCGAGCCGCTGGCTGAAACGGCGCGAGAGCGTTTGAACACGTTAGGCCACGAAAACGTCACCGTGAAGCACGGCAATGGATATCGAGGGTGGCCGGAAAAGAGCCCCTTTGATGTGATCATCGTGGCAGCCGCTCCCGAGAGAATCCCCCAACCGCTAATCGATCAACTTAAACCGGGCGGACGGCTGGTGATCCCGGTGGGAGACCGTTTTCAGAACTTGACGCTGGTCGAGAAGGAACTGGATGGTTCGGTGAGCAAGCGAAAGGTAGCCCCGGTCGCATTCGTGCCGATGACCGGCGAGGTGGGGGAGGACGACTGAGCCCGCGATGCGTACCGTAACCTATCATTTCTAGTGGCCTTGGAGCAGCGGGATATGTCTGGTACGGTGCCATGAGCGGAACACGCGTGGTCATGGTGACTCGCCGTTTCTGGCCGTTGATGGGCGGCAGCGAAAGTGTCACGGCGGGGCTGGGACGCGAGCTGATGGAACGGGGACTGGTTCCGTCCTTCTTGACCGCTCGTTTCGACATGCGGTGGCCGTCGGACGTGGTGTTTCAAGAGATGGCCGTGCATCGCCTCGCGTTTCCGCAACAGGTGGGGTGGGGCCCCCTGCGGTATGGCATTGTTCTCGCTCGCTGGTTGCGGCGTCACCAAAACGAGATTGATCTCGCATGTGTCTCAGGGTTGTCATTGGAGGCGCACGCCGCGATCAAAGCACTTGCGGGGACTCGAATACCGGTGGTGCTGCGTGCCGAGAGCGACGCGCCGCGACTTGCCGAGGGCACCTCGCCAGAACATCGTGTGGCTCGGCAAGTGGCGCGGCATGGCCGAACGGACGTGGCGGTTGTCGTTTCGTCGGAAGCGGCGCGGCAGCGACTTATTGACGCGGGGTTTTCCGGGCGGCACCTGCGTCTGGTTCCAGATGGGATAGCCCTAAAGGAATCAGGGTGGGGGACCGACACATTGTCCGCCCGCTCCGCGCTCGCCGGCGCGAACGAAGACTTGCGAGTGGGATTATACATGACGGTTGTCACGTACGTTGGGCCCTTGCAGGCGGAATACAAACTTGACCAGCTCATTTGGGCCTGGCAGCGCGTGGCCGGGAGCTTTCCGCACGCGCGGTTATGGCTTATTGGCGACGGGCCGTGCCGGAACCAGCTGTACCGCATGGTTCAAGACGCTGATCTGGTGGGGCGGGTCGTGATGCCAGGTACGTTCGACAATCTCGAAGACATCATGCGGGCGAGTGATTTATTGGTTGTTCCGTCCGGGGCCATTGACCAGTCGCCCACTATTCTGACGGCGATGGCGAAGCGGGTGTCGGTGCTCGTGGCCAAGAGCCCGGAACACGCGAGCGTGGTGCGAGACGGAGTCACGGGGCGGTTGCTGGCCCAAACGAATTCCAATGCATTGGCCGATGCCATCTCCGGGGCTTTGGCTGATCCGCGCGATGGCGAGGACATGGCGGCGGCGGCTTTCGGATTTGTTCACCAGTACCACTCGCGGCGCGCAATGGGGCAACAATACCACGACTTGTTTGAGCACCTGACGGGTGCGTCCCGGAAAGTGGTTCCATGACCCAGCGTGTTGTCCATGTGATCCCGACGCTCGTTCGTGGGGGCGCTGAAAAGCAACTCGCCCTGCTTGCCACGCATCTGCCGCGTGAGCAGTTCGACATCCATGTCTGCGTGCTCACGCACTCCGGCCCGCTGGCCGAACCGCTGCAACAAGCGGAAATCCCGATCCACTTCATTGATAAGCGATGGAAAGTTGATCCTGTTGCTTACTGGAGACTGCGGCGGGTGCTGGGGCGATTGAAACCCGATCTGGTTCACACCTGGATTTTCGCGGCCAATTGCTATGGGCGCCACGCCGCGTTCAACACCGGCGTGAAACGCGTGGTGGCTGGCGAACGGTGCGTTGATCAGTGGAAAGTGTGGCATGAATTGGCCATTGATCGCTATTTGGCGCGACGCACGGACAAGATCGTCACCAACAGCAGCGGGGTCGTTGAGTTCTACGCGGGTCGAGGCATCTCCTCCGAGAAATTCGAAATCATACCCAATGGCATCAACCTTTCGCCACGGCCACCGGATGAGACGTGGCCAACCCCAGCGTCGGCCGAAGACCATTCGCCCGCGCCCTCCGGCGTCCCGAGCCGCGGTGAGTTGTTGGCGGAATTGGGACTGCCGGAGAACGCCCGGCTAATCGGCGCGGTGGGTCGCCTCTGGCCTCAGAAAGGCTACAAAGACTTGATCTGGGCGGCGGAGCTCCTGAAGGTGGTCCGACAAGATTCGCACTTGTTGATCATTGGTGACGGACCCCAGCGAATGACGTTGTTGCGCTGGCGAGACAGCTTGAGGATCGCCGATCGCGTGCATTTTTTGGGGGAGCGTGACGATGTGTCCGCGCTGCTGCCACACTTGTCCGTGTTCTGGATTGGAAGCCAGTACGAAGGTCAATCGAACGCGGTCATGGAAGCCATGGCCCACGGGCTGCCCGTCGTGGCCAGCGATATTCCGGGGAATCGCGATTTGGTCATCGACCAGCGGACGGGTTACCTGTTTCCGGTTGGAGATCGAGCGGCTCTCGCCCGCCTCACGCAGCGGTTGTTGGACAATCCTCGGCTCGCTCAATCCATGGGAACCGCCGGCCGCGCTCGTATTGCCGAAAACTTCTCCGTGCGGCAAATGATCGACCGCCACGTGACGCTCTACAAACGTCTGCTCGACAGTTAGCGCGGCCGAAGGCGCTAGAGGGTAACCGTTCACGGGCAAGAGGCTGATACCCGCGGACATTCGCGCTTTCGTTCCACGTCTTGAAGGAAGACTTTTCAAAATGCAAATGCCACGGGCTTGTCCCGTGCTCCGTTACGTTCCACGCTACCGACGGCCAGGAGTGGTATGTCTGACCGGTTTGTAGCGGCAAGCGTGAACCACCACGGGACAAGCCCGTGGCATTCATGCGGACCTTGCGTGTCCAGGCCGTGTGGCGGCACCCGTGAACGGTTACCCTAGCGTGAACGCAGCGGTTGAGTTGTACCGGCTTCAGGATGTGCACTCCCTTGCCGACTCCCGGTATTCTGCCGCAGCAATTCCTTATAGGTGCCTACCCACGTGTTCCGTGGTTCCGTGCCGGATCGGTCGATTGAACTCCGCCCTTGCTGTTGCACTTGGGCCATCCGCCGCCGATACGTGTGTGCATCCACGAGGGGCGCCAAGTGCTGAGCAGGTTGCGTCGCGCTGTTGGCGTGATTGTTTTGTGGCGCGAGTCCCGTGGAAGCTTGTGCTTGCCGCGGGGACCGCGTTAAGGAGGTGGCTCCGGGAAGTACGCCGCGGTGGTAATATGAGCTAACACTGCTTCGACGGCTTGCCACGGGGACGGGAGGCCGCCAGCCGTGGCGTCGTGGTGTTTTCGCGTTCAAGCCGTTGTCGCGTTTAACGGATCGGGCGGCTGCCCCCCCCGCGGTGGCTTGTCGGATCGACGTTGCCGACGCGTTCTGTCCCGATTGTCCCGACGCGGCATTTCTGGCCACGGCACCGCTTTGGGGTGCCTTGCTCCTGGCCGTCTGCTCGGACGGTCCGTTGGACGCCGTATCTCCTTGGGCGGAGCCCCCGGACTTCGAATTCCGGTTTTCAGCCGCGTGAGGATTACGCACGTATCGCGACGCCGCTGCCGTCGCTTCGGGAGATTCCGATGGTTGGGAAGACCTTGCGGCGCTGGAGTCGGCCTGGCGCGAGGGCCGCGGCGAGGTCCGCTGTGTGGGCCTCCGAGCGTTGTGATTTGCAAATGTGTCGGCTACCACCCGAGGGGAACCGGTCGGCTGGTTCGCCGTCGCGGAGGCCCCCTTGTTGGACCACTGTCGGCGGGGCGTTTTCGCTTGGAAAGGTGTTTGACGCAATGCGTCCTCCCCTTGCTCGGACTCCAGATCGGAATCGTTTTTGGCGATACGCACGCTTTTCGCCGACTCGGCCTCCGCCCGCTCCTTCTTGGCGACCCATTTCGTTTGGGGCGCCGATGCGTCGGACTTGCTTGCGGACGAGCTCGGTGATTCCGGCTCGTCCGATTCGCGGAGCTCGTTTTCTTTTGGGCGACTTTGCCGCGCCAAGAACGTGCGGCCACTTGGCATCATGTCTTCGCGGCGAGGGATCGTTTCCGCCCCCCGATTGGCGACTACCTGTTTTCCGCTTGAGGTGTCCGACGATTCATTGCCCTCACGGCCTTCGTCCGCTTGGCGGGCCATGGCAGTTTTTTCGGCATCCGAGCGAGTCACCGTCTTCTTACCGATGTTGGGCGGAAAGAACCGAAGTCGAGAATTCGTGGGATTCTCGTTTTTGGCCATCTTCGCGGGATCCGTTTTCTCCGTTTCCGCCTTCGGCGACGACGCCTTGCCGGATGGTTCGGTTCGAGACGGTTTCTCGTCGCCAATATCACCATCCGACTGCCATTCCACGCTCGAGCTTTGTGCCATGGATTTGTCACTTAATAAACCGGCGGTTTGAGGGGCGCCAGCCTGGGGGGGCTTCGGAGCTGGATCAAGTGGCGGGCGTCGCGAATGCTGGACAAGCGACGGCGTCTTGCGTGGGGCCTCGGAGAGTGTTCGCGGGGCACTCGATTGGCGTCCCGGAGTGGCCTCGATGTGATCGGTTGCTCCGGGAGCCCGACCATACCCATCCGAGTTCACGAAAGAAGACGCGTTGGACAGCGGTTTTGGAGGCGCTACATCCGATTCCTTTTGCACATGTCCGTCAGACTCAAGAAATGGAAACCAAGACTTTACTTTGGCGAGATTGTGTACGATCGAAGGGCCCGTCGACTTCCTATCGGGGGCTTGGGGCTCGCTGGAATCGGTCGCCTGAGTCCCTGTCGAATCCGCTTGGAGCCTCCGGGGCGGCCATTCCGTCTCTGCTGTCGATGCTGCCGGTCCCGGTAATCGGGACGTGTCCTTTTGGACCAACCCCAGGGATGCGGAATTCTTGCATCCGCTGAGTGCCGGTAAAACACCGAGGGGCAGCATGATAAGTGCCACCGTAATACGTCCAGCCATTTGTCACTCCCCCCCGGTTTTTCTGATACGTTCGGTCGGATCGTGGAGATGATCGTGAATGCTGCCGTTGCGTGGTTTCAGCGAAAGTACCGCTCTGGGAGAATCTCGCACGGTCGTTCCGCATACTGGCCGAATGTCAAGTCGCCCCCCGCCCTCCAGTTTCGGGGGTCGCCCACCTTTCACCAGGTGCCGGCACGCGACGCGATGTATTCTTCAGGCGATCGGATTCGTCCAGGTGGAAAACTGCTCGACGCAAGCCGCCCTCCCGTCGGTCGGACTCGCGGCGAACAAAGTCATCCACGACCGGTATGTTTTTCAGGCGGTCGGATTTGTCCGGGTGGAAAACTGCCCGACGCAAGCCGTCCTCCCGTTGGTCGGACTCGCGGCGAACAAAGTCATCCACGACCGGTATGTTTTTCGCGACCGGAGAACCGAATGCGTCACGGCGCACGACTCACCAGAGAAAACGTTCCTGACGCTGTAATCCCTTACCAGCGAACGGTTTCGGTTATTTGGGCAGTCTCAGCGCACACCGAAACCCGGGTGTGCGCACGGGCATGGTGAACCGAGTTGGCCCGCAACATACATCCATCTCTCCATCTTATTCTTCGGGTGAAACTGATTGTAACGATAACTTCTGTCGGAAGAAAAATGCTGGTAATTCCACGTTGTGCCGCCGCTGGCCGCGAGCGGAGCGGCTGATCGCCCCTCTTAATGATGGTGGGACCCACCCCGACGTTGTCTGAAAGCGAGCAAGACGCCGTGGGGCCTTTTTCACGCGTGAGCCCCGTCCGCCGTGCTCCCTTTGGTCCTTTCAGTCCCTGAGGGCCTTGATTCGACGCGGGCAAGGACGCAAGGCGCAACAAAACGGGCCACAAGGACCTAGAGGTTTTCCCCATCCCAGAGCCCCCCCATGTGGCTCCCCTGGTGTATTTCAGGCGGTCGGATTTGTCCGGGAGGAAAGCTGCCCGACGCAAGCCGTCCGCCCGTTGGTCGGACTCGCGGCGGACAAAGTCATCCGCGACCGGTATACTCTGTCCCGCTGAGCGCCAGCGCGGTTGGCCCGTCGGGGATGCGAAGAATTCTTCAGGGGCGCGTTTTTCGGTACCATCTGTTACAGCCGTCGACCTGGGTAGAACAAGGAGGGCGAAAGCCGGGGTATGCTTGCCTTTTCTCTTGACGGCGCGCCAAGAATCGGACGCCGAAACACGCTGCTTCTCCCTGCTAAGCTCGTATGGTAGAATTCATGACTTTTGCACCGGTGTGGGGCGCTGGTTGGCAGGGGGGGATGGCTTGCCACGTTTTTGCCACGTGGTTGTTGGCGAGTCGTTTCACGGCTCGCTCATCGTGGGCGGATGGAGTGGCCCCCGGCACAACCGAATGGCTCCTGAAAGAATAACCGCGGATAGCCGAGGGGTTACCATGTCGAAACATAAACGATTCCACCTGAAGAATCTGGACATGCTCCATCAGGAGCTCAACGGTTTAGAGCTCGACTTACCGATCCGGGATGATGTTTCGATTCTGGGAGAATCGGTTTCCATTGATGGGGACCGGAACGCGGCGAACCGATTCGCGGTGCAGCCCATGGAGGGATTTGATTCCACGCCGGAGGGGGCGCCGGGCGAGTTGAGTTTTCGTCGGTATCGGCGATACGCGGAGGGTGGTTCCGGGTTGATTTGGTTTGAAGCCACGGCAATTCTAGACGAAGCGCGATCCAATTCGAAACAACTGTGGTTGCATGCCAAGAGCGTGGATACATTTGCCCGGCTGGTTGAACGGACGCGCGAAGCAGCTCGAAATGCCAATGGGCATGAACTGGTCATGGTTGTCCAGTTGACGCATTCGGGACGTTATAGCAAGCCGAGAGGGATTCCGAAGCCGATGATTGCCCATCGGAGTCCCATTCTCGACCCCAAACACAACCTGCCCGAGAACTATCCCTTGGTCACGGACGCCTACCTTGACCGCTTGCAAGATACCTATGTGGAAGCCGCTCGGCTGGCTGCGCGGGCGGGGTTTGATGGCGTGGACATCAAGAGCTGCCATCGATATCTGATCTCGGAGTTACTGGCTTCGCACACGCGGGCGGGAAAATATGGAGGGTCCCTGGAGAATCGCTCGCGGCTGTTGCGGGAAGTTCTACAGCGGGTTCGCGAGGAAGTTCCCGAGGTGTTTATCACCACGCGAATGAATGTCTATGATGCGATTCCCTACCCATACGGGTTTGGAGTCAATCGCGACGACCCCACGATTCCGGACTTGGCCGAACCGATTGAGCTGATCAGAGCGTTTCGCGAGCTGGGCATGCCGCTGCTGAATGTCTCGATCGGTAACCCGTACTACAATCCTCAATTTGGCCGCCCCTTTGATCATCCCATTGTGGGGTTCGAGCCACCGGACGAGCATCCCTTGGCGGGAGTGGTTCGGTTTATTGAGATCACGCGGCGGATTCAACAGGCTTATCCCGAGTTGCCCGTGGTGGCGGGCGGCTACAGTTGGCTCCGGCATTTGATGCCGCACGTCGCGGCTGGCGTGATCGGATCGGGCGGAGCCACGCTCATTGGCCAAGGGCGTGGCGCATTTGCCTACCCCGATTCCCCCAATGACATTCTGAAGTCCGGCCGCATGGACCCGGACAAGACATGCATTACCTGTTCAGGCTGCACGCAAATCATGCGAGACGGGGCCATGACGGGGTGCGTGGTGCGTGACAGCGAGATTTACGCCGAGCAGTACAAGCTGGGCCGCCGATTTGCCTTGGACCACTTGAAGGAAAAGGCTGGTTTGTGCCGCAACTGTGAATTCGCCACCTGTACGCGAGCGTGCCCCGCTTCGGTGGACGTGCCGGCGTTCGTGCGTGCATTTGCCGACGGTGACATTGCCACCTCGTACGACGTGTTGCGACGCCAAAACGTGTTGCCGGAAATGTGTGCCATGATCTGCCCGGCCGAGGTCCAATGTGAGGGCGGGTGTGTGGAGACGATCCTCGGTGAATGCGCCATCCCCATCCGTGACATTCAGCTCGTGGTGAGTCGGATGGCTCGTCGCAACGGGTACGCGGGGGTTCGGCTTCCCGATACAACATCGTCCCGCGCCGCAGCCGTGGTGGGTGGTGGCCCGACGGGTCTAGCGTGCGCGATCCGGTTGCTGGAAAAGGGCCACGCCGTGACGATATTCGAAAAGAGCAACCGGCTGGGAGGGACACCGGAGAGCATCATTCCCGGCACGCGATACGAGACTTCGACCGACGAAGTCGATGCTATCCTTGCCCCGGCAAAGTCAGCAGGCCGGCTTGAAGTAAGGTTTCAGCAATCGCTCGGGGAAGACGTAACCCTCGAATCACTCCAGGACCAGTTCGACGCGGTCTTCCTGGCGTTGGGACTGGGACACTCCATGTCGCTGGGAGGTGGGCCGGGCGTGACCAATGCGCTCGAATTCCTTCAAGAGGCCAAACAACGCGAGGTGCCGGGCATCGGCGATCGAGTCGCCGTGCTCGGTGGCGGCAACACGGCGACCGATGCGGCCATCACGGCTCGGGACATTGGGGTTCGCGATGTATACTTGGTTTATCGGCGTTCGTGGACCGAGATGCCGGCTTGGCCTAACGAACGCCAAAAGCTGCTCGATTCCGGCACCCACGTTTTGGTTCTCACTCAGCCGCTCGGTTATGAAATGGACGAGCGGGGAAAACTGGTCGGCGTGCGGGTCGCGCGGACGGAACTAGGGGAACCCGATGAATCGGGTCGACGCACGCCGCACGTGCTGCCGGATACCGAAAACGTGCTGCCCGTCGACCTCGTTGTTGAAGCCCTGGGGCAAGGCACCCCGGAAAGTCTTCGTGAGGCGTTGCCCGGTCTCGCGTTCACGAAACGCGGGCTGCTCGCCACCGAGCCCGGCTCCCAGGCTACCGGTCTCCCAGGTGTGTTCGTCGGCGGAGATCTCGTCAACGGCGGCACGACCGCCGTGCAGGGGATCGCCGAAGGCATGCGAGCGGCCGAGGAGATCGACCACTGGCTGCAATGTTGTGAAGTCGGATAACTGGGCAAGGGCCAAGCGATCAATCGCCACCATTTGCGCCCGATGTTGGAAAAGTCACGCAGGTCCTTCACGTACCCGCGAACGCGCCCGCATCGTTCTCGGATGATTTCCGCTGAGCAAGGTTCAAACCGCAGCCTAGATCGACTTCCAATTGAAGCAAGCCGGTGGTTCGGAAAAGTTATTCGAGGATGCCACCAAAGGAATGATCCACGACTACAGCGGGGGCGTTCCACGTCAGATCAATAACCTGGCAACCGGCTGCGTGTTGGCTGCGGCAGCTGAAAACGGATCACGGGTCACGGAAGCCATTCTGCAGAAGACCTTGACGAAATTCCAGTTGCCGTGACCTGCGGAGGAAAACGTTCCATGGCCAAATTCTTTACTCGACACCAGCTCTACAAAATGCGAAACAATATCCCGCTCGCCGATGTTTTGAGGCTTCTCCAGTGGCTGCACAAAACCCGAGAGGGACGCGTCTGCTTCGTCTGCCCTCACTGCAGCGAATCCCTGACGGCCATCAACCAGCGTACCAACCTGGCACGTTGCTTTCGGGGCGAAATCAACTTCAATCCGATCGACCTGGTGATGCTCATTAACGACTACGACTTCGTCGCCGCCGTCCACTTCCTGCAAGAGCAATTCCCGGAATCGAGCTAACCTACCGGGACACGGAAGTCACACTTCTTCTCTTATCTCCCATCGCAATCTTATCCACCGCCATTGACGTCTGCCCACTCCGTCTCAAACAATCTCAGAATTCGCGTCTCAGATAATCTGCGACTTAGCAACTGGGTACTGGGTACTGAGTACTGGGTACTGAGTACTGGGTACTGAGTACTGAGTACTGAGTACTGAGTACTAGGTACTGAGTACTGAGTACTGAGTACTGGGTACTGGGTACTGAGTACTGGGTACTGAGTACTGAGTACTGGGTACTGAGTACTGGGTACTGAGTACTGGGTACTGAGTACTGGGTACTGAGTACTGGGTACTGAGTACTGAGTACTGAGTACTGAGTACTGAGTACTGAGTACTGGGTACTGGGTACTGGGTACTGGGTACTGGGTACTGGGTACTGGGTACTGAGTACTGAGTACTGAGTACTGGGTACTGAGTACTGGGTACTGAGTACTGGGTACTGACTGAGTACTGGGTACTGGGTACTGGGTACTGGGTACTGGGTACTGGGTACTGAGTACTGAGTACTGAGTACTGAGTACTGGGTACTGGGTACTGAATCACTCACCTCTTCTCTTCCGTCTGCGTCGCACTCTCTGTGCCTCTTCTTCCCTCTCACGTTTCTCCTCAGCGGCTTTCTGGAACAACTCCGGCCGCGGTTTCCCTGTCACGCGTTCATAAATCTCCCACACCTGCTCGCTCCAGTCGGGAACTTTGCGGGCATGCTTGACGCCCGATCCCGGCATGACCATCGAGGTGATGAACGCAACGGTCATTTTGCGGATCTCCGTTCCCTCGGCGAACAAAGCGGCATAATCATCGCGCGACAGGTACTGGCGATCATACGCCGCCGCCAGATGGCTTCGGGTCTCGTCCAGACTGCCGAGGGCGTAGCCGAGAAACAGGATAAACTCCCCCTGTGTCCCCCGTCCGAACCCTTCCGCGATGTTCGCCATGACCGATTCCGATGAATCGTTGATCTGCACGACCAGCCGTTTGTCCGTGCAGAACGGTTGGTTCCGCGTGTGGCGAAAAATCTCTTTCGACAACGCCCGAGCCCGCTGCCAGATCAGCAGTTCCGTGAAGGATTTCACACCGGACATGCCCCGTTTCCTTTCGCAATGGATCGTCAGATGTTGGAATTTGTGGTATCCAGTACCCAGTACCCAGCACCAAAGCGAGCTCGCAGCATCTGTTGTCATGGTCAGTTCAAGTATTCATCGGACAATTAACATGCTCAAGTCGCCAACCCCGCAATGGTGGGTGTCGCGTCCCCCAAAGCAATATGGCGTAATAAACAGCGTTTGCCGGGACGCTTGAGGCAACAATTAGGACGCGGAGGCCTGCCCGCTCGGCCAACGGTTCGACTGGACCCCGAGCCTTGCCCACGCTTCCTATCCTGCGGCAACACATCTGCCGGGGACGTTTTCTGGAATTCGCCTTGTCGCGCTGCGTCAGTTCCTGTATTTCTACGCAGCCCGGTGGTCAGCAGGTGTTGGTCTGGCCGTATGATTCCAGGAAACGAAGTGAACGAAGGCAAAAACCTCGCAAAAACCAAAACAGACACTCTGTTTTCTGGGGTGTTCTGGAGAGGGAGCCCCAGTGGGGGTCAAAGGTCGAGGTTCAGTTGACGCTTCACCGAGTCGGAAATATACCGGTCGCGGATGACTTTCTCCGCCGCGAGTCCGACCAACGGGAGGACGGCTTGCGTCGGGCAGCTTTCCACCCGGAACAATCCAACCGCCTGAAATATAACACGGGCGTGGTATCGCGGTTCCCGTGTCACTCTCTGGCAACAGACCGGGCTCCAGGGTGGTGATCCGGGCTTAGGCGAGGGGCGCGGCGGAAAGAAAAAGCTAGTCTTGACTCGATTTCGAGGATGCAGGGCGTCGCAACGGGCCAAGCGATTCGAGCTTGGTGCCGCTGGCGTTGTCGCGATTCGAATCCGACGCTTTGTACGGAGCAACGAATGTTTGCTATCACATGGCAGCCACGACGTAATGAGGGGAAGGCGTTGGTCATCATTGGTGTTCTGGTGGTGATGTGCTTCGGTTGTGCGACTCACGGAATTTCGGGCGAGTTCACCGATCGCCGCTCGATGGTGTCTCGAAGCCAATCACCGGAGATCAATTCGCATGCTCCTCTCTCCGGGGGCTCCCAGGGCATCTCATCACCGCAAACTGCAAGGCGCAGCCAGTCCAGTGAGCGGGGCAATTACAATTCCCGTCCAGTGGTGCTGAGTGTCAACATCGACGGCAACCACACGATCAGCGATACGGCGATCCGTCGGCATATCAAGACGCGGAAAGGTCGAGCTTACGATCCGCAACTGATCCAGAAGGACTTGCGACGGTTGTTTGGCACGCGAAAATTCCACAACGTTCGCGTTCGCAAAAAGGAGGCGGAGGGCGGTCTGCACGTGACATTTGAAATCGTGGAACGACCGTTGATTGACGAGGTTCGATTCATCGGGAATCGCCGCTTCAGCGACAAGAGGCTTCGCAAGGAATCTGGGTTGGAAGCTGGCGCCCCGCTTAACGTTTACATGGTTCAGGAAGCCCGTCGCAAGATCGAAGAATACTATCATTCCAATGGATTCACGAAGACACGGGTGTCGATCGCGGAGGGGGCTGAACGGACGGATCGCCGCGTCGTGTTGAAGGTCGACGAAGGAAAGATAGAACGAATCTGGAAGGTGGATTTCGTCGGTAACGACCCCAGTTTGGCCACGGATGCTCGGCTCAAAACGCTCATTGAATCCAAGCCGGGCGTCTTCAAGTATTTGTTTGGTGGAAAGGTTGACTATTCACAAATCGAGGAGGACCGGCAGCGGTTGGTGAGCTATTACCGCGGGTTGGGGTACTTCAAAGCGGAGGTTTCCCGAATTGTGGAGGAGTCGGATCAGTGGATCACCTTGACATTTGTCATTGATGAAGGTCCGCGCTATGAGGTTCGCGATGTATCGGTGGTCGGCAACGAGAAATTTGACTCGGAAGCACTCATTGAGTTCTTGGAGTTAAAGGAGGGCGACTATTTCAATCTGGAAACGATGAAGCATGACGAAAATGCGTTGCGGGATCTCTATGGCGGAAAAGGGCATATTTTCGCTAACATCAAGGCATCGCCTCGGTTTCTGGAGACGCCCGGCAAGCTGGATATCGTATACCAGATTGAGGAAGGAGACCTCTTCCGCGTGGGCGAGATCAACATTCACGTGGCGGGCCATTCGCCCCACACCCGTCGAGACGTGGTCCTCAACCGACTTTCTCTGGAGCCCGGTGACATTGTTGATATTCGTGAAGTCCGCGCGAGTGAACGCCGTATCAAAGCGAGCCAGCTGTTCGTAACGAATCCCACGGAGGGGAAGCCGCCCCGGATTGTCATTCGGCCGCCTGATCTGTCGGAGGCGGCTTCAATGGCACGCCGTCAAACTCGCGGCCAAAGCCCTCGGAAAGCAAACTATCCCGACTGATGAGATGAGTTGGTGGCCGGACCTTTGGGAGGCGTGTGCCACGGCGCCGTGTCAGCGTCGTCGCCGGTGCCCGGTGGGCCAACGGTGGCGGAGGTCCAGCCCGTTTGCTGGTCTGGAACGCCTTCGCGCCGCCTTCGTCGGAGGACCAGTGTTGATCGGAGATCGCATGGCGAAGATACACCCAACACGTTGGAGTCGCGGGATGCCGGCCCGCATGCTGCTGGCCACGGCCGCGTTGTTGCTCGTTTCCGGCTGCGCCGGCCTTTCCCATGGGCCGTCGGGGCGCCATCCCCAGTCGCTCACCGCCTCTTCCGCGACTTCCCACGACACGACGCGAAAAACAAACCGGCAACCGCTGGATTCGTCGGCGGCGTCCAGCGCCGCGCCGCCTCCCACGATTCGCGGCCAGGATTGGGGGAGCGGCGAACACGCGCCCGGTTCCGACGATTATCTTCGCGGGCCCATGACCGCGTCCAACGTGCCGGGCGGTAATACGCAACAGAGCATGCTGCAGCCTCCGGCCGGAAACGCAACCGGCCCCGTCCCGCCCAATTCGAATCGGCCGACGACCGGTTCACCCCCTGCCGCTGGTCGTCCGGATGGCAGGACTCGCGCGGGCAGCGGAACGGGAACTGATCAGTGGGTTACGTCGCCCTATCTGGGCCCGGAGGGGAACCTTAACGTCCCCCCGCGGCAACAATTGCCGGGGACCCCCGTCCCCTTGGATGTCAGGGTCGAAGAAGCACGAACCGGACGGTTCATGTTGGGGGCGGGTATCAACTCGGATGCTGGCGTGACGGGCCAGATTACCATCGATGAACGGAATTTCGACCTTTTCGGTTTTCCCACGAGCTGGTCGGAGGTTTGGAGCGGGCAAGCGTTTCGTGGTCGAGGTCAGGCGTTTCGCCTGGAGGCCATGCCCGGAACCGAGGTGCAACGCTATTTGGTCAACTTCACCGAGCCGTATCTTTTTTCCACGCCGATCAGCTTGAATGTCAGTGGGTTCATCTACGATCGGGGGTATTTTGATTGGAACGAGTCACGAGCCGGAGGACGCCTCGGTCTGGGATACCGTTTGACGCCCGATCTGACCGCCTCCACCGCACTGCGAATGGAGGATGTCGACATTACGAACCCACGCGTACTGGGCGTGACACAGCTGGACCGCGTGCTTGGCAGCAACGATTCTTACAGTAGCGAGTTCTCGCTCCGCCATGACACGCGAGACTTGCCCTTTTCGCCCACTGAAGGCCACCTGATTGAATTGAAATTCGAGCAGGCATTTGGTGAGTTCGATTACCCGCGCGGCGAAGTCGACCTCCGGAAATACTTCCTGGTTCGCGAGCGTCCGGACGGGTCCGGACGTCATACCCTGGCCGCGAACCTTGGTGCCGGGATTTCGGGCAGCCACACGCCCTTGTTCGAGAACTATTTCGCCGGCGGCTTTTCCACGATTCGCGGGTTTGAATTCCGCGGCGCCTCACCCGTGGTCAACACGGTCACTGTCGGGGGACGATTTCGGATGTTGGGTTCGCTCGAATACATGATGCCCTTGACCGCGGATGACATGATCAAAGGCGTTGCCTTTTGCGATGTCGGAACCGTGGAACAAGAGATCACCATCGACACGGACAACTTCCGCGTCGCCCCCGGGTTCGGCTTCCGCATTTCAGTCCCTGCCTTGGGACCTGCCCCCTTGGCCTTTGACTTCGCGTTCCCCGTGGCCAAATCCGATACCGATGACGAGCGAGTCTTCAGCTTCTTCTTCGGGGTGGGCCGAGGTTAGTTGAACCGGCGGTGGCCCGCCGCCCTCCAAAGTTTGGGCAGGCCAGGATTACTCGGTTTTTCGTAACACTTTACAGCCCATAACAACACGTGGTCGCCGCTCCCAAAAGTCCCTGGATGAGAAGAAACCTGAGTGGTTTCGTTAGGCGTTTTTGGCCGATGGGGAACCATCTACCTCAGCCTGTCCAGGCGGACGCCAGTTGATAGAGAGTTTTCCCGTGTCGCCCCAAATTCACGGCGGTCAGACTAGAAAGACCGACGGATGCCAATGTTCGCCCAACCTCGGAAGCATGGAAGACGCAACAAGATGATGAGAAACGAGTTAGAGCTTTGCATCGGCTCGCCGGCGCCGTGGCGACGGGAAAGCAAATGTCGCCTTTATGACGCCGTGCGCGGTTGCCTCGTGGTAAGTTGGGACTAAAATTATTTGTCCTTCCAAGAATGTTCGTGACGAGCGGTGGAAGCGGCTTGCCCGGGGCAAACGGCTTACGAGGCCAAGCCGGGGGGGGCCGTGTCCCTGTCCTTCCCACGCGTCGCGCTTCCGAATAAACCACGCAAACCAACGAATTAACCGCGGTCGCAACTCGTTTCTCCACGGCGGCTTATATACCCCGAACGGCGCGAGCTGCCCGTGCGGGAGTGGTTCTCTTTGACAAAACGCCTGTTTTTGGTGGAACTTTGAGCCCGGCGCAGTGTTATAGTTATACCGCTGTCGGGCAACCGTGATACAAGACGCGAGGAGACATGACCGACCACGCCCCGGCCGTTCATGCCCGAATTGCTTGATCGCATGCGTGGCACGTGTCATCGGTTTGAGTATGCCGAGCTGTCGGGCGAGCCCGCCGGTGTGCAAGCGGAGCTCACGCCTCGCGTCCTCATGGTTTACGCCGAACACGCATGGATATAGCGGTCGCGGATGACTTCGTCCGCCGCGAGTTCGACCAACGGGCGGACGGCTTGCGTCGGGCAGCTTTCCAGCCGGAAAAATCCGACCGCCTGAACAATACCTTCGTGTCGTGTCTGGTTGCCGGAAGTATAGGAGCGCTACAATGTCCATCAAGTTCGCGTGCCGCAACGGGCACCTCCTGAAAGCTGATGTACGGCACGCCGGGCGAAAAATGAAGTGTCCTCGCTGCCGTGTCTCGGTATGGGTGCCTCAACCGGCTAGGGCTGAAGCCGATCGAAAGCTAACCGATACGCAAGCCGTCCGTTTGCTGGGATCGTACCATCCCAGCCAAAGAAGTCTACTCGCAGCGCCCGCGCCGACACCGGCGTCCGGTGAACGGACCTGCCCGCAGTGCCGTCAGCTCGTGCCAGGTCTGTGTCGCGTGTGCCCCGCTTGTAACACATATTTGGGCGTTATGACGTAGCACGAAATGTCCGCGCCAGCGCCGAGAAGCTAACCGATCTCCATCGCCAGGCCCTGCTGGCCCAATCGCTGGACGAGCTACCCAGCCAGATCTCAGGAACGGCTCGGACATAACTTCGGCATTTTCCGGAGGGTGGCACTTCCTGAGCGAGCGGCAAGACGCGGTCCCTCTCCAGAAAACGCGGATCGCGAGCGGAGCCTTCCACGCTCAATGCTTAGGCTTCGGTTTCACGGGGTCGGATGAGCACCACGACGGAACGGGCTGCCACGGCGTATTCCGATTTCGCGAGCGGAACTTCATGGCCCGGTTCACGAATATCGCCCGGACTGCTCCGTCCCGTGTCGACGACCCGTTTCCATCGATGTGGCTGGAAGGTTTGGATCTGGAATTGAGCATCCGTTTCATCCGCATTGATCATGACATAGAAGTCGTGGTCCCCCTGGGACGCGCCGCTCAAGAGATAGGCCAGCCGGTGCGAGTCGGGGGACATGTCGACGTTGGGGCCCTGGCCGAACCACGTGACGTCATCCCGCCAGTAGCGGCTGCGGGCGATGCCGGGATGGGACTTGCGTAACTTGATCATCAAGCGGAAGAAGCGAAATACCTCCTGGTTTTCTTCCAGTCGGCTCCAATCAAGCCACGTGGTCGTGTTGTCTTGGTTATAGGGGTTATTGTTTCCAAACTGGGTATGAAGGAATTCGTCTCCCGCAAGGAACATGGGGGTACCATTGGCCAACATGAGCAGGCAGCAGAAGTTCTTGGCTTGCCGCCGTCGCAGCGCCATGACGTGGGGTGGGACATCGGTGTCACCTTCCCACCCGCAATTCCAGCTGAAATTCGCGGGATGGCCATCGGTGTTGTCATGGCCATTGGCCCAATTGCGCCGGTGGTTGTAGGAAACCAAATCATACAGCGTAAACCCGTCATGGCTGTTTACGTAGTTTACGCTTTGGTATGGATGACATGCACTTTCAACATCGTCGGGAAACAGATCATCACTTCCGTAAAGCCGCCGCATGATCGAGGGGACGTGTCCCGCGTCCCCTCTCACGAACCGCCGCACATCGTCTCGGAAACAGCCGTTCCATTGGAACCAGCGTTTGCCGGGAAACTCCGTCCCCAACTGGTAGAGCCCCGCGGCGTCCCAGGGTTCGGCAATCAACCGCACATTGCCCAAGATCGGGTCGGATCGAATGGCGGAGACGATCCGCGCGTCCCCCGCCCTCACGCTCCCATCGGACTGGCGAGCGAACACGGAAGCCAGATCAAAACGGAAGCCGTCCACATGCCCCTCGGTCACCCAATGGCGCAAGCTGTCCAAGATCATGCGAGTGACACAGCGATTGGCGCAATGAAATGTGTTGCCGGTTCCCGAAAAATTCATGTAGGGATTGTTCGGATCGCCACTTAACATGTAGTAGGTGCTGTTGTCGATCCCTTTATAGCTATAGCAGGGACCGCGGTGGTCCCCCTCCGCCGTGTGATTGAAGACGACATCCAGAATGACTTCGATATTGGCTTCATGCAGTGCTCGTACCATTTCGCGGAATTCGTCGTGCGCCTCGTGTCGCTCCGATGCATAGGCATTATGTGGGGCGAAGAAGTTCAGGGTCATGTAACCCCAGTAGTTGCCTTCCAACGGATCGTACTGGTGTACCGGCAGAAGTTCGACCGCCGTGATGCCTAGCTCCTTAAGGTACGGGATTTTCTCAATCACGCCCCGATACGTGCCTCGATTTTCCGGTCGCGCGCCGCTGTTGGCACGGCGAGTGAATCCGCGTACATGCATCTCGTAGACCACGAGGTCATGTTGGTGAAAGGGCGCGTCATCCGCGCCCCAATCGAAAGGTGGTTCGTCCTCGTACAGGACGCCGAGGGGTGCTTGACCCATGTTAGGACCGGGACGCATCGCCGCCTCGCGATCAAACGCTTCCGGAAAATGGACTGACTTGGCGTAGGGATCCAATAAAACCTTTTCCCGATCGAAGGCGTGCAGTTCGAACGGCTGGCTGGAACGCGGCCCGTCGATCTGGTACGCGTAGTAGCGAGCGCCTCGCATCTCCTTCTTGGGCATGCGACAATGCCAAATGCGGCCCGACTTGTGCTTCAAATGGTCCAATCTTTTCGAGATGACCGGCTTGGTTAACTCATCCGCTCGGAACAGCAACAAAGTCACCCAAGTGGCATGCTTTGAATAGATCGCGAAATTGTAAGCCTGCTCTTCCGCTATCCAAGTGGCGCCCAACGGATAAGGGGCTCCTTCGACAGTGAACCAATCGCTGGTAAAGCAAAGGGGCATGGTTTAGCGTTCCCTACCGCTTTTGGCGGTTTCTCCGTGTTCGTAATACCTTGGTCGGTCTTTCCAAACTGGAACCAGAGACCGGTCGTCCCCGCCAGGCCAAGACAAACCGTCCCCGCCGCCGAGCCATTCGCGCCTTCAAAGGTCTTCCTTCAAGATGTGCGAGCGACGGGCGAACGTCCGCGAATATCAATCTCTTGCCCGTGAACGCTTACCTGTTTTGCAACCATCGTGGATCGTTCCAACCCCCGGCGACCTGAACGTGATGCCGTTTCCAACCTTGATCACCCCCGAACGACCGAATCGTTCCGTGAATTGTACATTACGTTTCGGCTGAAGAAACGGCGTTCCACCCCTGTCGGGCAAAATCGCCGCTCGGCGGGTCCAGGCCGCCGAGCGGCGGAGTCCCAGGGCATTCACGACCACCTCGCCTTGCCCCCCCTACTCCAATCGCGTGGCAATTATATATATTTCAGGCGGTTGGATTTTTCCGGGTGGAACGCGGCCCGACGCAAGCCGTCCTCCCGGTGGTCGGACTCGCGGCGGACAACGTCAGCCGCGACCGGTATATT
>JBNJEM010000065.1:0-20046 GCA_051745935.1 Planctomycetota bacterium
GATGGTTCTGGCGAGCCTCCGTGAAAACGTTGGTATCAGGTGATACCGAGGTTTTTGACCGAAGGTAGCATATAGGTAGCACGACACATCATGATCTTCGATTTTCTCGGGGTTTTCTGCGATTCTCTGGTTTAGCAGAATAACGGCGCCTGCGTGAACAAACCATCTGAATGCATTTCACGAGTGTTTTGCCGGAATTCAAACCGCACCTCAGGTTTTTTTCGGGACCATGTATGCTTCATGCCCCTTATGCACCCGTCTATTGGGCAAGGCAGGCTTTACAGGTCGAGCCCTGATGCAATCATGACCGTAAACAGTAGCCGGCTGGCCCGCGCTGTTTGCGAGCGGATGTAGACTACATCCGATGGGCACCATACCCCCATTTTGAGGCGATCGTTGAGAAAGCAAAAACCGCTAGCCCCCCAGGAGCGGATTGACTCCGTTTTCGTGAGCGACAAGCCGTGAATGATTGCCGGAATTTCAACAACCCCCTCGATTCATCTCGCTTGCCAATCGATGCCGGACATCGCCGCCAGCGCCAGTTCCAGTGCTTGCGTTCCATCGCGACCGTGTCCCAAGGCGGTTACGGACAGGTATAGCTGATGGGCCAAGGCGAGTCCTGGAAGTGAGATTCCAAGGCGTTTGGCTTCGTCCAACGCGATTCCCATATCCTTGATGAAGTGTTCAACAAAGAATCCAGGGTCGAAGTTATTGTCGATGATGCGCGGGGCCAGATTCGACAATGACCAGCTGCCCGCGGCTCCAGAGCCCACCGACTGCAAAACGGTTTTCAAATCGAGGCCGGCTTTGTAGCCGTACAACAACCCCTCACAGACTCCGATCATCCCCGAAGCGATCAGGATCTGATTGGTCATCTTCGCGTGCTGGCCGGCGCCCGCTGGGCCCTGATGCACGATCGTTTTCCCCATCGCTTGCCAGCACGGCCGCAACGATTGAACGGTGTGTTCATCCCCGCCAATCATGATCGACAAGCGTGCTTCGCGAGCCCCGACATCCCCACCCGAGACGGGCGCGTCGACGCTCGCCACGCCCCGCTCCGCCGCGGCCGAGGCGATTTCCACGGCCAAGGCGGGTCGACTCGTGGTCATGTCCACGATCACCTGGCCTGCTTTGGAATTGTCCAGAAGCCCGTTCGACCCCAGGACCACCTGTTCCACGTCACCCGGAAAGCCCACCATGGTAAAGACCACGTCGGCGGCGGCCGCCACGTCCCCTGGCGCATCGGCCCACGCCGCCCCCTTGGCCAATAGCGGCTCCGCCTTGGCCCGCGTGCGGTTATAAACGATCGCCGAAAAGCCGGCGTCGATGAGATGCTCGCACATACTGCACCCCATCACGCCCGTTCCAATCCAACCAATTCGCGTCCGGCCCGGTTCCACGTAGGTGTTTTTCACGGCTTATCCTCCGACATTCGCGCGAGTTCAGTCCTCTTCCAGACGGAAACCAAACGCGTTTCCGCCTCTAGAATCCGTTTCATGATAGGCAACCAGAATGGTTTCGCCAGCATCGGACAACCAGATACTTATACCAGTCTCGGATGACACGTAATACTGGTTGGTTGAATGATAAATCAGCTTCGAAATGTCCGCGAGATCGCCCGACCGCATGTTCCGAAACTGGAAACCACTCATTTGCATTTTTTACTGCCGGAAGGCCACCGCGATCCAATCCATCAACGGTCACGATGCGCGGCGTCGTCTCCGTGGTTGCCGCAATGGCTCGGGCACGCTTCTGTTATTTCCGATCAAATAAGTTATAATCTAACATTCGGTTTGGGTCATTGTGAACGAAGGGCGGGACATGCCCTCATCCGAGACAAGTACCTCGTGTATTGCAGCCCCGGAAGGAGAACTCCATGAAAAGGCGATTGTTTTTGAGGACGGTTGGTGGCGCGACGGCGGGAATGACCGTTGGCCTGCCATCGCTGGCACGGGCCGAGGAAAAAACGCCAAGTGATTTACCACGCCGAGAACTCGGGCGGACTGGACTACGGGCTTCAATCGTGACCTTTCCGGGACTGTCGCTGATGCGAGGCAATCAGCAAGAGTGCACGGCGGTTATTCACGATGCAGTGCGGCGGGGGGTAAACTACTTCGACGTGGCCCCGGCCTATGGAAAAGATGGCGAATGCGAGATAAAGATGGGAGTCGGCCTCCAGGACATTAAACGGTCTGATTACCTGTTGGCCTGCAAGACCAGGCGGCGCGATAAGGAAGGCGCGCGAGACGAGCTCGAACGCTCGTTGAAACGACTCAAAACGGACCACTTCGACGTCTACCAGCTGCACTGCCTGCGGCACCCTGAAGAAGTGAAGGAAGCCTTGGGGCCGGGTGGCGCGATGGAAACCTTCTTGGAAGCCAAAGAGGAGGGGAAAGTACGGCACCTCGGCTTTTCAGCCCACACGACCGTTTCCGCCTTGGAAGCCATGAAGCAATTCCGGTTCGATACCGTCATGTTCCCGATTACGTTCGTCGAATGGTTCCTGTTCGGCTTTGGCAAGCCGGTGGTTGAGCTGGCCGCCGAACAAGGCGTGGCGGTGCTGGGAATGAAAATGCTTTGCCGGGGCGATTGGCCCAAGGGAGTGGAACGGACTCGCCGCTGGTGGTATCGATGCGTGGAGGACAAGGAGGAGATCAAGTTGGCGGTCCGGTTCACGTTGTCCCAACCCGCCGTGGTCACTGGAATCTGTCCTTCATTCTTTGACCTGTTCGATCAATCCGTCGAGGCGGGAAAGTCTTATGAGCCGATCACGGATGACGAGACGTCGCACCTCCGCGATGTAGCACAAACGTGTGAGTCCCTGTTCGAAAGCCGGCAGAAGCTCAGTGACGCAACGTGTCCGCCAACTCACCTTTATGCCGGCAACCCGCACGAAGGGTGTCCCGGCGGACATGCCTGAACCAATGAGCGAGTGCGGCAGGGGCGAGCCAGGACGGTAATGCGGCCGACTCGCCCCCCGGGCGTCGACGTGTCAGCCGGTCCACGACTGACCCACGGTCCGGGGTGGTCAATTTCTTAGGTGGTTCACGTTTCGACTGTTGCGCATTTGAGGATGCCTCTGTGTTCGGCGTAGGTGACGTTACGGCGGAAGGTGTCTATCGTGTTGAAGCTCTTGGCGTACCCCGTGAAATAACAAGTTGCGCAACAGACTCGCACTGCGCATTTTCGCTATCCCATTCAGCTTCCCGACTATTGACCAGCCCACCCACGGTCCTCCGAGGCCCTTGAAGGCGACGCGTCGCGGGGCCCGGAGGCCCATCGTAGGGTTTTATTCCACGCGGTTGCGTTTTTCCGGATGGAAAGCTGCCCGACGCAAGCCGTCCTCCCGTTGGTCGGACTCGCGGCCGAGAAAGTCATCCGCGACCGGTATATTTCGGGACAGGCTCCGAGCAGCGAAACGCAACCATCCCTTCGGGGCCAGGTCGGCACGATACCAGCTCGAGGCATCCCGCGACTTTTTCAGCAATCCGCCGTCCGAGCGCGGCCGAGTTTATTCATCCATCACGGAGCGGACTCGAGGGAGCACGTTCTCGTCGATGCTGCGGTCCGTGTTGTCAGCGTTGACCCCGTCGAACAAATACCAATCTTCCCGATACGTCGCTGAGCCTTCAGGGGCCAATTTGGTCAGCGGCCCGAGTCCTTCCAGCTCCAGCATGCTCCCGTCCGTGAACGTTTCGAACGTACAGCCGTGATCGGGATAAGTCGCTCCCTTCTGATGGACGTTGCGTTTGACGAACAGATGCCCGTCACGCAGATAAGCGCCCCAATTCTGCCTATTGCTCATACCGAGCTTCTGGGGCTTCTTGGCTTCGGGGTCCTGCTGCAGCACGATATATTTGCTGGTGAATTCCCAGCGGGGATCGGCCAGATCGGTGTAGGACCAGAGCACCAGGGTGCGGACCGGCAGATAGAAGCGTTGATCGGTAACCTGACCGGGGAAATCTGGAATATCCGGATGGGGCGAGTAGGGTTCTTGCGGGAAGATGGCCTTCCCTTCCGGGGCCATGACGGTCAACGTCCATGGCGCGACCTCGATGGTCCAAAGATTGTGATTGGTCAGTTTATGGACCAGCGTCACGTGCGAATCCTTTGGCGACAACGACACCTCGATCTCTTTTTTCACGCCCGTGGTGCTTTCGATCGGTTGAATCAGCCGCAACGTGTCGCCCTGCTGGATGGCCTTCACGGGTTCGCTGTCCGGGTGATAGGATCGCGGTTTGGCCTCCGGCGCGACCCAGAGCCGATGCCCCCCGAAGGCAAGCCACTCGTCCGCGCTCGTCTTTCCCATCTGCTCCGAATCTTCAAAAAACTCATTCTCCTCTCCCACGAACCCATATCGAATGATCCGTGGTCCCACGTCGGTTGTGGCGATCAACTCCACCGTGCCATTTGACATTCGGATACAGTTGGGCCACCCTCCATAACGGACCTTTTCCACTTTTACCCGGTCTTCCGCTGAAAACAGAATAGCTGGTGTCACCAGCAGAAACCATGCCCAAGAAGTGTTCAGCACCGCCCAAATAATCATGCGTTTCACGACGCGTCTCCTCGACAAACACAGCCCGCGGCTGATCGAATCATATTGTAACCATGAACAAAACTACACACTACCGTGCCCTTTCGGTGCACTGGTGGGAGTCCCGATCGACTGATAGGAATTCTGATCGCTTTCCAACCGCGATGCAACAGCCCGCACGCACCAGCGCGGCCATTGTTCATGAATCCTACAATAATGTAGCTCGTGGTACCCCCGGGGCCGGTTCGGGAAAAGGTAACCGGTTTAGCCATCCGAAGCCGGACGGGAGCGTCCTGCTCGCGCGCGGATTGCCACGGGTGGTTTACAACCCCGCCGGGAACGCCGCTCATGCCCGTGTTCAAGCGGTGAGACTCCAAGCCGCCAAGCCGGGTGGCGTCAAGCCGCCTCACATACCGCCCGTCGTGGATGTCCGCCCGGCCACAAGCTATACTTACCCCATGGGCTTTTTGGCGTTACTGGAACCTTTGAAGTGGGAAAAACGGCGTGTCGCGGGGGTCATGGCGGCCTCGTGCCGCGCGCGGGGGCGCGCTTTGATGGACGTATCCATGAGCCTCCAAACTTTTGGCCGAGCGAGCTCTGGCCTCCCGGTTGGACGGACCCGGTATCACGGGCCGCCCGCCACAATGCCCCTCCCACACCGCTTCGGGGGGCCGGGAACGCATCACGAAGCCATGTGGGTTTCCAGCCGCCATCCACGGAGTTTTGGAAGCGGAAGCCAGGTTTTGTCATGGGCCGTGGATGGATCCCGCCGTTGTTGTTCACGCGGAGATGCCGGTGAAAGGCTGCCAAGGGGAGCGGGCCATCACGGCTAGTGTCCTACGCGTTTCCACTGACTTTGGAGACACACCTCGGGAGACGATTGCATGTGTACGGTGCGACGCTTGTCCGTCCGCGGCTTATTTCTGCTCGTTTTCCTGCTCGGCCCCGCGCCGCTCTTGTCGGTTGAGCACGCGGAGAACCGCGCGTTTCGTACCGCGATCAACAGCATCACGACAACGGAACTCGGTCACCATGTCGATGTGCTAGCCGACGATTCTTTCGAGGGACGGGAAGCGGGAACCGCCGGTGGTCGGGCCGCCGGACGCTACCTGTGCGAGGCGATGGAGGATGACGGCATTGAGCCGGCGGGCGAGGACGGCGGCTATTTCCAATTGTTTGGAAACGGGTATCGCAATCTACTGGGCATGATCCGCGGCCGTGATCCGAAATTGCAGCATAAGTATATCGTGGTCGGCGCCCATTATGACCACGTCGGCTATGGGACGCACGAGAACAGTTTTGGCCCCATCGGCCAAATTCATAACGGCGCGGATGACAATGCCAGTGGAACCGCCGGCGTGCTGGAAGTGATGCAGGCGTTTTCCATGCTGCCCGAACCTCCCCGCTGCTCCATCCTGTTCGCCTTTTGGGATGGTGAAGAGAAAGGCCTGCTCGGTTCCAAGCATTTCGTTCGTTATCCTACCGTGCCTTTGGAAGATGTCGTGATGGTGCTAAACTGCGACATGATCGGGCGGCTTCGGGAGCGGCGACTCAAGGTTCACGGCGCGCGGACAGCCGGCGGCTTGCGACGACTGGTGTGCAAGGCGAATACCGAGTGTGAAATGTGTCTCGATTTCGTCTGGGACGTGCAGCCGAGCAGCGATCACTCCCCCTTTTTCCGGGACGACGTGCCGTTCTTGATGTTTCACACCGGCCTGCACGACAACTATCATCGCCCCAGCGACGACGCGGAACGGGTCAATGATAAAGGGGTAAGAAGGGTATCCGAGTTGTTGTTTCGGGTCACCCACGAATTGTCGGAATCCCCTCAACGGATTTCGTTTCGCGAACAGGCCCGGCGGGAATCCAATCATACCCGTTCCCAGTTCGAGCAAGCCGCTTCACCGGCTCCGACGCGATTGGGGGTTTCGTGGAGTCGCGACGATGCCGGCCCCGGACTGCAACTGACTCAAGTCATACCCGGATCCCCCGCCGATCAGGGCGGGCTGCGGGTGGGAGACCGTCTCTTGGAATTCAGCGGTCGGAAGATTCAAGGCGGCGATCAATTCCGGCTCGTCGTGCTGGCCGCCCCTCCGCGCACTTATGCCATGGTCGAGCGTCCCGGCGAGACGGAGCCAGTCAAAGTCCCGGTGAATCCGCGCGGGACGCCAGTGCGGCTCGGCATCTCGTGGAAACAAGACGCGGCGGACCCGTCGATGGTCATCTTGACTCGCGTGATCCCGGGCTCCGCCGCCGACCAAGCCGGACTGCGCGTGGGCGACCGCATTTATGCCGTGGACGGTCAAGGCTTTGCCGATGGCAAGGCGTTTGGCAACCTGGCGAGGCGCCGCCCCGGGCCTCTCCGGCTGAAAGTGGAACGGGACGGGATCATCGAGCACATGACCGTTCGGCCACTGCAACCAGCCAAGGATGCAGCCGCTGCTTGGACGGGGGGCGACGACCGATTAACCATCCGAATCCGCCCAACTTCGCCGCTCCCGCGCGCCGGATTGTTCTGTCATCGCGAGGAACTCAGAAATCAGAGGGTGACAGCTTCGCGAGATGACTGCCGCCGACTGAACCATTCTTCGATTTGATGGGCCACACGAAGCAGCTCGGCATCCTCCGCCTGCGCCAAACCGAGTTCGGCCGCGCGAACAACGTCGTGCCCCAAACCGTCCACGAAGGCAACCGTGATGGCATAGACATCTTGGTCGGCGAGAAACTTCATGGCGTCGCAACGTGGATGTCTTCAGCGGCCACCACGTCGATCGCGTACTGGATGCAGGCGCGAACGTCTTCCGGCTCCAGGTCGGGGTAGTAATCCCGGATGATCTCGGCAAAGGAAAGCCCCTCACGGACCAACTCCAGGACACTCTGTACCGGAATCCTGGTCCCGCCCACGCATGGCTTTCCAAAATGAATTCCTGGGTTGACGGCGATTCGCTTTTTCATCGTTTCTCCTCCTCATCCGGAACCGTTTTGGGCACCTTCACCGGGTGATGCCTCGGTTCCGTCGCATTCCGTTCATTAATGACCATCAATCCATTTTCGTCAAACGGAGCGCCGGCCGAAAGGGCGACGGTGGCCATGAGTTCCCGGCAACGGACGAGGAGACTCTGAATGTCATTACGGGCTCAGTGCCGGTGGTTAACTGGTTTGAAAACTATATTTCAGGCGGTTGGAATTTTCCGGGTGGAAAGCTGCCCGACGCAGGCCGTCCTCCCGTTGGTCGGACTCGCGGCGGAGAAAACCATCCACGATCGGTATATTAACTCAAAGTGTAAACGTTTCACGTCCTTCGAACGGCCCAGACGCTGGAAAAGCCCTGGTTTCAGGTCGTGTCGAGGTGGATCGAATTGGAACCCGTGACGGGTGCCGTCCCGGCCGCGAAGGCCCCGAAACCCGGGGTTTACCAGCTAGTCGAGACATGAAGTTTACAGTTTGAGTATTAACGCGTCGTCGAACGATGATTACATGGAAGGGGGGTGTAGTTTACAAACCAACGAGCCACCGGCGCAAGGCTCGGCGCGAACGCGAGTCCTACTTCGGGCGCAGCACGACAAAGGTGATACCGAAGAGCACAACAAGCACGCCGAGCAATCCGCCCCCTATCCACAGGATTCCTTTAAAGGAAGACGGATCGGAATCGGAATCCGCTTGAGGTTGCTGGGAGGTGGCTGCTGGCATATTGGCCGCGACTTCGGTTCCGGAAACCGATTCGTTATCGGGAGCGGTCCCCTCTTGAGCCTCGTCGGCCGACTTCGCGTCTTCCGTGCTTTTCGAAGCCGCCTCGGACTCGCCGCCGGCGGTCGTTTCGCTGCTCTCCCCTCCCGGCGTGGTCGGGGCGTCTGCTTGCGCGAGCATCGTCGTGTCCGAAGCTCCCGTGTCATCGTCCGCGTCGTCCTCCTCTGCGTCACCACTCTCACTGCCACTTGCCTCGGCTGTCGCGCTCGAATCTCCGTCGCCGCTCTCTTCCTCGGAGTCAACCTCTCCACCGGAGGGAACCATCAGCTCCGGATACTCCTCGGGGGCCGCGCCGCCGGCGCCATAGGGGCTTCCTTCCTCGAGGCCATGCTGCCGATAAAGCGTTTCCGCTGCCGCATCCCAATTGTAGCTCATCAGCAGGTCGACGCCCGGATTCATGTCCTTCACGGTGCATGAGCACGCGCCGGTAATAAACTCGACATCCATGATCAAGTTGTCCCGGCGGATGCCTTCGCCCAAACACGAGAACAAGGCCCGGCCTCGCCCGTAGATCATGAACACAATGGGTTCTTTAGACTCGCGCAAATCCGGCTCCATGGCCAACAGCGTATCAATGAACCATTTTTCCTTCGGATTATCCCGAGCCAACGTGAGCAAGCCAATGGACAATTGGGGGCCCTCGTCCTCCGGTTCCTTTGACTCGGCCTCGGACTCGGCCTCGCCCGGCTCATCGCCTGCCGGAGGCCCGTACGCCCCATAGGCGGGCGGCATCGTATAGAGCTCTATCTTGCCCGACGCCACGTCATCGACGACGCCTTGCAGCGTTTTTTCCGCGGCCGCGTTCGCCTTTTCATCCTCACCTTTCAACAACACGTAGACCCCAGCCCGGCCTTTCTTGATCTCATCGCCGACCCGTTGCCGCATCGGGGAATCAATCATCTCCGGAAGCTGATCGGCGGAGAGTTGTCCCTTGTATAGGTGGCCACCGACAGGGGAGGAAACGAGAAACTGAGGGATGGTCGCCTCCTCCTGCTCTTCCCAAGCCTCTTTGACGTCGGGCGGAACGCCCTTCAACTCTTCGTCCTCCGCCAAGTCAACCGGGATGAAACGCACGTTGCTCGGCGCTTTCTCAGAGGTCACCGCTTCGTCGATCGCGGTCTCCATCTGTTTAGCGGCTTCATCCATTTCACCTTCATGGAAGCAATAGACTTCATAAGGGGCTGGATACCACCGGTACATCGCATAGCGGTAGACCGGCGTGTCGCACGCCCGCGACACGGAACCCGCCACACAAAAAAGCAGCACGGCTAGCCCGCTGCAGAGGGTGCTTCGTGTCAACGCACTGGGAATACCCATGTTTTGCTCCTCAACGCCGCCTCTGTTCCACGCACGGGACAAAGGCGCATACAGATTCATGATTCAACGAAAAACCAACCCCACCCGGCCCCCCTGGATGCCCGTTGCTGTCGGTCACCCAGGTTCATCGAAGCCAATCACATTGGCATGCCACTCCGTTTGGATGCGATGTCGGGCCAAGCAGCCTCCACGGCGATTGCGCCCGCGCCGTTGGGATGACTCGCCCCCGGCCCGTTTCACCTTACACCAAACCCGAGCACAAAACACCAAAATCCGAAACGCGTCCTTACCCACCCGCCCGGCGGTTCATGTGCGTCAGGCCCTCAAGGCCCCTTTTCAACGAGGAGCACACCGCAGCATAGCAGGCGGTCCCGAATGAGGGCAAACCCCCACCAATGGAGTCTTCAAGCGCCGGGACCCCGCTGGTTTGACGCGCGTCAGCTCCCCGCAGCCACAACTTCATTGTTCGCTCCCCGTCATCGAAGTCAACGGATCAACCTCAAGGGCTACTGCTGGTGAAGTTGCCCCCCACTGCCAAAGGGGCCGACGCCGTTTCGGTTTCCGACGGAGCGAAGCGAGCGTTGTCACAACGTTGCGTGTACGAGCATTATATTTCAGGCGGCTGGATTTTTCCGGGTGGAAAGTTGCCCGACGCAAGCCGTCCTCCCGTTGGTCGGACTCGCGGCGGACAAAGTCATCCGCGACCGATACATCCGCAGGGCACGGAACGCCTCGCGACCGCCGCGCTGCCGCGAGGGCATTTCTCCTTCAGGTGGCTGAAGCGTCACCAAGGATCCATGCCCGACAACTCAACGGGACACGGTGTGAAGGTCCGCGGCGATGAGTCTCTTGCCGGTGAATGGTGGTTACGGTCGAGGGACCACCGGCCTCATGTGCCGCTGGCCCCACGAAACCGCTCGCGCCCAATCCGCTGGCACTACGGTTGGAGGTCCTCAAAACGCCATTGCGAATGAGTCACCATGGCTTCGCCTTCCTTATAGGTGACGCCCGATACGCCGCGGAAACACTTGAGAATCTCGATCAGCTCATCCGCCTGTCCGGCAAGGTTCGCGATCGGGTTCATGTTCATGGGCATGCCCTCGCCGGCCCCGCCCGGGGGCTGAGCTTGAGGAAACGCCTGGGGGCCCTGCGCCTGGGTGCTGACTTGCCCGCTCAGTCCCACGGCGTAGTCCACCCACGGCGACACTCCATCAAGCAGGCCGGCAAAATCGAGCTTGAAGGCCGCGCCGAGAGGCCGATCCGTATTGGCCAGTGGTCCGGTCGCTTCCAGTGGGGTCTCGGACAACAATCGAGCCGTGAAACGGGGGAGCAACGAGCTGACCAACACCGTCTCGGATAGCCCGGCGTTTGGCGCCAATTGTTTGTCGAGCCCCGTCTGTTCCGGCAAGGCATAGTAATAGACGGTCCCGTCCCCGGCATCCTTGGTCGCCGGTTTCGCCAGTTCGATGGGAGGCACCGCACTCGGAAACATCTCACGCAGATCGCCCGTCGAGGCTTCATGAAGCTTGTCCAACGCCTGTTGGGCCATGTCGAAGTACTCACTAAAGGCTTCCTTGACAAGGCTGGCGTCGCTCACCCCCATCACGACTCCCAGTTCCAGCATGGGCAATTCCGTATCCGTTGGCGGCATCGCCTTGTACCAGGACTTGCTTTTCGACTTGGCGTCCAGCACCAGTGCACTCTGGCTGTCGGCAAAGGCCGGAACCAGCTTCTCCCGCGTCACCTGACCGAATCGTTCGACCAGGGGCAGGAAATCGCCCTTGAGCTTCTCATAAATGGTCAGTTGTTGCTCGCTCAACTGTGCCCGAGCAAGTTGTTCGCCGTAGTAGCCGAGTCGCGATACAAAGGTGGCCAATGCTTCGAACTCTTCCGGATCGGACTTGCCGCGAGCCGCATAAAACGCGATCGGGTTGCCCCCTACATGCTGGACAATCGACAAGTTTTGTGACGCGTCCAAGGCCGATTCGCTTGACCATGAATACGAAAACGATTCGTATCCCTCGGGCGTCATGATGCTATACGCCGAATAGCTTCCGGGCTCGGGAACGCGCTCCTTGATGTACTCCGCGGCCTTTTCCACGTCGGCAATCAATTCCTCCTGCAAGCCAGGAGCCGTCATAAGTAGCATGGGAGCGAACTGTTTCGCCATCGCCACCAGTTGATCCATCTGACGATTGATTGACGACAGTTGCCGCATGAAATCCTGTCCGACGTAGCTGACTCCAGTGATCGGTTTGTCGGCCGCCTCCCGCACCGGCGCCATTTCGTCCCGGTCATACAACAGCTCGCCCTGTCCGAGCGCGCTCAGGTGCTCGTTATCCGGACCAATGGAAACCAGCAAATACTCGTCGCGCACGCCAACGGAAACAACCGCCTCCAAGCCACTCAACTTGTCAACCAACTGCTGCATCAATTCGGGATCGACGTTGGAATTCTCTTGGGCCTCTTCCATGATCTCGGACCAGGGAATCATCGTGCCCTCGAGCTCGAGAACGAGAAATTCACCGCCCCCAACCTGGTCGCGCGAAAACCCCGCTCGTATTTCCGGGTGCTCCTCCAGCACCGCTTTCACCAACGTTTCAAGCCGATCCAGCTGTTCGAGAGCGGCCTGGGCGTCGCTCAGCTTCATGCCTTTCAGGATCATGGGAACCTTCAATGGGTCATCCCGCTCGTCGAGCACCTCGAGCACTTCGCGCAGCTGATAGGTCTGGATGTTTTGAAACTCGCCCGCACTCAAGGCCTCCATCTGCCCCGCGCTGGCCGCCGAGTTGATCTCGTTAAGCAACGCGAATGTCTCTCCAACCTGGCTGTCGCCGTAGACAAACACTTCATGGGAGACGGCATCTTTGAGCAGCTCCACCAGCTGTTGGTTTTCGGGAGCCTCCCACATCCGTTTAAGCTCGGCAGCCTGGGGATTCTGTGGGTTTTGCCACTGCATCTTCGCTGCCGCCACCCCCATTTGAACCACTGGCAGCGATTTAAGTTCGGCCACCGCATTGCTGCCTGCAACCCGGTCAAACACCTCGCCCAGCCGCATGCACGACATATAAAACGACGCGTCCGCCGGCGCGAATTTGAGCGAACTCTCCTCGTTAAGTGGATCAGCAGCCACTTTCCGCGGCCCAAGACACGCGATTCCGACCACGAGCGCGACCAGCACCCCCATCGGTCGTAGCCATCGAACTGAGACCATCCGAAACATCTTTCTCTCCTCCTTTAAAGAAGAACGCAAGTCATACGTCAGCAAGTGATACGTCATACGCCACACGTGTTCACCAACGCGGCGCGGCCCCCAGTCCCCACGCGCGGCGGCTCGTGTCCACTCACCTCCTGTTCCCGCCGTGGCGTGCCAACGGGACAAGCACCTTCACCTTGAGCCGCGCGAACCATATACCCCGGTCGCCGCACGCAAGTTTCAATCCGCGTAGCCCTTTAACCGATTAGCTGCAATGTGCGTCGGCCTGTCCCAGGCGGACGCGACGGGAGTTAACGGAGGGCTCCGCCGTGTTCCACGAGATTCACGGCAGTCAGACTAGCAGGCCTGACGTACGCCAACCAGCCAAGCCATTATACCGGTCGCGGATGACTTTGTCCGCCGCGAGTCCGACCAACGGGAGGACGGCTTGCGTCGGGCAGCTTTCCATCCGGACAAATCCCATCGCCTGAAGTATACCAATCGACGGCCCCGGCCCCGTGTCGCGAAAGCCAAGACGCCCCGTCATTGTTGGGGGACTTCGTCGAGTTGTAAAGGGCACGCCCCGCGCCAAGAACGCCGGCCGAAGAGATCCTCGGCCCTGATGGTTGCCGCGACGGCCCGGGCGGGAGGCCTCCGAGCGAGTGGGCCGACAAGAGATTCCAACAGCCGGTTTGACCGCGGACAGAGGGGACAGATCACGAGGCCGAGACATCCGGATTCAGGGTCATGGTCACTTCGTTACCTTCCGGGCTGAATTGAACGTCGTCCATGAAGTTTTTCATCAGGACCAAGCCGCGGCCGGTGCGATGCTCCAGATGTTCCGGGTCGGCTTTGTCCGGAACTTCGGAAACATCAAATCCCTGGCCCTCGTCACGAATCACGAAGGTGGCTTTTTCTGGTGAAATGTTGACACGAACCCACGCCGTGCGTTCGGCAAAAGGACTGCTTTGCCGTCGTGATTCCACCAGCCCCCAATGTTGTCCTTGACGCAAGTGCTGGCGGGCCGTCTGAACTTCCTGAGCCTGCATTTCCAAGTTGCCGGCCAGCAGCGCATTGAGCATGGCTTCTTCGAGTGCGATCCCCGCATGCATTCGCCCCGTGGCATCGCAGAATTCCATGCCGGCCAACATCTGTTGAATCAGATCGACCAGCGGCGGAATCAGCGTGGGATCGTTGTCCAAGGCGAAATCGTACTGGGCCCTGGTGAGGCACCGGACCAGCCGCGAATAGCTCCGGTTCGCTCGCGAAAGCGCTAGGACCTGCTCCACCGTCTCCCGCAACTTCTCGGCCATGACTGGTTTCGGC
This sequence comes from Planctomycetota bacterium, assembly GCA_051745935.1. Lineage (GTDB taxonomy): Bacteria > Planctomycetota > Planctomycetia > Pirellulales > Pirellulaceae > JBNJEM01. The sequence continues at coordinate 14,124 of JBNJEM010000065.1, forward strand.
ACATAGCTAGTCGCCCCCTTCTGGAGGGCTTCAACGGCTCGCATTTCACTTCCATGCGCGGTAATCAGAATCACCGGCGTATCGGGGAACTCAACCCGCACGCGACTGACCAGTTCCATCCCGTCCATCTCCGGCATCATCATGTCGGTAACAACGAGATCGGGGACCGATAACCGCATTTTCTCCAGGGCCGCGACCCCATTGTCCGCGAACTCGACCAGCCAATCAAGGTCCTGCGGCAACAACCCGCCCACCAAGCGGCGGTCCATCTCGGAATCATCCACGACCAATATGACAGGCATTGTTTGAACCTCCGAGTGCGAGACTAGTCGGAAATCGATGGCGATATCCATTGGCGCGTTTGCAACACAACATGGCGCGTTTGCGACACAACAGCCATTGCATACCGCTTAACGGCGTCTTGGCTCAACCCGCGTACTCCCATCAGAGGCTACCCCGAAGTGGCCCCACGGGGCCACCGCAGCTGTCCGATGGCCCGCCGAAGACCGCTGAAAAAGCCCAAAAACACCCAGGCTTGCCCTGGGGAGGGTTACGTTTGTTGCCAAAGGGCGTGGCTAAAGTGCCCGGTGGAGTCTCGTGTTTCATTGATCGCCAGGCGAGCTCGCACAACCAATACCGTAACAATCCACCGGCCAAAACCGCCCTGGATGTCCGGAGCGTAAGATCTCGGGACGCACGCCCCAGGCACTGTTGAACATACCACGCCCCCAACCCGTTGACCACCATTGTGAGGCAATCAAGAATCCGGCGGCCCGGATTGAATCGTCTCCCCCGCTCCACTCGTGTTAAAATCGGGAAAACAAACGGCTTGGGTCACATGCGCGCATTTTATGGATTGGTATAAATTTGACGAAAGTTCCGATTCTTCGGCGTCCGATATAGTCGCTACCGGCTGACAGGGACGGTGTCAGGCGGCGAGTCTCTCAGCGCAACGAGTGAGGAATACTCTGATGAACGTCTGTCTTGGAAGGTCCTTGTGCGTGTTACTTTTCGTCGCCTTCGCCATAGCGCATGGCGCGGCCTGGGCAACGAGCGCTGGTGCTGGTGAATTCACCGCCGAGACCACGCCCCACAATCCCTTGCGCTCCTCGCCGCAACCCCGGGCAGCAGCCAAAGAGGTGGAGCGGGTGACGGCGACACCCCCGGCAAGCCGCTCGGGGACCGCGGAGGAAACCGAGCCCGAGCGGGTCCGCTCCACCGATTCCGCCCCCTCGCCCACCCAAAAACAAACCTCGGTGCGCCGGGTGTCCTATGAGCGCCCCGGGCGCTATCCACGTCAGGGAAACCGGCGTCCGCGGCTCGGTTTCATGCCACGACACCGGCGGATGTCGTACCAGCAGGAATCGGATGATCAACAGCAACCGGCTGAAACCCCGGAGATGCCTCTCGAGTCGGCCGAGCCCATCCAGCCGATGGAAAGGCCGGAAGAAATGAGATTCGATGATCTACCTGCCGAAGGTGAATTCATGACGCCCGAGGCGGCGGATCAGTTCATGGGGCCCGGCACTGGCCCCGACTGCATGGGCCCGCATGCATGCGGCGAAATGGCCTGCGATTGCGGCGAATGTACCGGCTATGGCTGCGGTTGCTGCCGCCGATGCTGTTTCCCCTACCTATGGCTGGACAAGATTGAGCTTTTTTCCGGAATGCAAGGCTTTACGGCGCCGTTGAATCGCGGAGAAACCGGGAGTTTCGGGTTTCACTACGGCGGCAATTGGGCGGCCCCCGTCCCCGGGTTTTTGAATCAGCCATTTGGCGGCCAGATAGGCTACCGCGGCGTCAGCAGCAATTATTCTGGCGCGTCCTTCTCCGAAGACACGCGAAACCAAAGCTTTATCACGGCCGGGTTGTTTCGGCGAGTTGATTGGGGACTGCAGGGCGGCATTGTCGTCGACATTCTAGCCGAGGACTGGTACTACGACACACTGGAACTTACCCAACTCCGGAGTGAACTCAGCTGGGTCTTTCCCCAGTGGCATGAGCTGGGATTCCGATTCACCGGCGGAACCAAAAACAACGATGTCGAGTCGCTGCTTCTGTCTCATGGCCAAAGCCGGTCAGTGATCGAAACCTACGAACCCACCGACCTGTTCACGCTGTTCTACCGTCGTCGCTTTGAGGAAATTGGAGGTGGATACGGGCGGCTATACGCCGGTTTCACCGGACACGGCGAAGGACTTATCGGGACCGACTTCAAACTTCCTCTCACCGACAGCCTCGCGCTACAGAGCGGGTTCACCTACCTGATTCCCAAGGATGGAAGTCGTCAGAACGCCCATCTGCAGGAAGCCTGGAACGTGGGGTTGACACTGGTCTGGTACCCCGGCACTCGCAAGGCGTACGGAAACGATTACTTCAGGCCACTGTTCAATGTCGCCGATAACGGCAGCTTCATCGTCCGTCCGTCGGCCGACTAACAGGCAACAGTCGCCGCGCCAGGGATTGGTGGAGAAATCAAACTCAACCGATCCACGCGGCGATGCGCCTTCAAAGCCTTCAACGCCCGTGCCTCTATACCTCAGGCGGTCGGATTCGTCCGGGTGGAAAGCTGCCCGACCCAAGCCGTCCTCCCGTTGGTCGGACTCGCGGCGGACAAAGTCATCCGCGACCGGTATGGCGTTGGCGTGGTGGCCCAGCCGGCGGAGCCGGTTGCGTTGCAGTCGCCGGTAACGCCGACCAAGCTCGGCGCCGCATGGACACGAGCTGTCAGCCGGCGCGCTACGACTTCTCAGGTGTCCACGCCTCCAGTATAATGCGCGCACACGCTTGCCACGCTGGCCCAACGGCCCCTATGGGGCGACCACGATCTGATTCGGCCGTTAAGCTGAAGGAATCGGGCCGCGTGCAGCCGAGCGGCACTGGTCCGTGTTGGAAAGGCAAGACGCTTCACGAAACCAGCAAGGTTTCGTGCCGCCAAATCAGTGTGGAAAAAAGCAGTGTGGAAAAAAGCAGTGTGGAAAAAAGCAGTGTTGAAAGCTGGAATCAGGTGTGGTGACCCGCTGTTGAACGCGACCACCTGTTTGGCCCGATGAGCGGCGATGTCCGTAAGCCTTCCCAGGCTAGCGCCGCCACTGAGAGAATCTTCTCGTGTTTCGCCGGATTCACGGGCGTCAGGCTGGAAAGCCTGACGGACACCAATCGGCTACCGTGTGACAAACACGCTAGTCCTGCATGGGGACACGTCGGCACATGAACCAACCAGAATACAATCCAGAACCGTACAATCCAAAAACGCCGGACAACGGCACCCCCGACGAGAAGCGTTCCGTAAACCACTGGCGCGACCTCGCTGAAATGTTGGGCGCGGATCCGGGGGAGCCCGCGGAGGTGGAGGAACCGAGCGGGGACGAAGCCGAAGCGAGTGAGCCGGTGAAGGCACGCGACGAAGCCCCCTCAACCGAACCTTCTCCCGAACCGGAAGCGGACGCGGCGGCGGAACCGCCCAATCCACCGGGACCGCTCCCGCCACGCCCCCCGACCGACTGGTATGTCTTGGCTTCGGAATTGGGGATCGAGGTGGAACCCCCCCTTTCGGAACCCCAAGAAGAGGCCGTCCAAGAAGAGACAGCCGCGACGGCCCACCCCGACATGGAACAGCCCCCCGAATCGGAAACGGTCGAGTCAGAGCCCACGGCGAGTATCGAAGACAAGAACCTGGCCCGGTCGGACAACATCTGGCGGGATGTCGACAGCGAGGAACCGGTCGCCGGCGCTCCGGAAGCAAGCGGCGAGGACGCTGAAATCGCAACGCCACGGGAACCACAAGAGGGGGAAGAGCTGGCGGAGGAAGACGAGGAACAAGAAGAAGATGAACTGGTGGTGGAAGTTTCCAGACATCGCTCGCGACGCGGACGCCGCCGCCGGTCGCGAAAACGCGAGGATACCGAGACCGCCGAACCCGACGCTGGGGATTCCGAAAGCGACGCCGGACCACCGGCCATGGATGCCGCGCTCGAGGACACGGAATCCGTCGACGAAGAGGCAGCGGAGGACGCCGAGGAACGATCCGAGGAAGAACGCGAGACGAAACGTCGTCGCCGCCGGCGCCGCCGGCCAAGGAGAACCAATGGACGCACGGAGAATCATCAGGATGAAGCGGCGCAAGTAAAAACCGGCGAGGAACGGAGCGATGCCGAAGCCTGCGACGAAGCCCCGATGTCACCGACTCAGGAGGAGACTGAAGCGGCTGACGACGAATATCCCGATAAACCCGGGAAAAAACCCAAACACCGGAAAATCCCCACGTGGGAGGAAGCCGTCTCGGTGATCATCGACAGCAACTTAGAGTCTCGGTCCAGAAAAGGGAGCTCGAAGGGAAAGTCCCGCGGTTCGCGGAAACGGCGAAATTAGCTGGACAGCGCCACTTCGCGGCCATGAAAGGGCATATCTTTCAGGCGGTTGGTTTTTTCCCCCGTGAAAAACTGCCCGACGCAAGCCGTCCGCCCGTTGGTCGGACTCGCGGCGGAGAAAATCATCCGCGACCGGCACAAATCGTATTTCTCTCGGGAATTCACGCCACCAGGACAAACCCGGTGGCGGCAAGACTTTGCGATAAAACGGCCCTTGGCTCGGCCTCCACCCGCCCGGATCATGGACAGCCCGGATCATGGACAGCCCGGATCATGGACCATGAGGGGCACGCTTCCCACCGCGAGATGCCGACCAGCGGGAATATGACCGGGCCTTTCCGGACAATCCTTCCACTCGCCGAAAAGCTACTGGATCACAATAGCCTCCTGCAACGGTCGCAATACATGATCGGCAATGTGATTGTCGATTAAACGCTGGCAGGTACCAGCAAGGTGGCGCATGACCGTGACGTACGATTCTCCCGCCTCCAGCCCCCCGAAACGCCGCGCGGTCACATACACACTCAACTGCTCTTCGGGATAATTCCCGGTTCGCACGCAGTAGGCACTTGTGCGAGTTTCAAAACTGAGGCGGCATTGCACCCGACATTCATCATCCAACGCAATATGAAAGCTGGGTTCGTGGCCGATTACCGTGGCGCCTGGCAATTCACTCAGGTGTTCGAACGCGGGCACCACGCCAAGTGCCTCCACAAGCAGTTGATTATGGTTGCCTCGATAGGTGAAATCGAACCCAAACATCACATTCAACGATTCACAATCGAGCGAGGTGACGCTCAATGCATAGGGCGCAAGATCAAGGACGCAATCGTGTTGCTGCAAAGCGTCCTGGATCGTCGGCGGATTCACGTGGCCCGAACAGATGCGGAGCATATCAATACTCGCCCAACGGTAGGATCCACTTTCTCGTTCCTCTTCAAGCACGTGATCACCGCGGTCACGGACGTAAAAGTTTCGCATCGTCGGGTACTGACGTTGGATCTGTTCAAAGTAATGCAGCACGCTTTCTCGGTTCTGCGGCAACTCCATTTCAGTGTTAAGATTCATGTTGATGTAATGGTCGTCGCTTAGGATGTCGTAGCGACTCATCAGCGCGGCTCCTCGTTCCGGTAGATTACTGGCGTGCGTGGTACCTTGCCTGAACGCAAGGCCCGAATTGGGGGATGTGCAAAACCAAGCGCTGTTCAGTATAAGTTGTGGCGGAGCGAACTGTCAAACCAAGCGCGCGGCGTGTCGGTCAACCGGCCAGTCACACGCTCCGGCCCCTTTTTTTGTAACGTTTTAGCGAACTGAAGTAAGGCTCTCCCAGGCAATGAGGGTTGGAAAACGGCCCTGCGGAGCGCGCAGGCCGCCGTCATGATCCTTGCCGGTTTAGGCTCTGTTAAGAAATAACTGTCTGATTTAAGGGATTCGAGTGACGTTCCCAGTTCGGGCGAGGGGAGACTCAGGTTCCTCGCTCCATTACGGCGGTTATCCGTGCTGGATGAGATGCCCCGGGCTGGTCCCGGGGAGTTTCACGTTTTTCGCTAATG